>DASSRO010000308.1:0-13907 GCA_035701745.1 Candidatus Sulfotelmatobacter sp. | reverse complement strand
GACGCATTAGTCCCTCGGTGTAGAGACAACCCTCGGCTGTCCAGCGAAAGCGCAGGCGAGCGCAGCGAGCCCAAACTTGATTGTGTCGTCCTGAGTGGAGAGGCCGCGAGCTACGCGAACGGCCAGGCAGTCGAAGGATCCTAACGAAACCCACTCCCTCAAGCCGTACGTAACCCTTTCGTAACCCTCTTGCCTGCACAATTTTTGTTGCACATTAACACAAGTGAAATATCTTGCATGTAGGATTGAACAAGGAGGGCCGCCGCCCATGGCTTCATCCCGCGTCGCGAAGTCGCTTCCGCTGCAGGTAGCCGCCATCTGTTATCGCCGGCGCGGCACTGCGATCGAGTTCCTTCTGGTTAATACCAACGGCGGCAACAAATGGACTTTCCCCAAGGGCTCGACGGACCCTCGCTTGTCGCACAGCCAGGCCGCCGAGCGCGAAGCGGTTGAAGAAGCCGGAGCTCTCGGCACCATCGAGCCGCGTCACTTTCATTTGTATCTGCACTCCAAGGGCGTTTTCTGGCAACCCGGAGGCGTGCAGGAATTCGTGATCAAAGCATTCCTAATGGAAGTCCACCAGATGCGGCGCCCCGACGAAGGCAATCGCCGCCCCACCTGGGTGAGTCCTGCGGAAGCCAAGCGTCGTCTCGCCAAAGGCCGCGAAGTGAAATATACCCGCGAGCTAGAAGCCGTTATCGACCGCGCCCTCGAACGCATCCAGTTCCACAACGAACTCTGGGGAACCTATCCCACGCAGCGCAATGCCCGCTCCGTAGCATCGTCCAAAGACCCCATCGCCCAAGCTGTCTGGCCATAGACCGCCCCTTCAGCGCCGTGCGCCAGCCCCTCAAAGCTCCGGGGGGCTTTGAGTGCAACGGCCCCACGTGGCAGGTCCTAGCGATTCCAATGATTGTGATTGCGCTGGTAATCGTGAAGCCGGTTGACATCGTCGTTCAACACATCTCGATCGCGAGGAGACAACCGTTGGTCGTTAGCCGACTTTCTGAGCGAATCAATGACATCGTTCAGAAGACCGTTATCGAAGCGGCCTTGATCGAGGTCGGCCTGCATTTTCGAGAGCTCCTCTTTGGTCCTGGCAAGCCGAGCGTTTTCTTTTTCGCTCGCGTTTCGAGCACTCCAGATATGGTCAAGATCCTGCCCGACGTGAGAGAACACATGGGGCCGCCATTGGTCGCCATGGTAGCGCTCATCCCGATCGCGATACCAGTCTTGCGCAAATGCAACCGAGGTTGCCGTTGCCAGAATCAAAACGACTGTCATACTCCGTTTCATGTCTGCTCCTTTGCTTGATTATTTCGGACACATCCCGTCGTGCGCATGACGTGAAGTCTAGCAGGCATCCCGGCTAAAGTCTTACGTCAAGCCGCCCTGCCACAGGGGTCAATGAGTGAGCAGGCCTTCGGGTTAGTAATCGATGCTAATTCGAAAGACCAACGCGGTGCATAAGGTCCTGAAAGCGAGGATCGGAGCGGAGCGGATCCAGCCTGAGATCGGCCTTCAGAAAATAGGGCACATCGGGAGATTTTTCCCGGTAGGCTTTCTGCAAAAAACCCAGAGCCTTTTCTTTATCGCCAAGTCCGGCATAGATCGTCGCGATCATGTATGGCGAAACATAACTTTTCTGCGATCGCTCCAATAAATCTCGCAGTATCTTCTCCGCCTCAGTTCGTTTTCCAATGGCGATATAGCCGTGAGCCAGTCCTGCGACTGTGTCTGTGTCGCCGTGCGATAACTCGACCGCCTTCTGGTACTCGGGAATGGCATCGGCCGCTCGGCCTAATCCGTCATACCCGATAGCCAGAAAGTAACGACCGGGCCAAGCATCCGGATTGGCGGTTACGAACTTCCGACTTACTTCCACCAGGGTTTTGTAGTCGCGCTGGTGATAGTAGATGCCCGACTCAACAGCGGTGCGGGTGCTCGACGCGAAATCAAGCCTGGCCATGTTTGCCAGCCCCGCCAAGGCCTCGTCGCGCCGGCCACTCCAGGCTAGAAACCAGGCAAGCTGCTCCTGTCCGGCCACATAGTTAGGATTGAGCTCTAGCGCGAGCCTGAATTCTTTCTCCGCCACGGGCCAGTTCCAGTCATAGCGCCAACTCATCCATCCCAGTGAACTGTGGGCTTCACCGAGAGTCGGATCGAGTGCTAGCGCTTGCTTGAGAGCCTCATGGGCTTTCGCATAAGCCTCCTGCGGAGCCACCCACCGTTGCGAACCCATATAGACGTAACTATCGGCAAGCCCCACATAAGCGAGCGCAAGATTGGGGTCTTTCTCGATGGCCTGTTGGAAAAAGCGCTGTGCCGCCCTGAACCCTTCCACCGAATTAGAACCCCAGACGAAGTACGAACGCCCCTGCAAAAATGCGTCATAAGCCGCAGGGTCCACTCTGGGAGCGGAATCAAGCCGGGCTTTCTGTTGGGGCGTTAACTGCACGCGAACCTGCTGCGCTATGGTCTGGGCCACTTCTGCCTGCAACCTCAGGACATCGCCCATGTCGCGTTCATAGGTCTCACCCCATATGTGCTCGTCGGTATCGGCGTGGATCAACTGGGCGGTGATTCGCACCCGGTCTCCCGAGCGCATGACCGATCCTTCCACTACCCCATCCACCTTCAATTCCCTGGCAATCTCCGGCAGTGTCTTATTTGTGCCCTTGTAGTGCATGGCCGAGGTTCGCGATATCACTCGCAACGCCCCGATTTTTGAAAGGTCGGTGGTCAGTTCGTCGGTCATGCCGTCCACGAAGTACTCCTGCCCCGGATCGCGGGAGAGGTTTTCCATGGGCAATACCGCGATGGAGCGGATAGCGGACCCTCGATTATTCAACAGCCGTGCCCGCCAGCCCCCCACGTTTGCTGCGAACAGGACTACGATCAGGAGGCACGCAGCCAGCACCAACGATACGCCTCGGCTCTTTGGCAAGACCTTGGGAGATGATGGGGCTGCTTTAGCTGTTTCGAGGTCCCGCTTGAGTCGTCGCAAGTCAGCAGTGATATCCGCAGCATGTTGATACCGCAGGCTGAGGTCTTTTTCCAGCGTCTTGTTGACCAGAGATTCGAGTTCCGGAGAAATATGCGGATTGAGCCGCGATGCCGGTATTGGCGTTGAGTGCAGGATCGCGCCGCAGATTTCTCCTGAACTCGATCCTTCGAACGGTATTTTTCCGGTGGCCATTTCGTAGAGCACGACTCCGAAAGAAAAGACGTCGGTGCGTGCATCCAAGTCTTTTGCTCGCACCTGCTCCGGCGACATATAAGCAACCGTCCCCAGCATTACTCCCGGGCTGGTCAGGAATTCCGCTCCGGATCCGATTGACATCGTTTCCAGACTCTCACTGCTGGTGCCCGGTTTGGCTCGTGTGGGTAACTTCGCCAGTCCGAAATCCAATATCTTGGCATTTCCGCGTCGCATGACAAAAATGTTTGCAGGCTTGATGTCGCGATGGACAATGCCAGCCGTATGCGCAGCCTCGAGCGCGTCTGCGATATCGACAGCCAGTGTCAGAAAAGTTTCTATTTCCAGGGGGCGACCAGCGATGCGGTGCTTTAGCGTAACGCCATCTAGAAACTCCATCGCGATGAACACGTGCCCATCATCCTCGCCAATGTCATGGATAGTGCAGATGTTGGGGTGATTCAAGGAAGAAGCCGCCTGTGCTTCACGCTGAAAGCGGGCCAGCGCCTGAGGATCGCTTGCCACATCGTCTGGCAAGAACTTGAGTGCGACGAAGCGGTGCAGCCGGGTGTCCTCGGCCTTATAGACCACGCCCATGCCGCCGCCACCTATTTTTTCGAGGATGCGGTAGTGCAAAATGGTCTGGCCGATCATCGGCTGAATCTTAGGTGTACGGGCTGGGCGAGTCAATGAAGACAACAAGGTTGATGCCGTCGCTACAGGATATTTGGCGTGACATCGCCAGATCGCACAGTGGGAGGTCTCTGAACTCACTAGCCTGTTTTGAACAACTGACAGAAACAGATGCCGTCATGGGCTAAACTTATTCATGTGACAAAGTCACCAATTGCTTCCACGAGGCGGTACCATCACATCGGAATTCCCACGACCGAGCGTCGAGAAGGCGAACGCTTGATCAAGGGCCATGCGACGTTCGTGTCAGGATATGAAACCAGCGCTTACGGAATCGAGTGGATGCGGTTCGAACCGGAAGCGACGGTCCCGGAACTTGTGCGCACTGTCCCGCATGTCGCCTTCGAAGTGGACGATCTCTCCGCTGAAATTGCCGGAAAAGAGCTGCTGATTGCGCCCAACTCGCCCTCCCCGGGCGTGACCGTCGCGTTTATTGTCGAGAATGGAGCCCCGGTCGAATTTCTCCAGTTCACCAAGAAGTGATGCTTGAAAATCGTCGCTCGCGGCGGATCGTTGGCGAAAAATAAACTCAGACGCGCCGACTCGTTTTGTCTCGTCTCTCCAGTTGCCCCGCTTTATGAGACGATAACTGCAGCCCTATGATTCAGCTTTCCGGCGCCGGAAAACGTTTCGGCCACAAACTGCTCTTCGAAAACGCCGACTGGCTCATCACGCCCCGCGACCGCATCGGCCTGGTTGGCGGCAACGGCACCGGTAAATCCACGCTGATGAAGATTCTCGCCGGCATGGACACCTTCGACTACGGCTCGCTCACCGTAGCCAAAGGCACCTCCGCCGGATACCTTCCGCAGGATGGCCTCACGCTCTCCGGCCGCAGCGTTTTTGACGAGTGCATGTCGGTGTTCGACGACCTGCGCGCCCTGGAAACCGAACTCGAGTCGCTCACCCACAGCATGGCCGAACTCGACCACACCAGCGCCGAGTACGACGCGGTCGCCGACCGCTATCACCGCGTCGAGCACGAGTTCCGCACCCGCGACGGCTACTCCATCGAAGCCGACGTGGGCCGCGTGCTCATGGGCCTCGGCTTTACCAAAGATGACTGGCCGCGCATGACCGACGAATTTTCCGGCGGATGGCAGATGCGCCTTGCCCTCGCCAAGCTTCTTCTACAGAAACCGAACCTGCTGCTGCTCGACGAGCCTACGAACCATCTCGATCTCGAGGCCCGCAACTGGCTGGAAGAATATCTGCAGAACTATCCGCACGCCTTCGTGCTCATCTCCCACGACCGCTACTTCCTCGACGTCACCGTCAACAAGATCGCCGAAATCTGGAACAGGCGCTTCTGGTTTTATACCGGCAACTACGACAAATTCCTCGCCCAGAAAACGCAGCGCAACGAGCAACTGCAGGCCGCTTACCGCAACCAGCGCGACCGCATCGAGCAACTCGAAGTCTTCATCAACCGCTTCCGCTACCAGGCCACCAAGGCCAAGCAGGTGCAGAGCCGCATCAAGGAACTGGAAAAGATCGAGCGCATCGAAGTTCCTCCGGAAGAAAAGACCATCCACTTTTCCTTTCCTCAGCCCAAGCCCAGCGGCCGCATTGTGGTCGAGTTCGAAGATGTGGCCAAGAGTTATCCGGGCCGGGTTGACCAGGGGAAGACCGGCGGAGCCGAGAAAGAAGTTTTCCGCAACGTCAATTTCATGATCGAGCGCGGAGACCGCATCGCCCTGGTTGGCGTGAACGGCGCGGGGAAGTCCACGCTCATCAAACTCCTGGCAGGCACGGAGAACGTCACCCACGGCGAATTCCGGCTCGGCCACAACGTGGAAGCCGATTATTTCGCGCAGGATCAGTACAAGGAACTCGATCCCGACGCGCGCATCATCGACGATCTCGGCGACGCCTCTCCCGGCTCCGGCGAAACCGAATTGCGCAGCCTGCTCGGCTGTTTCCTGTTCTCCGAGGACGACGTCTTCAAAAAAATCGGCGTACTCTCCGGCGGCGAACGCGGCCGCTACGCGCTCTTGCGCCTGCTGCTGCATCCGGCAAACTTCCTGCTGCTCGATGAACCCACCAACCACCTCGACCTGCGCGCCAAAGATGTGCTGCTCGACGCGCTCATGAAATACACCGGCACGGTCGTCTTTGTCTCGCACGACCGCTACTTCATCGACAAGCTGGCCACCCGCGTCTTCGAAATCGGCGACGGCAAAGTCGAAGTCTTCCCCGGCAACTACGAAGACTATCTCTGGCGCAAGCAAGGCGGACAGAAAGTTGCGCCCACGCTAGACGACGTTCCAGATGCAAAGCCATCCAAAGCGGCGGGTACGGCACGGGGGGATTTTTCGGCAACTGATACACCCAGCGCTCCCGCCAATGGCAACCGCGCCGATTCCGAGCCCGAATCTCCCAAAAGGCGCCTCAATCCCATCAAGCGCAAGCAAATGGAAGATCGCGTCCACGAGTTGGAAGAAAAAATCAGCTCCGCAGAGTCAGTCATTGCAGAGTTGGAAACCGCGCTGCTGAATTTCGTCAGCGCCGAAGAGAGCCAGCGCCAGTCGCAACAACTCCACCAGCACAAAGCCAGCCACGCCGCGCTGTTAAAGGAATGGGAAGAGATGGCGGCGAGCCTGCAGGAAGCTCAATAACACGAAAAGGGGTTCTGGGGAACCAGTGGCGGACTGGTTCTTATTCCCCAACAAAAGTAGCCGACGAAAGATCCAACGAGCGATGGTTGGCGAAACATCGCGATTCCACTCCTGCGGTATACATCTCGGGCTCACACGCCGAGTCAGAAGACCTCCGCACCTGTACACCATCTTCCGTAATCTCTCGCCGGCGCTTACGTCTGTGCGATATTCAGATTGGCCACTAGGCCAGCAACTGCCGAAGGCCACCAAATTTCAGATCACCCGCATGACCAGGTGTCAGGCGTCAGCCGGGCAAGGCGCCACGCGGAGACCCAAGGAAGGTCACATGCTTCAATCGTCGGACTCCTTTAACCCTAAGGCCGGCACGCCGGCTTCCAACCCCAACGCCTACAACCCCATCAAGACGGTTACCGCTCCCGTGGATCAGGCCACCATTGGCCGCACCCTGTACATCAAGGGCGAAGTGAGCGGCTCGGAAGCGCTTTACATTGACGGCCGCATCGAAGGCAAGATCAACATGCCGGAAAGCCGCGTCACCATCGGCCGCAATGGCAAGATCGACGCCAGCGTGCAGGCCCGCGAAGTCGTGGTCATGGGCAAGGTCACCGGCAACATCGAGTGCAGCGATCGCGTCGACATCCGCGCCGAAGGCTCCGTGCACGGAGATATTTCCTGCTCGCGCATCAGCGTGGAAGACGGCGCCGCGCTCAAGGGCGGCATCCAGGTCCGCAGCAGCGACGCGAAGCACAAAGATCAGCAGAGTCATTCCAAGCAGGCCGAGGCTCCCAAAGCCATGGCTGCCACAGCCAGCGCGTAGCTGAAACGCAGGGTCCCTCGACTGCGCTCGGGATGACAATGTTTAGCGGTTTCCGCGTAAAAAGACGAGGGGCACGCCTGCGCGTGCCCCTTATCTCTTTCGTGGACATGAAGTTGCGGTCGATTGTACGTACATTCAAGTACGTATTGTGGGCCGCGGCCGGCCAACCCAAAATCGGGCTTAGATCGTCGCGTAAAATGCCCTTTGCGGGGCCGGAAAGCGCCCTTACGGCGACGATCTGATCTCGAGTTGAGGCAAAGCTCATCCACAGATAAATAATGCGTCTAGCGGCCTGCCAGGGGCCTTCTACGACTTTTCAATCACTTACACCAAGGCTCAACGACTTACGGGAAAACACTCGTCGACGGGGTGAGACGCGGCCGCTTCCTCTTTTATCGATCTGAGCTATTTCTTTTCCGCGGGCTTGAAATCCAGGGACGCGGAATTCATGCAGTAGCGCAGGCCGGTTGGAGCTGGGCCGTCTTCGAATACGTGTCCCAGGTGCGCATCGCACTTGGCACAACGCACTTCGGTTCGAACCATGCCGTACTGCGTGTCGCGGTGCTCGACCACATTGCTCGATTCGCCTGGCTTGTAGAAACTCGGCCAACCCGTGCCGGAATTAAATTTCGTCTGCGAATCGAACAGCGGCGTGCCGCAGCAGACGCAGTGATAGGTCCCTGCATCTTTCGTGTTCCAATACTTGCCGGTGAACGCGCACTCGGTGCCCGCCTCGCGGGTAACGTGATACTGCTCGGGCGTGAGCTTCTGCTTCCACTCGGCTTCAGTCTTCGTAACTTTCTCTGCCGTCTTTTCGGCCATGATTCGGCTCCAGTCTGATTTGTCTGAACAACTATTAGATGTTCCCGCGCGCAGAAAGTGGCAAGGCTACTTCTCCACGTCCTCGCCCACCTTGCGATACTTTCCGCGAAAGAACAGCAGCGGCTCGCCCTCGCGCACGACCGCGTCTTCGATTTCGGCAATAAAGATCGTGTGGTCACCGGCATCTTGCGCGGAATGCAGACGGCACTCTAAATACGCCAGCGATCCCTGCAACATCGGAGTTCCATGCCGGGTGCGCTCAAACCTGGCCCCAGCCTCCTGCTCGGCATGTTCGTGGTCGCGCTCAGAACGCGCATAGTACTCGGAAATCGCCCGCTGATCCTCGCCCAGTACATTAATTCCAAATCGCTTTTTGGCGTGCAGGTGCGCATGGGTGCGCGTGGTGTGATCCACGCAGACCAGCACCAGCATGGGATCGAGCGAGACCGAGGCGAAGGCGTTGGCCGTCATGCCGTGTACCTCGCCGTCGAGGTCAACAGTCACGATGGTCACCCCGGTGGCGAAGCGCCCCATCGCGTTGCGAAATTCAGAGGCAGTCAGGTTCATACATGTAGGGGCGGACGCATTCGTCCGCCCCGCGAGCGAAGCGAGCGTGAGTTTCGGCGCGAGCGGTCGAGCGCATGTTCGGCCCAGAGCCGGCGCACCCCATCCCCGGACGAATGCGTCCGGGGCTACGCAATGCGGTTAGGCAACCGCCTACATTACCATGCCGCGGCGTTGTATGATTCGATCAACGTGGCCATCGTCCTGAACCCGTTAGCAAGCCGCGCGGCGTGCGCTTCCGCGCTGGCCGAGGCGCAATCTGGCGTCGGCATCTCGCGCGGAGCCGCGCTGCAGTTGATTGCCTGCGCCGACGACGACCTGCCGGAACTGCTGTCTGCCGCCCGCACCGCAAAGGAGCGATTCAAGCCCGGAGCGATCACCTATTCGCGCAAAGTATTTTTGCCGCTGACCAATCTTTGCCGCGACTACTGCGGCTACTGCACCTTCCGCCGCGATCCCGGCGAACCCGGCGCGCATACCATGAGCCCCGACGAAGTATTCGCGGTCGCTCGGGCCGGCGAAAAACTGGGATGCACCGAAGCGCTCTTCTCTTTGGGCGATAAGCCGGAATTGCTGTTCCCGGAGATGCGCGAGACGCTGCGCCATCTCGGCTACAAATCGACGCTGCATTATCTGGAAGCCATGTGCGAACTGGTTTTGCGCGAGACTACCTTGCTGCCGCATCCCAATCCTGGCCTGCTCAGCGCGGAGTGGATTGCGCGACTGGCAGCGGTCTCGCCCAGCATGGGCCTGATGCTCGAGACCACAAACGCCGCGCTGCAGGCTCCGGGCGCCGCGCACGACAATGCCCCCGACAAACTTCCGGCCAAGCGCCTGCGCACCATCGAAGAAGCGGGCAAGCAGAATGTTCCGTTCACGACGGGTTTGCTGATCGGCATCGGCGAATCGCTCGAAGACCGTGTCGACACGCTGCTGGCCATCCGCGATCTGCACGAGCGCTATGGACACATCCAGGAAGTGATTGTGCAGAATTTCCGCGTCAAGCCGGCGATTCCCATGGCGCACTGGCCCGAACCCGGCCGCGGCGAGATGCTGCGGACAGTAGCGGTAGCTCGCTTGTTACTCCCCAGCGTCAATATTCAAGCTCCACCGAATCTCTCCGCGCCTTACTATGAGGAGTTAGTCGATGCCGGCATCAACGACTGGGGAGGGATTTCGCCGCTGACCCCCGACTACATCAATCCGGAAAAGCCCTGGCCGCACCTGGAACAACTGCGCCTGCGCACCGAGGCCAAGGGATTCAAACTGCAGCAGCGCCTGCCGGTGTATCCGGAATTTATTCCGAGTGTTGCGGCCAAGCCGGGGCTTTTGTCAGAGAAATTGCTCGCGGCGGTGGGTGACCAGGGCCTCGCCAAAACGGAGCAGGCCGCATGATCTGCGTGCTCAGCGGCGGAACCGGCGGCGCCAAGTTTATCGACGGGCTGAAGCAGGTCATGGCGCCGGAAGAAATTACGGTTGTGGTCAATACCGGCGACGACCTGCTGTGGTGGGGGCTGTACGTTTCTCCCGACATTGATTCCATCACCTACGTGCTGTCGGGCATGTTGAGCCGCGAGCGCGGATGGGGCGTGAAGGGCGACACATTTCTCTGTCTGCAGGCGATGGGGCAACTCGGCGAGCCGACGTGGTTTCATACCGGCGACCGCGACCTGGCGATGCACCTGCTGCGCTCGCGCCTGCTCGCCGAGGGCAAGACGCTCTCCGATGCGACCGCCGTCATTTCAGAAAAACTGGGCGTGAAGGCGCGCGTGCTTCCCATGAGCGACTCGCGAGTGGAAACCCGCGTGGATACGCCCGTGGGCGAGTTAAGCTTCGAGGAATATTTCGTGCAGCGCTGGTACCAGGATCCGGTGAACTCGGTGCGCTTTGCGGGAGCCTCCGATGCGGAACCTGCGCCGGGAGTGATCGAGGCGATCGAGTCGGCGGAGGCGGTGATTATTGCGCCGAGCAATCCCATCACCAGCATTGGCCCGATTCTGGCAGTGCCGGGTATTCGCGAGGCGCTGCTGCGCTGCCGCGGAAGAGTGGCCGCCATCAGTCCAATTGTAGGCAGCGCGCCCGTGGCGGGCCCGGCGGGAATTCTGATGGCGGCGCAGGGACTTCCCTGCTCGATCGTCGGCGTCGCGCACGCTTATGAAGATTTCATCGACATGCTGGTCTGCGACCATCGCGACACGCGAGCCGCGGAACTGCTTCGCGCCAACGGATTGAACGTGCAGTGTACGCAAACCATCATGCGCACAGCGGAAGATAAGATGGGGCTGGCGCGTGAGGTGCTCGCGTTCCTAAGAGAAGCCGCCCGCAGCGGCGGCGAGCCTGAGGCGCACGGCGCCTTTCGACGGTTGGATCACCAGCCGTGATCCTCGTTCCCGTCAAAAATTCAGCTGGTGCGAAGCAGCGGTTGGCGGCGGTACTCGATCAGCCATCGCGCACGGCGCTGGCCCAGGCCATGCTGCATGACGTGCTCACGGCCCTGCACAACTGGAAGTCGCGGCCGCAGGTTGCGGTCGTAACGAGCGATGCTTATGCGACGGCGCTGGCGGCTGAATATGGATTCGATATCATTCCCGACCCAGACAATCCCGGCGAGACTGGGGCGATTGAGATGGCGACGCAACTCTGCGTGGAGCGGGGTGCGGACAGCACGCTGGTGATTCCGGCCGACATACCTCTGATTCAGGCGTGGGAGCTGGAAGAGATTTTGAAGCATGCGCCCGCCGAAGGGACCGTGCTGGTGCCGGCGGGCGACGGACGCGGGACCAACGCCGCTTTCCGGCGTCCGGGAAATTTGTTTCCGCTGCGCTTTGGCAACGACAGCTTTAAGCCGCATCACACGGCCGCGCAGGCTACGGGCAAACCGTGCGTGGTGCTGCAGTTTGCGGGAATTGCGGTGGATGTGGATAATCCGCCGGACTTGCAGCAGTTGATGGCGCTGCCGGGCGAGACTCGAGCGCAGCAGTTGCTGCGGGAGTATGTGGCGGCGGGCAAGTTACGCGCGTAGCCCCGGACGCATTCGTCCGGGATGGCGGAACTGCCCCTGGGCGCTCGCTTCGCTCGCGGGGCGGACGAATGCGTCCGCCCCCACATGAGTCGAGCTGCGCTCGACGGACAGCCGAGGGCGGCTGTCCCCACATAAAACATTTACTTCCTACTTCTTTTATGGCGCGCTCTCGATCTTCTCGACAGAAAGAAAATCACGCGGAACTTCGGGTGATTCCGATTCCGCTGGCCGATGAAATTCTTGCGGGAGATTCGTTGGCTGACAAGCTGCTGGAGGCGCTGCGGCGAAGGAAGCTGCGCTTGCGGGCGGGCGACATCCTCGTTGTTAAACATAAGATTGTTTCTAAGGCGGAGGGGCGCGTCGTCGATTTAGCCACGATTGAACCTTCGCCCGAGTCTGTGGACTGGGCGAAGCAATATGGGCTCGACGCGCGGGTCATCGAACTGGCGCTACGCGAGAGCCGCAGCGTCATCCGCCGCAAGAACGGCGTGCTCATTACCGAGACGCATCACGGCTTTCTCTGCGCCAACAGCGGGGTTGATGTTTCGAATGTTAACGGCGGCGCGCACGCGCTGCTGCTGCCGGAGGATCCCGATCGGTCTGCGGCCAGTCTGCGTCGCGCGCTCAAGCGCCGCACCGGCGTTGCGGTTCCCATGATCATCACAGACAGTTTTGGGCGGCCGTGGCGCGAAGGGCTGACCGAATTTGCCATCGGCATCGCGGGAATGAAGGCATTGCGCGACGACCGCGGGCGACGCGACTCGCACGGATACGAACTGCGCGCCAGCGTTGAGGCGGTCGCCGACGAACTGGCATGCGCAGCGGGACTGGTGTGCGGCAAATTGAATCGCGCTCCGGCGTGCCTGGTTCGCGGATTTCGCTACGAGCCGGGGCCTGGGAGAGTGGGCGACCTGCTGCGTCCGGCATCCACTGACCTTTTTCGCTGAGACTTCCGCTACACTGTAGGGACGTCACTTGCAACCGATCGCATGCCACGCGAACTTACACGAACGGAATTAGAAGCGTTTCCTTCGCTGGATTGGACTGACGCGGCTGCGCGCATGAGTCCCGCGCTGCGCAGTTCGCTGGAAAAAGTTCTCACGACGCAGAACGGCGGCGACCTGTCGCTGGAAGAAGGGTACGCGCTGGCCAACGCCGAGGGAGATGATCTGCTCGGCGTGCTGGCGGCGGCGAACCTGCTGCGCGCGGAACTCGCGGGCAACATCGTCACCTACGTAGTGAACCGCAACATCAATTTCACCAACATCTGTTTCGTGGGATGCAAGTTCTGCGCCTTCAGCCGCGGGCCGCGCGAGGCGGACTCTTATTTCCATTCGCTCGACGACATGGCGCGCAAAGCGGTCGAGGCCTGGGAACTGGGTGCGACCGAAGTTTGCATTCAAGGCGGGCTGCCGCGCGAGCTATCGAAGTTTTATTATCGCGACATTCTGCGCGCGATCAAGCAGGCGGTTCCGCGCATGCACATCCACGCGTTTTCGCCGATGGAAATTGTTTACGGCGTGGAACTGACCGGCATGCCACTGGCCGATTATCTCTCCATGCTGCGCGACAATGGGTTGGGCACGCTGCCGGGAACGGCCGCCGAAATTCTCGACGACCAGATTCGCCATATTCTTTCGGCCAATAAACTTTCCACCGCGCAATGGGTCGAGGTCATTCGCACCGCGCATCGCTGCGGCATTCGCACCACGTCGACCCTGATGTACGGGCACGCGGAGACGCCGGAGTATTGGGTGAGGCAGATGCAACTGCTGCGCGAGATTCAGGCGGAAACTGGCGGCTTCACCGAGTTCGTGCCGCTGGGATTCGTGCACCAGAACACGCTGCTGTTCCAGCAAGGGTTGGCGCGTACTGGCCCAACGCTGGCGGAGCACCTGAAAGTGCATGCGCTGGCGCGGTTGCTGCTGGCGGGGTCGATCAACAATATTCAAGTTTCGTGGGTGAAGCTGAACCGGCGGCTTTCGCAACTCTGCCTGCACGCGGGCGCCAACGATTACGGCGGCACGCTGATGGAAGAAAATATTTCGCGCGAGGCGGGCGCGACAGCCGGGCAGTACACCAGTCCGGAAGATTTTCAGGCGTTGATCTTGGAGATGGGACGGATTCCGGCGGAGCGTAATACGACCTACTCCCGCATCCACATTAAGC
>DASSRO010000307.1:0-13902 GCA_035701745.1 Candidatus Sulfotelmatobacter sp. | reverse complement strand
AAGATCAAGGCCATCCAGAAGGAACTGGGCCGCGGCGAAAAGAGCGAGTTCGACGAACTGAAGAAGAAGATTGAATCCGCGGGCATGACCAAGGAAGTCAAGGACAAGGCCCTGCAGGAACTGAAGAAACTGGAAGCCATGCCGCCCATGTCGGCGGAGTCGACGGTTTCGCGCAATTATCTGGACTGGCTGCTGGCGGTGCCGTGGAAGAAGCGGTCGAAAGAAATCCGCAATATTTCGCGCGCGGAAAAGGTTCTGAACGAAGATCACTACGGGCTGGAGAAAATCAAGGAGCGCATCCTTGAATTTCTGGCGGTGCGGCAGTTGGTGAAAAATCCCAAGGGCTCGATCCTGTGCTTCGTTGGGCCTCCGGGCGTGGGCAAAACTTCGCTGGGCATGTCGATTGCCAAGGCGACAGGGCGCAAGTTCGTTCGCATGTCGCTGGGCGGAGTGCGGGACGAGGCCGAGATTCGCGGACACCGGCGCACCTACATTGGCGCGTTGCCGGGGCAGATTATCCAGATGATGAAGAAGGCGGGCACGAAGAATCCGGTCTTCATGCTGGATGAAGTGGACAAGATGTCGATGGATTTCCGCGGCGATCCGTCGGCGGCGCTGCTCGAAGTGCTCGATCCCGAGCAGAATTTCATGTTCGTCGATCACTATCTCGACGTGGAATACGATCTGTCGCAGGTGTTTTTCGTGGCCACCGCGAACGTGATGCACACCATTCCGGCGGCGCTGCAAGACCGCATGGAAGTGCTGCGGCTGCACGGCTACACTGAGCAGGAAAAAGTGGAGATCGCCAAGCAGTTCCTGGTGAAGAAGCAAATGCTGGCGGCGGGACTGTCGGAAAAGAACATCAAGTTCACCGACGAAGCCATCACCGGGCTGATCCGCTCTTACACGCGGGAAGCGGGCGTGCGTAACCTGGAGCGCGAGATTGGCAACGTCTGCCGCAAAGTGGCGCGCAAGGTGGTGAAGGAAGGCGAGAACTACACCGTCACCGTGACCGGCGAGAACGTGAACGACTTCCTGGGCGTGATCAAGTTCCGCGACACGCTGGCGCATGAGAAGTCCGAAGTCGGCCTGGTTACTGGACTGGCGTGGACGGAAGTGGGCGGCTCGATCCTGAGCACCGAGGCCAGCGTGGTTGACGGCAAGGGCAAACTCACGCTGACCGGCAAACTTGGCGACGTGATGCAGGAATCGGCGCAGGCGGCAATGTCGTACGTGCGCTCGCGGGCGCAGCGGCTTGGCCTGAACCGCGACTTCTACCGCAATCTGGATCTGCATGTGCACGTGCCCGAGGGCGCGATTCCGAAAGACGGGCCATCGGCGGGCATCACCATTGCAACGGCAATTTCCAGCGCGCTGAGCAAGATTCCGGTGCGGCGCGACTTGGCCATGACCGGGGAGATTACGCTGCGCGGCAAGGTTCTGCCCATTGGCGGCCTCAAAGAAAAACTGCTGGCGGCGCATCGTGCCGGGCTTTTCGAAGTGATTCTGCCCAAGGATAACGAAAAGGACGTCGCCGAGGTGCCGGAAAATCTGCGCACGGCCATGAAGCTGCATTTCGTCGATACCATGGATCAGGTCCTGCAGATCGCGCTGGAAGGTCCGCTGCCAAAGTTGGATGAAGAGGCCGTGCAGCCGATTGCGCCGCTGACCTCCGGCACTGGCGACAGTCCTGCAGCCCACCAGTAAAAAAGTTGCCAGTGGCAGCGCCCAAGTTGCCACTCCCCGTGTAAGAATTAGCCAGACGCGCGTGCGGCGGCTATGCGGCGCGGGGAATCGTGAACATGCCGAACCAGAGTCAGATTTTTTTTGAGAACGAGCCGGAATCGCCGGTTGAGCCGGCGCATCCGCGCACCACAGGAATTCTTCCCTCGCAGGAAATCAGCAACCTGATCGCCCGCGGGCAGGTCAGCGCCTCGCGGCCCATCGAGCCGGAGCATATCCAGCCGGCGAGCCTCGACTTGCGGTTGGGGGACATGGCGCACCGGGTGCGCGCCAGCTTCCTGCCCGGGCCGAAGAGCACGGTCGAATCGAAAATCAAAGATCTGCGCATGGCGCGAGTCGACCTGACCGCGGCGCCGGTTTTCGAAAAAGATTGCGTCTACATCATCCCGCTGCTGGAAGAGCTGAACCTGCCGGAAAATATTTCCGGGAAGGCGAATCCCAAGAGCACGACCGGGCGCCTCGACATTTTCACCCGGCTGATCACCGATTACGGCACGGAGTTCGACAGCGTGCCTCCCGGATACAAAGGAAAACTCTACGCGGAAGTGGTGTCGCGAACATTTACCGTATCGGTGCGGGCGGGGATGCGGCTCAGCCAGTTGCGCTTCGTGCAGGGAAATCCACGGTCGGGCGACAGCATGATCAAAGGGCTGGATCATGAAGAGCCGCTTGTCTACATGGACGAGAGCAGCCCGGTAAAGGCGCAGTTGCAGCGCGGGCTGCGGGTTACGGTCAATCTTGAGGCTGCGGAACCGAACGAGATCGTGGCTTATAAGGCGAAGCGTTACGCTCCCGTGATCGAACTGGAGCGGATTAACCACTATTCGACCGAGGAATTCTGGGAAGTGACGCGGCAGAACGCGAACAAGAATCTGATTCTCGAGCCCGGTGACTTTTATATTCTCGCGTCGCGGGAACGGGTGCGGGTTCCTCCGGACTACGCGGCGGAGATGGTTCCGTTCGATCCGGCAGACGGCGAGTTTCGCATTCACTACGCGGGGTTCTTCGATCCCGGCTTTGGATACGGTTCGAGCGAGATCAAGGGAACGCGCGCGGTGCTGGAAGTTCGCGCGCATGAAGTTCCGTTTTTGATCGAGCACGGGCAACTGGTGGGCCGGCTGAATTACATGCACTTGCTGTCGCGGCCGGAGAAGATTTACGGCACGAATATTGGGTCGTCCTACCAGCATCAGGCGCTGACGCTGAGCAAGCAGTTTCGGCGCGAATCCTCCCGCTGACGCGGTTCGGTCGTGGAGACCCTGCCGGCGGCGCGGTTTCGCGGCGAATCGCTTTTAGTTTTGTAGAAGGAGCTTCTAACCGCGGAACTCGCTGAGAAAAGCCGCAGAGTTCGCTGAGAAGGGCAAGATCAAGCGTTGCTCGGCGTTCTCTGCGGCTTTTCTCGGCGAACTCTGCGGTTAATAGCTTCTGCTGACTGAGCGGCGCTTGCCAACATTCCCCCGCACGTTGCACACTTGAGCATGAGGGTTCTCTCGCGGTTTCTGATGGCGGCAACCGATGCGGCGCAATTCCCTGCCCCGAGTTTGCCGGAGATCGCATTCCTTGGACGATCCAACGTCGGCAAATCGAGCGTGATCAATTCGCTGGTTGGCACCAAGCTGGCGCGCACCAGTTCCACTCCCGGGCGCACCCGCAGCATTAATTTTTTCGAGATCCGGTGGCCCGGAAAGCCGCGTCCTGAGCTGATTTTCGCCGACCTGCCGGGCTATGGCTATGCCAAGATTTCGCGCGAGATTTCGCAGGAGTGGCCCAAGTTCATCGAACCTTATCTCAATGAACGGCCGACGCTGGCATTGTGCATCGCACTGGTGGACGCCAACGTTCCTCCGCAACAGAGCGACCGGCAGTTGCTGGATTTTCTCAGCGCGTCGGGCCGTGATTTTCTGCTGGTCGCCACCAAGAGCGACCGACTGTCAAACAATCAACTGAATAATGCGCTGCGAACTTTGACCGGGCAATATCCCGCGGCGCAACTGCTTCCCTTCTCAGCCAAAACGGGGGCGGGCCGGGAAGAATTGTGGAAGCAGATCCGGGAAGCGGGGCAGCGAATGGCGGCTGAGCCGGCTCCTTCCGACAGCGCCCTGAGTTAGAAATCTCTCACCCAGCCTGCGAAGCGACATCTAATGTTTCTCCCCAATTTTCCGATAGAGGAATCGAAGACCTGCATCGGAGCATCATGGCGGAAGAAACGAATGAAAGCGTCTCGTATCTAAAGGCCTTAAAGCGGTCGGACAAGCCTGCGGGAGCGAGTGCGGCAGCGCCAGCGCTCGCCCCGAAGCGGGGTCCTGAAGACACCGTTTTGAAGGATCCCACTCTGGAGGTTGGTGAACCGTTCCACGGAACAGAGAAGCGGCGCAGCGTGCGTTACAAGTGCGAGGGCAGCGCTGAGTTGAGGGCGAAGAGCGGCGACGTGCGGACCTGGGCTTCATTCCAGGATGTGAGCCTGCACGGCTGTTATGTAGAAACGCAGGCCACCTATCCTGTGGGAACCTCATTGAGCATGAAACTGGAGGCCAATGGGGTGCGCGTCGAGGCTACAGGCGAGGTGCGGGTGAACTACCCGTACCTGGGCATGGGAATCGCCTTCCGAGAGATGTCGGAGGAGAACCGGGAGCAGCTGAAAAAATTGCTGAGCACGATTTCGCGGCCGACAGTTGTGATGGGATCGCGAGTGGCGTCGTCGCTGGCGGCGGGTGGGGTGGGAGCAGGTCCGTTAATTGCGAATCCTGCGGCGGCATTGCGGGCGCTGACCGAGTTCTTCGAAAAGGGGCAGACACTGATGCGGGATGACTTTTTGAAAATCCTTCGCGACAGCCAGAACGCTCAGAACAAGGGCTGAATCTCATCCGTACGTGGGCGGTTAGGGCCTTGCTGCGTTAACGATTGCATCCCAGTTTTGTTACCAAGGGAATGTCAGTCCTCGCCGGAAATCTCTTCGGTTAGTTATGATGAAGAGGCATGTCACTCTATCTGATCACAGGCATTGGCGGCTTCATTGGGTCTTCACTGGCACGGGCGCTGCTTTCGCGGGGCGAACAAGTGCGGGGCGTTGACAACTTTTCCACCGGAAACCGGGAAAACATAAAAGAGATTCAGGACGGGATCGATTTTCGCGAGGCCGACATCATCGATTTGGAGGCGATGCGGAAGGCGTGCGAAGGAGTCGACTTCGTGCTGCACCAGGCGGCGATTCCGTCCGTTCCGAAATCGGTACTCGACCCGCTGGGCAGCAACCGGGCGAACATTGACGGCACGGTTAACGTGCTGGTGGCGGCGCGCGACGCGAAGGTGAAGCGGGTAGTTTATGCGGCATCGTCGTCGGCATACGGCGACACGCCCACGCTGCCAAAACATGAGGGCATGAAGCCCGATCCCATTTCGCCTTATGCCGTGGCCAAGCTGGCCAGCGAGCAGTATATGATTTCGTTTTATCGTTGCTACCAGCTGGAGACGGTGGCCTTGCGATACTTCAACATCTTCGGGCCGCGGCAGGATCCCACGTCGCCTTACTCGGGCGTGCTGGCGAAGTTCATTACGATGATGCTGCGCGGCGAGCAACCCGCCATTTACGGCGATGGCGAGCAGAGCCGCGACTTCACCTACATCGACAACGCGGTCGAGGCCAACCTGCTAGCGTGCAAGGCGCCCGCGGCCAAGGCGGCGGGACAAGTGTTTAACGTCGCCACGGGACGCAGGGTTACCTTGAACGAAACCTTCCAGTTGCTGCAGGGTATGACCTCGTATCGCGGCAAGCCGAAGTATGGGGAAGAGCGAGCGGGCGACATTAAGCATTCGCTGGCGGATATTTCGAAGGCCGAAGGCGGCCTTGGTTACAAACCGAAGGTGGATTTCGAGGAAGGGCTGCGGCGCACGGTGGAGTGGTATCGCGGGACTAGCGCCGCCAAGCACTGAACGACTGAACGAAGCAAAGCCGGAGCGCGGGCAGAATGCCTTGGGCTCCGGCTATTTGACGTTGCGCGTTAGAGCTTCTCGAAGAATTCGCAGGCCGAGCACGAGATGTAAATCCCGCCCGGAACACCGCGTTCGCGGTCCTTCACGCGCTTGACGATGCGCGTAGCCTTGCCGCACTTGGGACAATCGGTGCTCTTAGTCGTGTCCATCACCTTCTTGCGATCTGCTGTTTTTGCGATTTTGGCGCCTACTGCCATGATTTGATCTCCTGGTGGTGCGATTTTTGCGCAGCGCGATCCGCCCGGTTGCGGCGAATAACTGGTGGATAATGTCTGCGAGTCTGCGGGAATCCACTCGGGAAGCTGCGGCTTGACTCTCTTCCGTCGCTCTTAATTTTACAGTAAGGTTGTGCCGGCTGTCTTGCGGCTGGTTTGGGGGGCAATGTGACGCGCGCGCTCGGTCCTATCCTGCAGACAATTGTGTTCACGATCGTTGTGCCGGGATCGGTGCTGGTCCTGATTCCGCGGTGGGTCGTGGGCGGGTTTCCCAACCCGCAGAGGGACGCGCTAACCGCAGTTGGAGTCGTCACAATCGCGGCTGGAGTGGCGATTTACTTTCGCTGCGCGTGGGAGTTCGCGGTTCGGGGGCTGGGCACGCCCGCGCCCATTGCGCCGACGAAATTTCTGGTAACGACGGCGCTGCACCGTTATGTGCGGAATCCCATGTATATCGGGGTGTTCAGCGTGATTCTGGGCGAGGCTGCTGTGTTTCATTCTCTGCGGCTGTTGGCCTATGCCGCTTTCTTTTGCGTCCCGGTGGAATTATTTGTCGTTTTCTACGAGGAGCCCACGCTGCGGCGACAGTTTGGCGAGTCCTACGACGAGTATCGGCGCACGGTGCCGCGATGGATACCGAACTTGAGGTCGTTTGGACGGCGTTGACCCGCGTCCCCTACCCCTGCTACCGTCATATGTTTGCCTCCAGCGTATAGCCGATCCTGTGGCCGGCAAACAGCTTTTCCCGCATTCGATACAGGATCCGGATTCAATTCATCAGGAGGCGCCATGCCTGCCATTAAATTTCGCGGCGTCGATTTTCTGCAATACGACTCGCTGCTGACCGAAGAAGAACGCCTGGTACGCGACACCACGCGCCAGTTCATTGAAGACAACCTGATTCCCATCATTGAAGAGTGCAACCGTGCGGGACGCTTTCCGCGCGAACTGGTCAAGCCCATGGCCGAATTAGGCTTTTTTGGGGCCTCGCTGAAGGGTTACGGCTGCGCCGGCATGGGCAACGTGGAGTACGGGCTCATGACGCAGGAACTGGAGCGCGGCGACTCGGGCGTGCGCAGCTTTGTGAGCGTGCAGTCGGGGCTGTGCATGTATCCGATTTACGAGTTTGGCAGCGACGAGCAGAAGGAGACGTGGCTGCCTCCGATGCAGAAGGGCGAAAAGCTAGGCTGCTTTGGACTCACTGAGCCTGACTTCGGCTCGAATCCTGGAGGCATGCGAACGCGGGCGAAAAAAGTTGGGAACGAGTACGTGATCAACGGGGAAAAAATGTGGATCACGTCGGGGACGATCGCGGACGTGGCCATTATCTGGGCGAAAGTTGAGAACGAAAAAGACCGCATTCGCGGATTTCTGGTGGAGACCGACCGGCCCGGATTCAAGGCCGACGACATTCATGGCAAGTGGTCGCTGCGGGCGTCGGTGACGTCGGGGCTGTCGCTGCAGGATGTGCACGTGCCGGAATCGAATCTGCTGCCGAAGACAGGCGGGCTGAAGTCGCCGCTGATGTGCCTGAACCAGGCGCGGTACGGCATTGCGTGGGGCGCTCTGGGCGCGGCCATGGCGTGCTACGACTGTGCGCTGCAGTATTCCCTGCTGCGCAAGCAGTGGCGCGACCAACCCATCGCGTCGCATCAACTGGTGCAGGACAAGCTCACATGGATGATCAGCGAAATCACGAAGGCGCAATTGTTGGTGCTGCAGGTTGGCCGGTTGAAAGATGCGGGCAAGATCGAGCCGCAGCATATTTCCATGGCCAAGCGCAACAACGTGTGGATGGCGCTGGAGTGCGCGCGTCTGTCGCGCGACATTCTGGGGGCGAACGGGGTAGCGGACGATTATCCGATTATGCGGCACATGATGAACCTGGAATCTGTGAAGACGTATGAGGGGACGCACGACGTGCACTCGCTGATTATCGGGCAGAGCGTTACGGGGATTGACGCGTTCTAAACTATATCCGCCATGTCTTGACGCATGCTGAATATGACCGAGGAGGTTGGAAACGATGAGTGCCAGCGCCGCCAGATCGGAATATGCTTCTCTGCTGACCAGCACCTTGCCCACTGTCATTCGTACCGAGGCGGAGAACGAGCGCCACATTGCCATGTTGGAAGAACTGGACCGCAAAGGAAGCCGCATGAGTGCGGCTGAGCGCCGCATGGCTGAACTACTGACACTGCTCGTGGAGGACTTCGAAGACAGGCATTACGCGCTCAAGCCGGCCAGCCCCATCGATGCCCTAAACGAACTGATGCTGGCGAACAATCTGAAGCAGAAAGATCTTTTGGACGTTTTCGGGACACCTAGCATTGCGTCGGAAGTGCTGAGCAAAAAACGTAAATTGAATGCCGAGCATATCCGCAAGTTGAGCCGGCGGTTTAACGTATCTCCTGAATTGTTCTTTTAGGAACCAGCATGCGGTATCCCTTTCGACTAAGCACTACCGGGAAGACGGCGCAGTTCGTTATTCCGCAGATCTCCGGAAGACTCTCTCGCATCCTATAACTAGCTATTGAATGACTGCAGAGAAGCAACGGCGGGCGGCGACTGCGGGCGGTTTTTTACTGGGCGTGTTGGCGTGCCTGGACGCGATGCACGACAACAGAGCCTGGTGGCCGCCTGAGGTGCTGTGGGCGGCGCTGCGAAGTCCGCAACGTCTTGAACTTGGAACGGGAGTCGCGTTGATTCTGGTTACGTTGCTAAGCTCGATTCTGTTGCGCAGAAATTAACGATCATTCACCCGTACATCTCTTCCAGCAATTCATAGGCGCGGCGCAGGTGGGGAACAACGATGCTTCCGCCAACGACCAGCGCGACGTTGAGCGATTCTTCCTGCTCGGCGCGGGTAACGCCTAAACGGTATGCCTGGATCGCATGATAGAAAATGCAGTCGTCGCAACGCAGACACGCCGAGGCGACCAGTCCCATCAGCTCTTTGGTCTTGGCGGGAAGCGCGCCTTCCAGATAGGTGTTGTGATCGATGTTGTAAAAGCGCTTTACCAGGAAGTTGTTGGCTTTGTCGACGTTGGCGTTGAGGCGCGCGCGGGTTTCGATAAAACGGCGCGCGGTTTCGCTCTTGTCGGCGACGTATTTTTCCGTGAAGAGATAGGTGGGCTCTTTGCGTTCCGGGCGCTCGGCCGCCGGCGTGGGGGTTTCGCTGGTGGTTGGACTCATGAAGAAATGGTAGCAGAAGCTTGAGTTGTCGCGGCGGGGAAACTCCTCGGCTCGCTCAGAACTGCGGCCGACGCCAGCGGAAAGCTCTTGACCGCTGAGGACGCGGAGAAAAGCCGCAGAGAACGCAGAGAAGAGCATTTATTTCATCACGACCATCGGGCTTTTCTGGCGCTAGGCTGTGGGCTTGTCGGTGGGTGGCTGTATGGCGAGAAACTCTTCGGAGAAGCGGCGGGCGTAATCCTCGAGCAAGCGCGGAACCTGCTGCGGGTCTTTCGATCGCAAGACCAGCCCGGCATGATGATGACGCTTGATGCGGAGATAGACTTCGGAATCGTTGTAGGCAGAGGTGTCGGGATCTTCCTGGCGGGCGAGGGAAAGAATCACGCCCGCATATTCTTCGCGGTGCGGCGGTAGATGGTATGTGCCTTCGTCGCCGGCAACTTCAATGCGAGCCCATTCGCGCCACAGATTGATTCCAGTAGCGGCCTCGACCATCTCGTTGATGTAGGCGCCTCCGACGCGGGCCGCGCATTCGAGAAAATAAAAGTGACCGTCGGCGTGGGCGCGTATGAATTCGGCGTGCGCCACGCCGCGCAACAGTCCCAAAGCAGACAACAGGTCGCGATTGATCGCGCGCAGGGCGGAATCCTCCTCGCCGCCACGCGGCACGGTGAAAGTTGTGAAGATTCCGCCGCCCTGAGCCACATTCATTGGTGGCTTGCCATACTTGCTGACATTGGCGAATACGACTTCGTTTTCTGAAACGATGGAGTCCACGTGATAAACGTCGCCGGGAAGAAATTTCTCCAGCAGGAAAGAAGACTGCTTGTCGCCCAATTGTTCGAGCAGCGGCCACAGTTCGGCGGCGGCGTGGATTTTTTTGATGCCGATGGCCGAGGCTTCCTGGCGCGGCTTAAGGACCCACGGGCCAGGCACGTGATCGAGGTAATAGCGAATATCGTCGTGATTCACGACGGGAACGAAATCGGGCACGCGCAGATCGCGGTCGAGGGCGCGCATGCGCATGGCCAGCTTGTCGCGAAAATAGCGCATGGTAGTGAGGCCCATGCCAGGGATGCGCAGATGTTCGCGCAGGGTGGCGGCGGTTTCCATATCGAACTCGTCGAGCGCGACAATCCGGTCGATTTTCTGGTTACGGGCGAGGTGGGTGACAGCTTGCACAATGTCGGCGAGGGCTATTTCTGAGGGAAGGTAGAACGTATCGTCGAGGCTCTCGCGCGGCCAGTCGGCATCGCGCAATTTTTCTGCGGTAAGCAGGAGCACGCGGCAACCCTGCCGCTTGCACTCGCGCATGAATTCCTGGCCTTTCTCGTAGGTCGTGATGCAAAGAAAAGTCAGCGGGCGCGCATGGGGCATGGGTTTCAGCTCTCGTGAAGCGCTGCGGGCAATGTCTTCCATTGCCGCTCAGGGATAGAGAGGATACCACGACGGAAGCGGAGTCTAAGCGCAATCCGATGAACAAAATCGATACTGCTCAGCGAGGTTTCCATTCGCGCGCGGATTGAGTTATAGTCTCAACCCGGCGGCTGAGCAGCGCATCCAAAGGCGCCGGGAGAGATTTCAGAATGGCTACGCAGACCCGTCCGGAAGGCAAGGCCCGAATTTTCGGGGAAAACATTGAGAGCGACCTGGCGTCGCGATTTTTGCGCGTGGTGGAAGTGGCGGCCATCGCCTCTGCCCGCACCATGGGGCAAGGCGAACGCAAACTGAGCGACCAGGTGGCGACCGAGGCGATGCGCCGGACCATGGACACCATTCCCATGCGCGGGACCATCGTGATTGGCGAGGGCGAGCGCGACGAGGCGCCCATGCTTTATATCGGCGAAAAGGTCGGCGCTGAGTTTCCCGATGGCACGGAAGTTCCAGAGGTCGACATCGCGGTCGATCCGCTGGAAGGCACGAATCTGTGCGCCACGGGCGCTCCCGGCGCGATCACCGTGCTGGCGGCCTCGGAGCGCGGCGGGTTGCTGAACGCGCCGGATTGCTACATGGAGAAAATTGTTGTCGGCCCGTCGTGCAAAGATGCGGTCGAGTTGGATGCGCCGGTGGCTGACAATTTGAAGAATATCGCCAAGCGGCTGGACCGCGACGTGGAAGACCTGGTGGTGATCGTGCTCGAACGACCGCGCCATGAAAAGCTGATTGCGGAGATCCGCGCCGCCGGGGCGCGCATCCGGCTGATCGGCGATGGCGATCTTTCCGCAGGAATCGCCGCGGCTGTGATTGGCACCGGCGTGCACGCGGTGATGGGATCAGGCGGCGCGCCGGAGGGCGTGATTACCGCGGCCGCGATTCGATGCTTGAACGGATACATGCTGGGCCGGTTGGTGGTGAAGCCGGATCAGGAAGAGCGCCTGGCGCGAATGGGAATCAAAGACAAGAATCGGATTTACGAGGCGGAAGATCTTGCGCCTGGCAAGCAACTGATTTTTGCCGCGACCGGCGTGACTGACGGCTCCCTGATGAAGGGCGTGCGCTTCTTTGGCGAAGGCACGCGGACGTCATCGGTGATTTTGACGCTGCGCACGGGGAAGGTGCGGTTCGTGGAGAGCATTCATTTGGAGAAGGGGCCGGATGTGAAAGTGAGGTTTTCGTAGAGACTGCTTGGGTCAACGAGATGATGTTGACTTTCTGAAGAGCGCGTCAACGTCGACCTTCTTCGATCAGATCTTTGATTGTCATGCCTTTGTGCAGGGGCTTAGCGCGCAGACGGATCCTTTCGATCCGCTCGAAAGCCTCTTCCAGGCTCACCCCATTGCGCGCGGGGACGAAATAAGCTGCCAGCTTTCCGCGCCGCGTTATTCCGATCCGCTCTCCTTCGCTTGCTCGTTTCACGAGTTCGGATAACTTTTGCTTCGCTTCAAATAAACCGACTTTTTTCATAATCATGGTGATGAATAGTCTAGAGGCAAGGCCTATGCGTTGCGGCGCCCCTGTTATCGCAACGGCCGCCAATTTCAGCTCACCGCGTACGATGCCGAATATCTTGACACGGCAAGCGTGCAGCTCCTGCAATAAGAAAGTCTACTTCAGATACTCTGAATCTTTCTTCAGTTCCTCCGGAATGGGCGGGAATGGCGGCCATTCCTGCGAGTAGCCTTTCAGCAGCGGCGTAGAAACTTCAGATCGCAGCGTGCCGTCGTGCACGGCGAACTTGTGCGGGTGGCCGGCAGAATATCCCTCCCACAGGCAAACGCTGGCGTAAGCGCCGTCCTTGCGCAGGATGTAGTAGGTCATGTCCATGAAGCGAAGCTTGTTCATGTCGTTGTTGTAGTTGCGGACGATGCGTTTGAGCGCGTCCATGCCCGCTTCCTGCGGGGACATGCCATGGCGCATGTTTTCGACAATGGTGTGGGCGCCGGCGACTTTAATATTTTCTTCGCCAGATCCAGTGGCGCCAGCGGAGCCAACGTCCTGATCGGTGTAGCAGCCGGCGCCGATGATGGGCGAATCGCCGCAGCGGCCGGGCAGTTTGAAAGCCAGGCCGCTGGTCGTGGTGATGCCCGACATCTCGCCTTTTTCGTTGAGCACTGAGCAGTGGATGGTGCCGGTGGGCGGGAACAGCACGCGCCGAACGGCGGCCAACTGGAATTCCGGCTCGATTCCGAGGTCGGCGGCACGCTGCTGCAGTTGCTGAATTTTTTCGCGCAGGACTTCGGCGTGCGGCCGGCCACCGCCGGTTTCGGGCGCCTTCCAGTTCGGATCAGCGATGCCGGGCCCCCACCAGTCGCGGTCGGAATTGAATTGCTTCCAGAGTATCCAGATTTTTCGGGAGTGCTCGGTGAGCAGGTTCTCTCGCGGGAAGCCCATCGCGACGGCGAAGCGTTCCGCGCCTTCGCCCACAAGCATAACGTGGCCGGTGTGCTCCATGACGGCCTTGCATACCATCGATACATTCTTGATGTTGCGGACCGCCCCGACCGAACCGGCGCGGCGCGTGGGGCCGTGCATGCAGCAGGCGTCGAGTTCGACAACGCATTCCTCGTTAGGCAGGCCGCCCAAGCCGACGCTATCGTCGTTGGGATCGTCCTCGGGACCTTTCACTACGCGGACGCCGGCCTCAAGCGTGTCGCCCCCGCTCTTAAGAAATGCGTAAGCGGCTTCGGCGTAGGCATAGCCGTTGTTGGCGCAGATAAGAATTGGACGCTTGGGGGAATCAGTCTGAGAGGCGTGTCCCTGGCGGCTCGCGGCGGGTTCGGCGGGAACCTCGGCTCGCGCTCCGACACCGGCAGCGACGGCTCCCAGCACTGAGGTCTTTACAAAATCACGGCGCGAAACTGTCACGAACCCTCCTGGGGCATGCGATCGCTTTTGTGGCGACAGACATCTGCACAGACGAACCGCGAAGCATACCACGAAGGGACAAGCGATTCCTACTGCGGCGAGGCGCCCTGTGATACAGAAGGTTGCGGTCAACAAAAAAGGGCGTGAATGATTTCACGCCCTGTGCTCGTACGAGGGACTTCTTCCTCAGCGACTAGCGTACCTGCGCAGGCGGCCGGGGTAGGCGGCGCCCGCTTTTTTCAGTTGGTCGGCGACAGCGGTGGAAATAGGCTGCACGTTCTCCGAGCGGAAACGCAGCAGCGCCGCTATGTTTCCGACTTTGTCGAATTCAGGATCATCCTTCACGTAAAAGGTTTCGATTTCACGGCGAATCACCCACGGCAAGATGGCTTCGCCAACGTCGACGATCTCTTGCGTGGCCTTGCCACAAGCTGGACAGGCGTTGACCAGATGG
>DASSRO010000306.1:0-2875 GCA_035701745.1 Candidatus Sulfotelmatobacter sp. | reverse complement strand
TGGTGCGCGAAGCCGAACACGACTCGCGCTTCCGCCGCCGTGCTGCCGAATCCGTCAAGCGCATCGCGGCGTTCAAACGAAAATCTTCCGCCCTCAGGTCGCGCGTCCCGAGCTCGCCTCCAGAAAAGATCAGCCGGCTCGCCACACAGCTGTGGGAGTTCTCCGAGCGCGTTCGCTACAGCGCGCTCTCCTCCGCAGCTGCAGCGGGGAAAAAATCATGATCGTCGCCGGGGTAATGAGCGGTACCTCGGTCGACGGCATTGACGTTTCACTCGTCCGCATCAGCCGGGCTTCGTCGCGCGCGCTGCCTAAGTTGAAACTGATCGGGCACACCGCCCTCCCCTATCCCGCAGACGTTCGTCGCCGAATCTTGATCTCGATGAACTCGCCAAGGGCGAGTGTGGCTGATCTGGCGCGCCTCAATTTTCTTTTAGGCGAGCTCTACGCTGAGGCGGTCCTCGCCGCGCAAAAAAAACTACGCACCAAGGCAGAGCTCATTGGCTGTCATGGGCAGACCCTCTACCATCAGGGAACTGCGGGGCAGTTTCTCGGGCGCGAGCTGGCCGTTACCTGGCAGACCGGGGAGGGCTCGTTGATTGCCGCGCGAGCTGGCGTTCCCGTGGTCTCCGATTTCCGCCCCGCCGATATGGCCCGCGGCGGCAAGGGCGCGCCGCTCGTGCCCTATCTTGACTACATTCTCTACCGCGACCCCCGCATCGGGCGCATCGCGCTCAACCTCGGCGGCATCGCCAACCTCACCGCTATTCCGGCCGCAGCTTCGCTCAATCAGATCGTCGCCTTCGATACCGGACCCGGCAGTATGGTCATCGACGCTTTGGCCGAGGAATTATTCGGCCAGGAGTGCGACCTCGACGGCAAGATCGCTGCTTCGGGACGGATCATCGACGACGTGGTCACGACATTCTTGAACGACCAATCCTTTTTTTCGCAAAGACCGCCGCGCACTGCCGGACGCGAAGAGTTCGGCCGGGAGTTTGCGCACGAATTCCTGCACGCGGCGCGACCACTCGGCGGGGGGCGAGAGTCGGTGAGTCCATACGGAACCGGCGTGGCCGAAGCCCCAGCAATCGAGAAGCGCGACGTAATCGCCACCGCGACCGCCCTAACCGTGCGTTCGATTGGCGACGCCGTGCGCCGCTTCGTCCCACGCAAAGGCAGCTTCAAAGAAATGATCGTCTCCGGCGGCGGAGTGAAGAACCCGACGCTCATGCGCTGGCTCGGCGAGGAACTCGAAAGCTTGCGCCTGGTGCTGCGCTCGTCGGACGAGTTCGGCATCCCGTCGAGCGCAAAAGAGGCTGTGGCCTTTGCCGTGTTGGCTTACGAAACCTGGAACAGGAGGCCATCGAACGTTCCGTCAGCTACGGGCGCGAAGCGCGCCGCGGTGTTGGGAAAGATTTGTTATCCGTGAACCAGCTCTTAGCCATTAGCTTTTAGCCGTTAGCTCAATTCGGAAAAGCATTTGCCTAAAAGCTAAGAGCTAACAGCTAAAAGCTGAACTCCATGCCCACCTACATCGCCCTATTACGCGGAATCAACGTCGGCCCCAATAAACGCATGAAGATGGAGAAGCTGCGCGCCTCCTGCGAGGGACTCGGTTTCGAAGAGATAAAAACATACATCCAAAGCGGGAACATTGTGTTTCGCGCGCCGAGACTGTCGCCGGCAGCCTTGTCGAAAAAATTAGAAGAGTGCATCTCGCGCGACTTCGGCTTCTCCGCCGACGTAATCACCCGCACCAGCGTCGAGATGGAACAGATCATTAAGAAAAATCCCTTGCTCAAAGAAATAGACGTCGATCCCTCGAAGCTCCACGTCGTCTTCTTATCCGAAAAGCCTCCTGCGGCATCGCTCAAAAAGTTACAGGGGCTCACGCTTCCGCCCGACCGCACCCGCAACCTCGACCGGGAAATTTACTTTTATTTTCCCAACGGCGTCTCCGGCAGCAGCCTGTGGAAGCACTCGCTCGATAAGGTCCTATCGGTCAGCGGGACCATGCGCAATTGGAACACGGTCAATAAGCTTTACGAGATGGCGCGAGAGCTCGAATGAGAAGAAGGGGAGCGCTTCGTACGATGGGGAACAACGGACTGGCGAGCGTCCTCGCATTAACCCTGCTCGTCTGCACCGTCTTTCTCTCCTCCTGCTCGCGCAAGCCAGCGCCCAACACGCTGGTCATGATCATCGAATCCAGTCCCACCAACCTCGACCCTCGTGTCGGGCTCGATGCGCAATCGGAACGCATCGACGCGCTCATGTTCGATAATCTGCTCGCCCGCGACGAGCATCTCAGCGTGAAGCCCGGCCTGGCCGAGCGCTGGGAGATTCCCGATCCCAAGACTTACATTTTTCATTTGCATCAAGGCATTCGCTTCAGCGATGGCCGTCGGCTCACCTCGCGCGATGTGAAGTGGAGCTTCGATTCCCTGCTCCAGGGGAAAATCCGCAGCACCAAGGCGGGGACCTACCGCTTCATCGACCACATCGACGCGCCGGACGATACGACCGTCATCTTTCATCTGAAGCAACCCTGGGCCGCGCTGTTATGGAATGTTGCCGGAGGCGGAGGCATGGGGATCGTTCCGTATGGAACGGGCACGGAAGCCAGTCAACATCCCGTCGGCACCGGCCGATTTCGTTTCGTCAGCGCCGAGCAGGATAAAGAAGTCGTTATCGAACGCAACGACAACTACTGGGGCGACAAAGCCAAGCTCGATCGCATCCGTTTCGCCGTCGTTCCCGACACTACTACGCGTGCGCTTGAATTGCGCAAGGGCAGCGCTGATCTAGAAATCAACGCGCTGCCTCCTGATATGGTCGGAACTCTAGAACGCGAGTCTCACCTGAACCTTCTTCA
>DASSRO010000305.1:0-13064 GCA_035701745.1 Candidatus Sulfotelmatobacter sp. | reverse complement strand
CCATGCCTGATGACATGGTCGACGCCCACATCCGCGGCGTGACGAACGCTCTCGCCGCCGGATGGCGGGTGCTGAGCGGTGACCGCGGGGGCACGGCCGTCGAGGCCGTCGAGGAAGCCGTCGTCATCATGGAAGACGACGAGACCTTCGACGCTGGCCGCGGCAGTTTCCTTAACCGCGACGGCAAAGTTCAACTCGACGCCCTCATCATGGACGGCGCCACTCTCCGCGCCGGCGGCGTCGGCTGCGTCGAGCGCCTGCGCAATCCCGTGCGCGCCGCCCGCAAAATTCTCAGCGACAGCCCGCATGTTTATTTCGTCGGACCCGGCGCCGAACAGTTTGCGGCCGAGCACGGCATCCCGCTCTGCAAGAACGAAGACCTGATCATCCCGCGGGAAATCGAGCGCCTGCGCGCCTACCAGGCGGAGGCCGGTCAACACGGCAACGATTTATTCGCGCCCAGCTCTGACGATGTGACGATTTCTCACGACACCGTCGGCGCCGTCGCCCTTGATCGCAATGGCAACATAGCCGCAGCCACTTCCACCGGCGGCACGCTCAACAAAGCTCCCGGACGCCTCGGCGATTCCTCTCTCATCGGTTGCGGTTGCTACGCCAACAACGAGAGCGCCGCCGTCTCCACCACCGGATGGGGCGAGCCCATCATGAAATTAGTTCTGGCGAAGTGGACCGCCGACCGCATCTCCGCCGGCAATCTCCCGGAGTGGTCCGCACAGGAAGCGATGAACTATCTGAAACAGCGGTTGAACGGGCACGGTGGCATCATCGTCCTGAACCCGGAAGGCCACATCGGCATCGCCCACAACACTCCCCGCATGGCCTGGGCCTACAAGACAATCCACAAACAAGAATCCGGAATTGAACGCAGTGCGCCTTGACGCAAAACCTCAACGCCCTTTGCGAACGCCTCCCAGCCAGGGAATGCCGAGCGCGCCGCGATGCATCTCGACGATCGCCGCATCGTTGGCTTGAAATTGCCCGAACACGGTGTAGGGAACCTGCAACTCTTCAGATAAATGATTGGCTCGCCACGAAGACGTTTCCAGATAATACGAATTACTCTTGCCATGCCTGACAATCTTCTGCATCACTACCACACGATGCGACTCGGCCGGGGAACGATCAACCCCGCCATTCACGAATAAAACAAGCGCGATACCGAGGGGAATTAATGCGACCCAGGTCGTCATTGGGAAAAACCCGCTGACATCGTCGCCACGCTTCTGCCTCTTCTGCACCTGAGAAACCAAAAGAATGCAGATTACAAAAAAGATGAAGACACTTACAGAGTAAAAGCTTCGCTCGAGTGGAGGATAAAGCAAAATCGCGACCATGGTTCCGATCAGCCCCGCTGCGGGTGCGAGCGGCAGCCAGCGATTCATCCGGTATCGGCGCTCGCCAAAGGGCTCTGGCTGCGCGAGTCCGGACTCGCCCGGTTTTAAACGAACGTCCAGCATTGTGAGTGGTATATCACGATAAGTCGCAATTATCGTGCAGTTAGCACCGCAAGGTAGTTACTTTCGCGACATTTCTAGAGTCATATCCTGGTTCGCGTGCACTGGTCACTGGCAACTGGCCACTGCCCCTAAAGCCAGCCTTTCGTCCGCGCGATCCGCGCCGCGTCCACCCGGTTGTTCGCCCCCAGCTTACTGATCGCTTCCGAAAGATAATTCCGCACCGTGCCATCCGACAGCCCTAGCTCACCCGCAATATCGCCGCTGGCCATGCCTTCTCCCGCCAGCCGCAGCACTTGCCGCTCGCGATCGGTGAGCGGATCCATCTCTCCCCACGCCTCGGTCGCCAGTTCGGGATGAATCACCCGCAATCCTTGATGTACGCGGCGCACCGCGTCGGCGAGTTCTTCGGCCCGCATATCTTTCAGCAGATATCCCAACGCGCCCGCATCCAGCGCGCGCCGCAGATATCCCGAGCGCGCAAAGGTCGTCACAATCACCACCCGCGTCCCCGTCCGCCGCCGCTTCAACTCCGCAGCAACGTCCAGCCCGCTCATGTGCGGCATTTCAATATCCGTGATGAACACGTCGGGCTTGTGCGCGAGCACGGCCTCCAGCGCCTCTTTGCCGTTGCGCGCCTGCGCCACTACAGAAATGTCGCCCTCAATATCAAGTAAAGCGGCCAGCGCTCCGAGCACCATTCCCTGGTCCTCCGCCAGCACCACGCGGATCGTCCTGCGCCCTTCTTTGTTTGCGGCGTTCAATTGCGACAGCCTTCATTCTTTGCCTCGACTTCTTTCAAAGGCAACGTGATGGTAAGCGTCGTGCCGTCTACGGTACTGCGATCGAGCGTGCCTCCCAGCATCTCCACGCGCTCGCGCATGCCGCGCAGCCCGTTGCCCTCGCCGTCGGAACTCCCGCAGCCGTCGTCGTGAATCTCAAACCGGCAACTCCCGTTCTGCTGCTCCAATCGCATGCGGCACGTCCGCGCCCGCGCATGGCGCACCACGTTGGTCACCGCCTCGCGCACCGCAAGAGAAAGAACGCTTTCTTGAACCGCCGGAAGCTTCATGGTGGTCGCGGCGTCGCACTGCACCGTCAACCCCGCCGTTTCCAGCGTCGTCTTCGCCTGCGCCAGTTCCGCCACCAGCCCACGAGAGCGATATCCGCGAATCGCATCCCGCACGTCCGACAACGCCTGCCGTGAAATCTCCTCGACTTCGCGAATTTCTTTTCCCGCACGCTGTGGATCGCGCTCCACAAGCTTTCCCGCAAGTTCCGACTTCAGCGTGATCACCGACAGAGTGTGCCCCAGCACGTCGTGCAGATCGCGCGCTATGCGCTCGCGCTCCGCCACCTTGGCCAGGTTCTCGATTTCTTCATTCGCCTTGCGCAGTTGCCGGTTCATGCGATTCCGTTCGGCGAAAAAGATGTTGCCGGCGCCGATTAACAGGGGAAATACCGCCGCCCAAAAGAGCTCCCAAACGCTTATGTGGAGAAGAAATCCTTCCATGGCGGCAACGGCCGCTACGATGCCCAAGCCTGCGATTGCTTTCCTTTGCGTGTCGACCAGGAAAGGAACCATCGCGGCCGCAAAGATAAAGAATGTGCAACCCCCTGGGTTGAAGGGAAGGTACAAAACTCCCAGAAGCAACATGCCGCCGGCGTGCACCAGCGGTCGAGGCCTCTCCAGCAGAAAAATTCCCCAGTACAACACGAGGAAAATCGCGGCTCCTACACCATCTAATATCCAGAGTTTGCGGCTGACATGCTCTGCGACGGGTTGCACGAAGAAGAACCCGAGATAAAGCACCCAAAGCAGCGGGCCCCATCCGTGATCCCTGTCCTGCAGCACCGAACGGAGCGGTCGCAACTTCATCGACCACCCTCGCCCTTGAGAACTCTCCTCGAACTCCCGCGAACCTAGAAACGGCATACCTGTATTGTCAACCTTGCAGTCAATTCCGGCCACGTCCCAAACTGGGTTTTGCGGTGAACCACACCAACATCGCCGCGGGAATCAGCAGGCTCAGCCACTTCGATCCTCCATAGAGCGCCGCCATTCCCAGCAGGATCAGAACCGCCATCCAGCCCATCGATTTTTTCGAATTTGCACTCATAACAAAATCCTCGCAGGCACCGCGATAAAACTACCCGTACAATTTCCCCTGGTCGCGCTGAAACCCGATCCTCGCCGCTCCCAGGCAGATCATGGTGAACCCCAACAGCACTTCCCAATGCGTCGCCGCCGATTCGTGGCTCCCCGCGCCCACCACGCCCAGCGCCAGCTGCGACAAATGATATGGAGGCAACACCAGCGCGATCTGCCGCACCACTTTCGGCAAAAACATGAACGGCACCCACAGCCCGCTGCAGAACGACATTGGCAGATAAATCAAATTGATCGTTGGCGGCGCCGAGTTCGGCCCGGTGAAATATCCCAGAGCCAATCCCATCGCCGAAAATGGCAGCGAACCGGCTACGAGCGTCCCTAGCAGCCGCGCGAAATCTGCGAACGGCATGCGCACTCCGCCCAGCGCGATTCCCAGCGTGAAAAGCGCGAGCACGATAATCGCGCTGAAAATCATGCTGGTCACCACCTTCGCCGCGAAATACGCAAATGGCGGCATGGGACTGGCGCGCTTCACCTGCAGCCATCCCAGCCCGCGATCCGAGGCCAGGCCCGCCGCTGTTCCAAATAACGACGCGCCCATCACTCCGAACGTGCCATAGGTCGCAATCAAGTATGTAGCCATGCCCGTGCTCCCAATCGCCTGCTTCGAATTCAGCACCAGCCCGAACAAAACATAAAACATGATCGGAAAGCTGAGCACCGACGCCGTGTACACGCGCAAGCGCAGGTTCTTCAAGAACTCGTACTTCGCTTCCTTCAGATAAATCGTCGCCGTATGACCCGGCGTGCGTTGCATCTGCGGAGTACCCAATGCCAGGGTCGCTGTGCTCATCGCGTTTCCTCCCGCTTGAAATTTCCTTCTGCTGCTGTGTCCGACGTAAGCGCCAGAAATGCCTCCTCCAAACCTGCGCTCGCGATTTCAAGTCCCGACAGTTTCATATCCCTCGCCAGGAGTTCGCGGACAATCACTTCCGCTTCAGCTCCGTGAATTTCCACCGCCTCGCGATCCTCTTTTACCTCGGTCACGCCGCGAATCTGCCGGATCACGTTCGCGCTCAGGCTGGTGACGCAGCGAATTCGCTTTCCCGCAGTCTTTGCCTTGATTTGGGCGGGACTTCCTTCTGCGATAATTTCTCCCTGATTGATGACCGCGACGCGATCCGCCAGCGCGTCCGCCTCCTCGAGATAATGTGTGGTAAGCAGCACCGTCTTCCCGCGCCCCACCATCCTGCGAATCTCGTCCCACAGCATCCGTCGCGCTTCCACATCCAGACCCACCGTCGGCTCATCCAGAAAAATCAAATCCGGATCGCCGCAGATCGCCAGCGCGAACAGCACGCGCTGCCGTTGTCCTCCCGAGAGATCGCCGAACTTGCGGTCCCGCAGTTTTTCCAGGCCCGCGGCCGCCAACACCTCCTCGGCCTCCATCGGTTTCTTGTAATAACTGGAGAACAAGTCGACGTGCTCCCCAACCCGCAGCGTCTCCGGAACCCGTCCCACCTGCAGCATCGCTCCCGTCCTCATCCGGTTCTCAGGATTTGTAGGGTCACCGCCGAGAACACGCACTTTCCCCGAATTCGGCAGCATCAGCCCCAACAACAGCTTTACCGCTGTCGTCTTGCCCGCTCCGTTTGGACCGAGAAGCGCTACGACTTCTCCCGCGTGCACCCGGAAATCCACCCCGCGCAGGGCCCGAACGTTGCCGTAGCTTTTATTTACGCTCTCCAGACTGGCTACAACCACGTTCGAATCTGATCCGTCTAGCCGCTCCGCCCGTTCTAATGTCGCGATCATCCCGTCTCTCCCCCGTGGGCCTCACTCCGGAAACTGATCTCTTGATTCCATCTAGTAAGGCATCCTCGTGGAAGAAGAAACGACGCGCCAGTGCCATCCATCACGGGGCCGGCGTGACAAATGTCATCTCTAAATTCCTGTTTTTGCGGGGTTTTTATCGGACTATGGCGAGAAAGCGAGTTGACGAACGCAGAACCTTTTCAATGCTCAAAGAATTAGGGACCAGAACGCTTGTTACGAAATCCGGACAATTAATAAATTTTCAGATTACTTTCGACTCCGCGCAGTCCGCAGGTTCGACCACTACAGCCACCTGACTTTTGGCGTCCATCCTGGCTTTGCAGCTGTCCTGATTTTGTAACAACTCACCCGAACCCAAATTTTCACACATTATTGCCCTCACAACCTCCCTCGGGTTTGATATCATTCACCGACTTTCTTTGGAGGCAAACAATGCTACCGGCGGGAAAAAGCCTTCGCACTCTGCGTGAAAAACTCGGTCTCACTATGCGCGACGTCGAAACCTCTAGCGCACGTGTTGCCGAGAAATATCGCAACGAAGAGTTTTCCGTTCCCCCGAGCCGCCTCTCCGACATCGAAACCAAAGGTATCTTACCCAGCATTTATCGCCTCTACACACTTTCGATCATCTATCGCCGGGATATTCGCGAACTGATGTCCTGGTATGGCGTCGATCTCAACAACATGGCTGCCGATCTGGGACTCGTCGCGCCGCCGAAATCTCATCTTTCCGACGCGCTTGCCGGCCTATCGTCAGTGCAAATCCCCGTTCGCATGGATCCCGGTTTCGACGAGCGTCGCACCACCAACCTCGGCCGCATGGTCGAGCAGTGGGGACTCGTGCCCATCGCCTACCTCGAGCAATTCGCCAACACCGATTTCACTTATGGATATGTTGGCACGCAAGATCTGACCATGTACCCCATTCTGCCGCCTGGCAGCTTCATCCAGGTCGATGAGTCCAGAAATAAAGTGGTCGAGGGTTCCTGGCGCTCCGAATACGAGCGGCCCATTTATTTCGTGGAAACTCGCGAGGGCCACACCTGCTGCTGGTGCAACATGCGCCGCGAAGAGATCATCCTCCAACCCCATCCACTCTCCCCTGTTCCCGTGCGCATCCTGCGCCATCCTCAGGAGGCCGAGGTGCTTGGTCAGGTTGTGGGCATCGCTATGAAATTGACCGAGTGGAGCACCCTCGATTCTTCGCTAAACTCGAAAGCGCCAGCAGCACTGAACTAAGATGACTTTCAACGGCTAAGTCCTGCCGATCCCCCGGCAGCAGGTCGTCACATTGCTCGTGCAATTTTTCCACATAAGCCCCCGCCGCCATTCCGCTCTCTCGACTCGATTCGTCCAGGTCCTCCATCAGCGACTGCAGCGGCATCCGCAGAACTCCGGCCACAATCTCGGTGTGCGCTGTCTTCAAGGCGCGTTCCGTCGATTCAGTTCCATGCACCAGTTGCATTCCCCAGTGCTCGTACCGGCCTTGGCGCCGGCGCAAAGAAGCCAGGTACGCTAACTTCCCCAGCAGCCCTGAAACCGCCGCCAGGGTAGTTTCTTTGACGTCCTGCATAGCAGATTTCAGTGTCATCTTGTTACGAATTCCGAACGCTTCCGCAATCTTTAGTAACTTTCTCCACTCGCTGCGCCCATGAAATTATCACGGTCTAACTCGCAGTTACAAGGAGATAACAACCGTGAAACGTACTCTTTTAGTGCTTGCTGCAGCTGTCCTATTCCTCCAAACTTTGGTCCTTCCAACCGCAGTTAAGGCCGACGGTAGCGGTAGCGGCGGCGGCTGCGGCGCGACGATCTGCAAGCCGTAAGCCCTGAAGTATGCACGAAAGACCGGCGAGTTGAACAACAAATTCCCGGATCTTACAAAAACCGGACAAGAACGACTTCGACATTGTCGCCTGCAGTCAGTGGCTGTATAGTTTGGCACTACGGCTATGCTGCAGGCGCATTCATTCCTTTGGCACTATCTCTGGGTTGGGCCTCACCTGCTTCTGTTGGTTTTGGGCCTTCTCCTTTGGAAACGCCGAACCGCCCGTCAATTTCCCGCCTTTTTCGCGTATGCAATCCTCTCCGGTATCGGTCAGTTGGCGCTCTACGCCGCCGATGTCCTGCCCTTCGTTTCCGGCAGCGCTTATTGGTACGTTGATTGGGCGGACCAGATTCTCGAGGCCCTGCTGAAATTTCTGCTGATTGGCGAAATTTTTGCCCGCATCTTCGGTGCCTATCCTTCACTGGCACGCCTGGGAAAACTTCTTATCCGCGGCGCCAGCGCGGCTCTAATCCTCGCAGCTGTCTTGGCTGCTGCATCCGCCCCACAAAGTGATCGCGTTGCCATCATCTACCGCGCCAACCTTCTGGAACAAACTACCTACATCGTCGAGTGCGGTGTCCTCGTCGCTATCTTTCTTTTTGCCGCCTATTTCCATCTCGAATGGCCTCGCAAGATTTTTGGCATTGCGCTTGGCCTGAGCGTCTCCTCCTGCGTCCACCTCGCCACTTGGGCGATGATCGCCAATGGCGGCCTCACCCACACCGCTCGCGTCGATCTCGTTTTCGTCAACATGGCCGCTTTTCATCTCTGCGTGCTTCTGTGGTTCTATTACCTGCTCGTTCCTGGCAAAGTTACCGCCAAGGCCGCGGTTCCTCTGCCCGAAAATTCTCTCGACTTGTGGAATCGCGAATTGGAGCGCCTGGTGCATTTATGACTATTGCGATCATTCTCGTTATCGCCGCCCTCCTGGCGCTGGTTTTAATCTCCAGCATTACGCTGTCTCGCAGTTTGCAAATTTCTTCCCGCTCTACCCTCGCAACTCAGATTCAGCCTGTTGACATCGAGGCTTTCCGCAATCTCGTCGATCCCGCCGAAGACGATTATCTCCGCCAGCGCCTTTCCTCTGCGGAGTTCCGCCTCGTTCGCCGCGCACGCCTGCGCGCCATGGCCGCCTATATCCAGATCGCGGCAAGAAATGCCGCCGTTCTCGTACGCATGGGACAAGTCGCCCTCACCGCCAACACGCTCACCGGAAATGTTCAGACTGCAGAAGCCGCCCGGCAACTTGTGGACAATGCCTTGCGCCTGCGCCGCAACGCCGCCTTTGCCCTGCTCAGGATTTATGTAGCGCTGGCCTGGCCCAACTCCGGCCTGGCCGCAGCTCCCATTCTTCGCGGCTACGAACGCTTGAATGGCGCCGCCATGCTTCTCGGACGGCTACAGAACCCCGCTGCTCCGGTTCGCATTTCAGCCACTTTCTAATCCAACTCTCCTTCCCTATTCGCCGAACTGGTACCCGTTCTTTGTTCTGTTTCGCGATCCGCTCGGCCGCCTCGCTACTAAAAACCGCTTGGTGACTTTAGAAACCAGCGTTCCCCACTGCTTACTTGTTTTCGCGTGTGGTTTTGTTATAAAACCACCGAGATTCACTCGTCCCAGTTCATTCTGTGACTACATCGGCAATCTGCCGCGGGAATCGTCCCCGCCATAAGTTCGCCTTCGCCAGTCCAAGGGAGAACCTCATGATCCGCATCACTCAAGCCATCGCTACGACTCTCTTTTTTCTGTTTCTTTCCGCTATAGCGTTTGCTCAGGGCGGCGTCGCCACCGGCGATCTTCATGTCACAGTCAAGGATGCCAAGGGAAATCTCGTCACCAGCGCAACCGTAATCGCGCGCGATGTCGCCAAGGGTTTGGAGCGCACCGCCACCGCTGACGGCGAAGGCGGCTATAGCGTTCGCCAATTGCCCCCCGGTTCCTATTCCGTCATCATCCAGACTCCAGGCTTCACCAAAGTTGAGAACACGAACGTCATCATCACCGTCGGCGGGACCGTGGAACTTCCGGTCGCCCTCGAAGTCGCCGGAGGCCGCGAAGTCGTCGAAGTAACTTCGCAGGCCGACCTCGTCGAAACCTCGCGCAGCTCCACCACCGACACCATCGGCCAGCGCCGCATCGATAACCTTCCCATCAACGGCCGCAACTACATCAACTTCACGCTCACCGATTCCCAGGTCGTCCGCGACAACGCACCCAGCCTCGGTGCCGCTCCCACTTCCGGCCTTAACATGAGCGGCCAGCGCGCCCGTTCCAACCTGGTGAATGTCGACGGCGCCGACGCCACCGACAATTCCGTCAACGGCGTCCGCTCCACTGTCTCTCAGGAGGACGTGCAGGAATTTCAAATCATCACCAACAACTACGCGGCGGAATACGGCCGCGCCGCCGGCGGCGTCGTCAACATCATCACCCGTTCCGGTTCCAACGGCTTCCACGGCGATGTCTTCGGTTTTCTTCGCAATCGAAACTTCCAGGCGGTCAATCCCTTCAGCACCGTTCCCAATCCCGCTTACACGCGCGTGCAGGCCGGCGTTGCCTTCGGCGGAGCTCTCAAAAAAGACAAGTCTTTTTACTTTTTCTCCTACGAGATCACTCGCCGCCACGAAACCGGATTCTCCGCCATCGGCCAGGGAAATTTCGGCTTAGTTCCCTTCGATGCGTCGGCGTTTTTCCTAGCTCCTCCGGGCAGTGTGAACCTTCAGCTCACGCCCGGCCAAGTTGCGTTCGTAACCAACCAGGCGGTTGACGCCGCAGTAGCGGGCAATACTGCATTCGCGCAAGAAGTAGGAACGTACCTCGGGTTAGTGGGTGCCTCTTCCGGAATGGCGGTAAATGGCGCGTGGCCCGTTGGCTTGACTGGAGGCTTCCCCGGAATCGCCGGCTTCCCCACAAGCTGCGCGGCTCCTCCTTGCTTTGTCCCGTCCTCCTACCAATCCTTGGCCTCGCAAGAAGGCAACTTCCCCGTCTTCGAAGGCACCAGTCTCTACTCGCTTCGCCTCGACCAGAACATCGGATCCAATCACCGCCTGACTTTCCGCGTCAACGTCAGTCCCAGCACAGTGACCGGCATCGAAGGCAGCGGGCAGGACCAACCCTTCGGGCAAAACGCTTATTCCCGTACCTCCGAACAAACCTATCGCGACGTCGCCGGCGTCTTCCAGGACACCTGGACTCTCGGCACTAACAAGGTCAACGAATTCCGCTTCCAATACGCGCGCCGCGGCCTCTCCTATTTCTACAACACAAAAATTCCCGGAGGCTCCGATCCCGCTATCAACATTCCCGGCTTCGCTTACTTCGGCCGCGAACCTTACTCCTACATCCAGCGCGTCGAGCAGCGCTACCAGTTCACCGACAATTTTTCCTGGACCATCGGCCGCCACAACACCAAGTTCGGTGTCGATGTGAACTACCTCCCGCTCACCGCAATCTTCACCGTCAACTACGGCGGCGTCTACGATTTCGGTAGCTTCAGTTCTTCCAACCTGGGATTCACTTCGCCCATTTCCGGCGCTCCGTTCCCCGATCTCTCGCCCGTGCAGGCTTACGGCGCCGGATTGCCCGGCGACTTCATCCAAGGACTTGGCAGTCCCAGCGACTCATTCAAGAACATTCCCATCGGAGCTTTCTGGCAGGACTCCTGGCGCGTCAGCCCCAACGTCACACTCAACTACGGCATCCGTTACGACGTGGAAATCCCTCCCAGCTTCAAGGCGCCGCAAGGCCTGGCGCTTCCCGCCTACAACCTGCTGGGATTGCAGAAAGGCATTCAGACCGACACCAACAACATTCAGCCGCGCATCGGCTTAGCCTGGGATCCGGCAGGAAACGGCAAGACCGTCGTCCGCGCCTCCTACGGCATGTTCTATGACCACCCGCTGCTCGGCCTCTACTTCCTCGGCGACGCCTCCGACGGCTCCTCCAGCGGCCAGCTGGCCTTTGCCGGCACCGGACTCTGCTCCCTTCCGGGCAGCCCAAGCAATCTGAATGCAATCCCCATTTTCCAGGGCACGCTGGCGCAACCCTCCTGCGCGCCCTCGCCGTTCCCGCTCGCCGACGCCAACATGGGTTACCTTCCCAACCAGCAGCAATTTCAATCGCTGAATTTTCCGCAGTCGGTTTTTCTGAATCAGAACTATCTCAACCTCAGTGCCAACCCGCTGCAATCGACTTTCTTGCCGCTCGCTTTTCAGCCCTTCGGATACCCGCAGTCCAAAAATTTCGTCTACGCCTACTCGCAGCAGGCGAACGTCAGCGTGGAACGCGATCTCGGCGACGGATTCGCCCTCAGTCTCGCCTACAACTTTAATGGCGGGCGTCACCTGAACCGTCCCATCAACGCCAACACCATTCGCGGCGATTTGATGGTCGCCAACTTCAACGCCGCCCTCGCCGCAGGCCAAACTCCCGCTAGCCCCTTCACCGTAGGCACTGGAGCCCTTCCCTGCGGAGTCGGCCCGAAGGGTCCCTGGGTAAGTTCCCCCCTCATGAATTTCTTCCGCCGCGGAGGCTTGAATCCTTCCATCGCCCAAGCTCTCCTCCTCGCCGGTGGCGGCGCTTGTGTGGGCCTCGCCGAACAGATGGAAGCTAACCTGACCAGCCAGGGTTTCAACGCGACTTGCGCTCCTGACCTCAACGGATACACCGGCTGCGTTCCCTTCGGTGACATGGACGCCAACTACTCCAACGGCAGCTCCATCTACCACGGCTTCACCGCCAACCTGCGCCGTCGCTTCAGCCAGCACTTCGAATTCCTCGCCTCTTACACCTGGTCGCATTCCATCGACGACTCCACCGACCTTCAGTCCACGCTCACGCCGCAAGATAGTTTTTATCCCGGCCTCGACCGCTCCACTTCGCTCTTTGATCAACGTCACCGCTTCGTCTTCAGCGGCGTCTTCCAGAGCGGCAAGGTGGGCCACGGTTTCGCCGGCAAAGTGTTGAGTGATTGGACCTGGGCTCCCCTGCTCGATGTTGCCTCGGGACGTCCCTTCAACATCATCACCGGCAACGGCGACAACCTTCAGCTATCGTCATTAACCGGCCGCCCCAACACGATTGCCAACCCAATCTGCACCGCTGCCGGTTTCACGCCCGTTGCTTCGAAATATTCCACCACGGGAGTTCTGCAGGAACCCTGCATTCGGGCCTTCGCTGCCACTCTCACCAACCCCACCCTGCTGCAACTCGACGGCAATCTCGGCCGCAACGCCGGAATCCAGCCCTGGACCGTCTTCAACGACATGCGCATTTCCAAGCGAGTCCCGCTGGGCGAACGTTTCAGCACCGAGTTCATCGTCGACATGTTTAACATCGCCAATAAAATGAACGTAGCCGCGGTCAGCCCCCTGTTCACCAACGCCGGCCAGCCCACCGCCGCCTACGACCCCCGTCAATTCCAGTTCGCACTGAAGATCTATTGGTAAAAAAAAAGGCCGCTCGCTGCGTGAAACCATAATTGTCATCCCGAGCGAAGCAAAACGATGAGCGAAGCGAATCGTTTTGCGCAGTCGAGGGACCCTGTGTTTTGCCGGAGCACGCCCATGCGCGACAAGCGCATCAACACGAATGCACAAACCGCATGCGGCTTTAGGTTCACACATCACAGACAAGTCGAGCGCCGATGTGAAATCCTCCCCATTGTCATCCCGAGCGAAGCAAAACGACGAGCGCAGCGAATCGTTTTGCGCAGTCGAGGGACCTTGTGTTCCCCAGGAGCACGCCCATGCGCGACAAGCGCATCAACACGAATGCACAAACCGCATGCGGCTTTAGGTTCACACATCACAGA
>DASSRO010000304.1:0-7428 GCA_035701745.1 Candidatus Sulfotelmatobacter sp. | reverse complement strand
CACTGCCGGCGCAAACTTCATTCCATAAAAGAGTATGGCAGAGGAAATTCCCATGGCAATCACCGGCAAAATAAATGCCGATTGCAGCGAGCGCTTATCCGCCACCCATCCCATCATGGTCGGTGAAGGCACGTCGCCGAGAAGATGGATGATGAAAATGTTAACCGCGAGCGCCGTGGCGCGGATGTGCCCGCCGACCGAGTTGATGACAGCAGCGTTCAGAGGAGCGGTATTGAACAGCAAAAAGAACGCTGCAATGCCGATGGCCGGCATCATCAGCGGGCCTTTCACGAAGAGCGCCACAATCATGACTGGAATTCCAAGAAACATCGTCGCTGCCGACACCAGATAGTAGGAACCCTTCAGGCGTGGAAGCAAGTAGTCTCCGAGCCAGCCGCCGGCCAGGGACGCCACAATTCCGTCGACCACGATAATGATTCCGAAGGCAAAATTGGCGGCTTCCAGCGTGTAGCCGCGCTCGCTGTAAAGAAATTTGGGAATCCAAACCTGAATGCCGCCGAGGGAGAACGTCATGGCGGCCATGCCGAGCGTCGATGTCAGGAATGCCGGATTGCGCGCGAGTCCTAAGATCGTGCTCCGCTCCGGCGTTTCCGTGAGCGAATCAAACTGGCCGCGCTCCGGCTCCTTCAGGAAAAAGACCGCCAGTGCGAGCAGAAATCCCGGAGCGGCCGCAATGTAAAACGGAAATCGCCAGCCGTAATGTGGCGCCAGATAGCCGCCGAGCAAGTATCCCGCAGCCGAACCGACGGGGATCGCCAGGTAAAACACGCCCAGAATGCGGCCGCGCAAATTCTCCGCAAACAGGTCGGCGACGAACGTTGGCGCAATGGTGACGAAGGTCGCCTCGCCCACGCCCACCAACGTGTGCCGGATGAGCAGTTCTGTATAGGTGTGCGTGACGGCGGTGAGCAGCGTGAGGCCGCTCCAAAAAACTGCGCCCAGAGCGATGATCAGTTTCCGCGAATAGCGATCCGCCAGCGGCCCCACAAATGGCGCGGCGACCATGTAGAAGCCAAGGAAGGCGCTGGTTAAGTATCCGATCTGGGCATTGCTGAGATGGAACTCCTCCTGCACCAGCGGCTGCACCGCAAACAGCACATTGCGATCCACATAATTGAGCAGATTGAGCGCCGTCAGGACAATCAGCGCGGTGCGAGGCTGGAGATCAGTCTGGGGCACTGGTCGAGCGAATATAACATGCCGTCGAGATCAGATAGGGCTGCTATGCTTTTCAGAGTTGAAAGATGGAATCTCGGGAGACGTCATGCCGACTAAATCACGAGGAAATTGGCGGGTCCACCCTGGAGAGATCCTGCGGGAAGAGTTTCTCAAGCCGCTGGGCCTGTCCGCTTACGAGTTGGCAAAGCGCCTTCACGTTCCTACGCCCCGCATCAACGACATTGTGCTGGAACGACGCGGCATAAGCGCCGACACCGCGGTACGCTTGTCGCGGTTTTTTGGAACAACCGAGCACTTCTGGCTGAACCTGCAGTCGGCTTTCGAGGTCAACCGCGTGATGGCCGAGCAAGCCTCGGAGATCGAGCGCATCCAACCGCGCACTGCGGCCGCATCGCGCTAGACCGAGTCGACCTCGATCTAACCCTTATTTTCCGTTCCCTCGCCCCGTGGGCCGCGGCCATCTCGCCACGATCGTGGTCGAGATTCCGCCGCGCGGGCGAAATTCCCCTCGCACTTCCGCCCACACCGGCTTCGCCCATTTCACTACGTCCTCAAGAATCTGGTTGACAACATTTTCCTGAAAAATTCCCAGGTTGCGGTAGCACTGCAGATACTCCTTTAGCGACTTCAACTCCAGGCAGCTTTTATCAGGCATGTAGCGAATGGCGAGCACCCCAAAATCGGGCAGGCCGGTTTTCGGACACACCGAGGTGAACTCCGGATCATCGACAACAATCTCGTACCCGGGAAATTGATTGGGCCAGGTCTCAATCTCAGGAAACTTGGTGTCCAGGCCGGCAGCCGCGTGTTCAGGCGTGTAGCGGGGCGATTGACTCATATTTTTATTGTAACGTCTGGCGGCGCTGAACCCGGAGGCATATGGCCCGCATCCAATCAGTACCGTGCTTGGAGCGTTGGCGTATGTGTGTCGCGGCCTCCGCAATGGTAAATTACTACTTACAGAAATTCCTGCCGCACCCTGAAAGCATACTGGTTGGCATCGACGAACAATTCGAAAAGGCCGTCTCGCGGCCGGTGGATTTGGTCGGTAGTGGCAGTGGCGGCAATTTTGTTGGTGTTGTATTCGTATCTGCACCAAACTCCCTTGAAGGTGCGAGTCGCCAACGTTGAGCGTGGACCCATCCGCAGCCTGGTCTCCACCAACGGGAAAGTCGAGCCCATCCAGAACTTCGAGGCGCACGCGCCCATTGCGACTACGGTAAAACGCCTGCTGGTCAAAGAAGGCGACCATGTGCGCAAGGGGCAGCTCCTGCTGCAACTCGATGACGCGGACATCCGTACCCAGGCGGCGCGCGCCCAGGCTCAGGTGAAGACGGCGCAAGCCAATCAGGCAGAGCTCCAGAGTGGGGGCACGCAGGAAGAAGTGCTCACGTTGAATTCGCAACTTATTAAAGCCCGCAGCGCGCGCGATCTGGCCCAGCGCAATCTCGACGCTTATCGCCGCCTGCAGCAGGAAGGCGCCGCGTCTCCGGGAGAGGTTCAGCAGGCGCAAGACGCTTTGCAACGCGCCCAGGCGGACGTCACTTTGGCGGAGCAAAAGCAGAAAGACCGATTTTCGAAGCCCGAGACAGCACGGGTTGAGGCTGAAGGCGAGGAAGCACAAGCCGCCTACGGCGCTGCCGAAGACGCGTTACTCAAGTCAAGCGTGCGCGCCCCGTTCGACGGCGTGGTGTATTCCCTGCCGGTCAAGCAGGGGGCATACGTCCAGAACGGCGAGTTGCTGCTGCAGGAGGCCGATCTGTCCCGCATGCTGGTGCGCGCATTCGTCGATGAACCTGACGTGGGCCGGCTTCAGGTTGGGCAGAGAGTTGAAATTATTTGGGACGCACTGCCGGGCCGCGTCTGGATCGGCTCGGTAAATACAGTGCCCTCGACGGTGAAGCTGCGGGTCTCAAGGAATGTTGGCGAGACGACTTGCATCGTCGACAATCACGATCTGCGGCTGCTGCCCAACATCAATGTTGGCGTCACCATCGTGGTTGCCGAACACAGCAACGTTTTGACGTTGCAGCGCGACGCCTTGCGCATCGATGAAAGCAAGCCGTACGTCTACAAAGTTGTCGACCACCACGTCAAGCGTCAGCCCATTGAGTTTTCGCTGCAGAATCTGACGCGCGTCGAGATCACCTCGGGACTTTCCGAAGGCGACGTGGTGGCCCTGCCCGCGGAAGAATCCAAACCGCTGTTTGATGGCGCTCCAGTCAAGGTCGTCCCGTAGGCATGGGATCGACCGTTCAGTTCGCCGGCGGTTCCGCTTTGTGGCGTTTTTTGCTGACGGCATTGCTACTCGCCATCTTGCACACAACGGCGCGGGCGGCATCTTCGGCAAAGGAACTTCTCGCATCCGGCCAGGCTGACGAAGCCGTTCAAACATTTGAGCAGGAGACCAGGCGCGACTCGACAAACGCTGAAGCCTACAACCTGCTTTGCCGCGCTTATTTCATGAGGGACGAGTGGGACCGCGGCATTATGGCGTGTGAACACGCCATCAAACTTGATCCGGACAAGGGTTCGTACCATCTCTGGATGGGGCGGATTTATGGCGAGAAGGCTGACCGCGCAGGATTTTTATCGGCAGCTGGCCTGGCGAAAAAAGTGCGGACATCATTTGAGCGCGCCGTTCAACTCGAGCCCGCAAACTGGGAAGCGCGCGTGGACCTGGCGGAATTCTACCTGGAAGCTCCGTCGATCGTTGGCGGAGGGCAGGACAAAGCGCGCGCGCAAGCCGACGCATTGCTGTCGATCAATCCGGCGATGGCACATTGGGTTCGGGCGAGCATTGCCGGACACAATAAAGACGGGGCCGCAGCGGAACGCGAATACCGGGCCGCGATTGAGGCCAGCCATGGATCGGCGCAGAACTGGCTGCACCTGGCGCAGTTTCTGGCGCGAACCAGCCGGTTCGCCGAGATGGATCAGGCTCTTCTCACTATGGAGTCGAGTGCCGTCGACCGTGCGGATGCATTGATGGATGGGGGCAGCCTTCTGCTGCGCCTGGGCCGAAACTATCCGCTCGCCATTCGATTGTTACGCCGCTATCTTGAGGCTCCCGCGGAAGAAGGTCCGGCTTTCAAAGCGCACGATTATCTCGGCGAGTTATTGGAGAGGCAAGGGGACCGTCGTGGGGCCGCCGAGCAGTACCGCGCAGCGCTGGACCTGTTTCACGGCTACCGGCGCGCGCAAGAAGACCTGAAACGCGTCGAAAAATGAGCGTATTTCGCACGGTAGATGCGTCCAGGTTTGGCGTTTGAGACCAGATCATTTCGCTTCGTGGTACTTCCTTCGTCTGACATTTAAAATCTCGCTGGCATCCAATTACTGATGAGATTATTCCCGTGTCGCTTGGAAAGGCTCGCAATGAAAACTTCTTGGCGCGGTGCGCATACCGCAAAATGGATAATGACATTCCTGCTTATTCCCGCCTCGCTGCTGGCTGAGCCCGTTTCCCTGAAGCGCGTGGTCGAACTCGCCTTGAACCACGCCACTGGCGCGGCCATTGCCGCGGCCGATGAACGACGCGCCGCCGCTGCCTTTCAGGAGCTCCGCAACAATTACATCCCGCAACTCGCGACGGGAGCGGGGCTGGGATATTCCTATGGCTTTCCGCTCGCGCTGGAAGGATCGGCGCCTTCGCTGTTCAATGTGACCGCGCAGTCGGCCTTGCTGCACCCTGAACTGCGTTCGTATATGCGCGCCGCGAAAGCCGATTCCGCCGTCGCCTCCATGAAGACCAAGGACGAGCGCAACCAGATCATTCAAGATGCAGCCCTCAACTATGCGGAGCTCGCCAAGTGGGAACAGCGCCTGGCTCGCCTCGCCCAGACTGAGGAAGACGCCAACAAAATGCAAGTTGCGGTTGCCGAACGCGTGAAAGAAGGCATTGACAGCGAACTGGATGGCACGAAAGCTCGCCTTTCCGTTGCGCGCATTCGCTTGCGCGTTGCCGAAGCGCAAGGCGCCGCCGATGTGGCGCGGGAGCACCTTTCCAAGCTCACCGGACTTCCCGCCGCGAGCATACAGACGGACCCCGACTCGATTCCGGCGCCACCCGCGCCTCCGGAAACTCCCGAGACGGCAAAAGATGCGGCGGCTTCGAATCCTTCCGTGCAAGCCGCTCTGGAACATGCCCGGGCCCAGTATCTGCGGGCCCAAGCGGAACATCGAACTCTGTGGCCCAGCGTCGATTTCGCGGCGCAGTATGCCTTGCTTTCAAAGTTCAACAACTATCAGAACTATTACATTCCGTCACGGCCCTGCATCACGCCAGTAGGCGAGGTCCTGTGTGTGGCTAGCAGCTTCCAGCAGAACAACGCCACCATCGGCGTCAGCATCCGGTTTCCGCTGTTCAACGCTTCGCAGCGTTCTCGAGCCCAGGGAGCAGATATCGAAGCCTTGAAAGCAACCAAGCAGGCGGAAGCCGCACGGAATCAGGTGTCGGAAGAAACGCTGCGGCTGCAGCGCGCGGTCGCTCAAATGCAAGCCGCGCGCGACGTTGCCCAACTGGAATACGAAATTGCGCAGAAAGCTTTGACCGCGGTGCAAACTCGAATCGAAGCAGGCACGGCGACGCTTCACGATCTTGACGACGCGCGCTCGCAGGCGAGCGAACGCTTCATCACCCTGCAGGATGTGACCTTGGAACTTGAGCGCAGCGAACTCGGCGTCCTACGCTCCACTGGAGATTTGGAGAAGTGGGCGCTGGGTACACCGTAGGGGGCAACGAACTAGCCATGGATTGCGAGCGCCATGGGAAAGAAACGGGGGCGCGCGACGCTTGAGGAAAACCCGACTACAACTCTCCCCGCAAGGTCTTCAAGATTCCACGAATCGCCTTCTCATTCCGGCGATACCAGCGCCACTGACCTTGCTTGGTCGCCTCCACCAGCCCCGCCTTCGTGAGGATAGCCATGTGATGAGAAATGGTCGGCTGCGAGAGCCGCACGCGATTCTCAATATCACCCGCGCATAAACGCGCTGCCGTGGCGGTTGCTTTGGATTGGGCGTCGGCGGGCTTAAGAGCCTGCAAAATCCGCCGCCGCGTTGGGTCGGCAATGGCGTGCAGAGCACGATCAAGGGAGGCTTCGGAGGTCATGGATGCATTAGGAATAACGCGAAAATCGATGAGTGTCAATGTAAAGAGATCTTCGTATCTTCGACGCGTCCGCGCCGACTCAGCGAACTCCGCGGTCAAGGGTTTCCTGACGGTGCAATGCTACCTGTAGGCGGGCTATTTCTTCAGAATCGGGCTGTAGCCGTCCGCGATCAAGCGCGAGCGCATTGCCTCGGCATCTTTAATCTCGGGAAACGGACCCACTTGCACGTGAAACAATTTGTCGGCGGGAATCGGCGTGGCCACAAATGCGGGGTAGTCTTTCTTTTTCAGCGCGTCCACCAGCGCCTCTCCATCTTCCTGCTTACTGACTGCGGCGACCTGGACGAAATACCCAGCGGTAGGCAAGGTGGCCGCGGAATCGGAAGGATCGTTCGAAGTTTTCGCCGGGGTTGCGCTCGCGTCCGGCGCCGCCGAATCGGCCTTGGCATCAACGGCGGGCGTCAATTCTGGCGAAGCATCTTTCTGCTCCACCGACTTATAAAACGTCATGGGCGCGGCCGGCGATCCACTTCTCGCCTTAGTCGTGCCCGGAACGATCTGAGGCGAGCCCGCCGCGCTCGCGGTAGTGATCGAGGGCTCGGATTTTCGCCCCAGCGAATAACCCAGCGCAAAGAACGTCGCGCAGATTCCGACTAGCGCGAAGAACAGGAACAGCAATTTGCCCGTTCCCAGCGTAATTTCCGTGTCTTGTGAAGAAGGCATAGTTCCACTCCGCGTTTACGCAGTTTTCTGAGGCGTGGGCGCCGCCGTGTTATCGCCGCCCGCCAGCAACTTCTGCAGCCCCGAGAAGAAGTCAACCGGCACGGGGAAAATCACGGTCGTATTCTTTTCCACGCCGATCTCGGTCAGAGTCTGCAGGTAGCGCAACTGCACGCTGACCGGCTCGGTCGCCAGCAAATGCGCCGCATCCACCAGTCGCTGGGCCGCCGAAAACTCGCCCTCGGCGTGAATAATCTTCGAGCGCTTCTCGCGTTCCGCTTCGGCCTGCTTGGCCATGGCGCGCAGCATCGACTCCGGCATGTCGACCTGTTTCACTTCCACATTTGTCACCTTCACGCCCCAGGGCGAGGTGTGCTGATCGAGAATGCTCTGCA
>DASSRO010000303.1:0-4476 GCA_035701745.1 Candidatus Sulfotelmatobacter sp. | reverse complement strand
AGGGTTCACAGGGTAATTCCTCTGTGGAACTCTGTCCCTCTGTGGTCAAGCATTTTTAAATCTCGACAATTGGAAGACAGCGTCGGGGAGGCGCTCCCCCAGAACCAACTCCCCCATCATCTCGCCCACAGCCGGTCCGTGCTTGAATCCGTGGCCCGACCCGCCGCCGACGATCCAGACGTTTTCGATTTTCGGGTGCCGGTCGACGATGAAATGCGAGTCCGGCGTTTGCTCGTACTGGCAAACCCGCGTTTCCACCAGCGGCGCATCCTTCAGCGCGGGAAAGCGAAAACCAACATACTCGCGAATATCTTTTAGAGTCTCTTGGTTGACGACTCGCTCGCCGCTCGTGGGATCGAACTCGGCCCCGCGAGTGTCGTCGGCGATCTTGAAGCCACGACGGTCGCTTCCCGGAATTCCGTAGCGGAAGCGACCACGATGATCGGCCCACACCGGCAGATGCGCGTCGGTGAAACGATCGTCTCCGGCCGGCGCGCCAAAGAAGAACACATCCTGCTTGGTGGGCTGCACCAACTCGCCAACAGTTTTTGGAAAAAGTTTCCCCAGCCAGGGCCCGCACGCAAACACGAAGGCATCGGCTTTCAACTGCGTTCCGTCCGAAAGCGAGAGGCTGCGCAGCGGCGGGCTTTCCAACGCGTTGCCGAGGGCGGCAGCTTCCCGGTACTTGCCTCCCGCGGCAACGAACGCTTCCGCGACCGCCTGGCAACTGGCCCGGGCATCGAGGTAGCCGCATTCCGGTTCGAAAATTCCCCACTGGATTCCATCGTAATTAATCTGCGGCCAGCGCTTCTTCATCTCCGCCAAGGACAATTCCTGAAACTTAATCTTCGTCGCGCGCAGCATCTCCACCGACCCGCGCTCGAACGCATCGTCGCGCCCGGAAGCCATCCAGAGCACGCCGCTGCGATGCAGAAACTGCCGCTTCCATCGCCGCTCGTATTGCGCCCAGATCTTCAGCGCGCGCGCCGCCATTTCAGTATAAGGTTGATCGGGCCCATAGGTTCCGCGCATCACCCGCGTCTCGCCCCCGGACGACGCCCGCGAATTTCCCGGCCCCCACGCGTCGAGCAGCGTAACCCGCGCTCCGCGTTCCAGAAGATGCAGTGCGGTCCACCCGCCAAAAGCTCCGGCGCCCACGACGGCGATATGAGGTTTGGACTTCATGGAAAGAGTTAGAGAATACAGTAACCCGCTGGCGAGGTTTCAAGCTGGCGGCTCTGAAATTTTCGGGGGCTAGTCAATCGGGGCAGTACAAATGAAACTGGTAGCAAGTCGATCGACGAGCGCTCTGTTTGCGGCCAGCCTATAGATGCGGATTGCCTTTGATCGTGTCCACCACGACGTCAATGCCGTATCCTTCCACGATTCCAGACTGCACCACTTTCTGAGGGGGATTCGAAGGGAACGGGATGTTTACAGCGTCCCGTTCGTTCCGCTTGATCACACCTAAGATTTCATAGTCTTTGTGAACAGGACTCCAGTAGACAATGGGGCCCGCGGCGATAAGAAGATTCCACGTTCCATGAAAATGGATTTCGAAGGAATCTGGCCGAGTTGGATGGATTGCAGATAGGGTCCCGATTTGGAGGAAGGGAGCGATTTCCGTCGCTGTGTGCGGTATCTTTTGCGAGTTTGCAGGCAGGTGCTGTTGCTTGATCGCACCGAACGATCCCATGATCCACACCGGCTGTCCGGTGGTTAATACTTCCGAACTCTTCACAACGGAGTAAGGTTTTGCAATCTGCTCGTCGGTTTCAAGGATGGCGAGATCCACATCCTTGGCAGCGGGAAGAATGGTCCGAACGGTTTGAAGATCGCTCCAGGTCTGGTCTTGCCATACTTGCACAACGGCGTGATCAAGTGGCAGACGTCCTCCCAAGCGCCTGGTCGTGACCAGGTAAATCCGCCCTCCCTGATCGAACTTGAGCGCCGTTGCCTGTTCATCGCCGCTGCGGATGAGGAGAGTTCGCCGGAAGATTTCGTTCGGAACTTCGTACTGCGCGTGTGCTGAAGTCAACGCGGCGAGAACCAACAGCAGAAGGGATCTTTTAGTTTGGCGATGAAACATGACGAGGCACATTTTACCCGGCCGGGAAGGATTCTTGGCGAAAATGGCGGCGCCCGGGAGACGCAGGGAACCTCCGAATCGCGCCTCCATGTTCGGCTTATAGGACTACCGTGGCTGGGCGCGTCGCAGAGCCCACAGTCCGCGCGCCGCAAGGACGAAGGTCAAGCCCCCGAGCCCGCCGAGCGCCCAGAGTGTCCAGACGAAGAAGAAACCGCCGCTCGACTTGGCGATCTCGCCGTAATGTGCCCCCCTCATATGCATGACGGGCATGGCTGCCGCGAGCACCCCGACGAGCAACATGATGACGTGCCCCGATCGCCGTTCTGTGAGCACCAGCGTCCCGTACAGCAATCCCACGAGAACAGCCAACGCAATGTTTGAGGACTCGGCCTTCGATATCCCACGGACGATGTCATCCGTAATGTGAATCGTCAGCAACAGGATCGAGAGCAGAGACGCGATGGTTAAAGTCAGGTTTTGTTTCATCGGATATTCTCCTGGTTAAATTTGTGTGTGCCTCTCAGTCAGCGCGCGGCGGTGTGGACGAGGAACGATGGATACCCCCAAAACGACGATGCCGTGGATGGCCATCCCCCAGGTAGAACCAGCGATCCATTGCGAATCTGCGCACCAATCCGGGTTGTCGCTACTGGAGCCTGGTCCTGCTTGCGCGGAGGATACCACTTATTGACGAAATATCGCGTTTACCCTCATCCTTGCGGGTTTGTACCTCCGCTCCCTCGCCTTCTTTTCCCGGCACCATCCCAATCACCCGCGCCGGCTCGCAATTTGGTCCAAATCCCAAGCTTCTGCATCTAAAATAGTTAGGTAAAATGGATCGGACGCAGTTTCTCCCCCCGGCGGCCGCCGAACGGACCGAGACAACTGACACCACAAAAGTATGCCCGCTGACCCCAATATCGGGAACCGCGAACGCGAAATTCTGACTGCTATCGTCGAGACTTTCATCACGACGGGCGAGCCCGTAGGTTCGCGCACGCTCGCGCGCTCCAACCGCGAAGGCCTTAGCCCCGCGTCCATCCGCAACGTGATGGCCGACCTCTCCGACGCCGGTTTCCTGGAGCAGCCGCACGCCTCCGCTGGCCGCGTGCCCACGACCGAGGCCTACCGCTATTACGTCGAGCAGATTTCCGGTACTGCCCGTCTCGCGCCGCAGGAAGAAACCATGATCTCCGAATCGCTCGCCGGGGTCACCGACGTGCAGGAGTTCATGGAGCGCACCTCGCGCGTGCTCTCGCTGATCTCGCGCAATGTCGGGGTGACGGTCGCCACCAGCGGTTCCAAGAACGCACTGGAACACGTATATTTTTCGCGGCTCGCCGACCAGAAAGTTTTAGCTGTGCTGGTGACCCGGTCTGGGCTGGTGCGCGATCGCGTGCTGCGCCTGGATCTGTCGCAGTCCGACCTCGACCTGGCCGCGCGCTACATCAACGAAAATTTCCGCGGCTGGACCATGGAATCGGTGCGCGCCGAACTGGCCCGGCGCCTGGAACAAGAGCGCAGCGAGTACGACCGCCTGATGAATTCCATCGAGCAGCTTTACAAGCAAGGCGCTCTGGCTTCAGAGAAGGGCTCGCAATTCGTCTACATCGAAGGCGCTTCGAACCTGATCACGGCCGACCACGACCGGCAGCGTTTGCAGGAGATGCTGAAGACGCTGGAGGAAAAAGAAAAGGTCGTCCAGCTTCTCAGCGCCTATCTAGACGTGAAGCAGGAGGCCGTGCGCGTGGTCATCGGACTCGATCAGGCGCTGCCCTCGATGCAGAATTTTGTGCTGATCGGGGCCCCCGCGCATTCCGGCAACGAAGTGATGGGATCGCTGGCCGTGATTGGCCCGACGCGCATGGATTACCAGCACACCATCACCGCGGTGTCTTATATAGCACGATTGTTCGACCAGATCTTGAATGAATCGGAGTAATCGATAGTTTGTTATGAAGAAATCAAACGGAAAGTCAGAAGGGGAAATGCCAGGATTGGATTTGGAACACGAACTCCCTGCAGCGGATGGCGATGAAAATCAGCCGGGATCCGCCGCCAGCGGAACGGCGTCTGAGGACGCATCGTCACTTGGGGAATTGCAAAAGCTCAAGGCCGAGCGCGACTCTTTGCTCGATCGCCTGGCCCGGGCGCAGGCTGAGTTTGAAAACGCGCGCCGCCGCGCCGCCAAAGAGCAGCAGGACTTTCGCGAATACGCCGCCGCCGACGCGATCAAAGCTTTGTTGCCGGTCATCGACAGCTTCGAGCGCGCCCTGCAGATGAAGTCCGACCTCGGCGATTTTCGGAGCGGCGTCGAACTCATTTACAAGCAACTGCAGGACGCTCTGGCGAAACTCGGTGTGCAGGCCATTCCTGCAAAGGGCGAA
>DASSRO010000302.1:0-15913 GCA_035701745.1 Candidatus Sulfotelmatobacter sp. | reverse complement strand
CAGATGCTGCGCGGCGCGTTTCCAATCTGGCCGAGCGGAGCATCCACGAAAGCGGCGGGATCGAAGAAGTATCCGCCGGAAGTTTCGGGAGAGAGGCGGCGGAAAGGCGCAATTTGATTGGGCTCTCCGGGAGATTCGTAGTCGAAACTGTTCATCAGTTCACGATCGTTGCTGGAGGTGATGCGAATGGGGAAGCCCGATTGCAGGGTGACAATGCTGCTGAGGGCCCATCCGTTAGCAACGTGGCGGCTCCAGTTGGAAATTTGCCAGTCGGGAATGCGCCAGTAGGCGCTGACGACGAGCCGCTGCGGCGCGCTGAAGAGCGAAGGCGAATACGATTTTCGCGGGTCGATGGGATTGACCGCATTTTCGAAGCTGGAAGCGTTGTCGAGCGAGCGGCTCCAGGTATAGGCCGCCAGAAACTGCAAGCCGTGCGCGAGGCGCTGTTTCAGTAACGTCTGGAACGAATTGGAAGAAGAATTCGCCACCGGCAGGATCCCGAAAATGCTGCCGAAGACCGGAATGCCGTCTGGCGGACAACCCGCCCCGGTTGTGGGCTCGCACAAGGGCGAAGAATATTTGCGCAGTCCGACCAGCGTAATTGGATTTGGATTGGGGCCGGTCACGCTCGGAATCGAGCCATACGGCAAATGCACGGTCGCGCCCGCCGGAATGGCGTTGGCGGGAATCGTATAGGCGCTGTCGGCTCCGAAGGGCCCGCACGCCAGGCCGGGAACTTGATTCAGGTCGAGGCAGGTTTGCGCAGTGCCGTAATTCTGGTCGATGGTGGCGAGCAACCGGTGTCCTTGCGAGCCCACGTATCCGAACTGCCAGAGCGTGTTGCGGGCCAGTTGACGTTCCACGGTCAGGTGATAGTGGTCGGAGTATTGGCTGCGCAAAGTCTGCGGGAAATTTCCGTACAGCGTAATCGGACGGAAGACGGAGAAGTCCACCGGAGAGCCAGGTTTGGGATTGAGGAATCCGTGAAACGGATTGGGTGTGATGGAGCCGTCCTGTCCAAGAAACGGAGTGTTGAAGAATGTGTTGCTGACGGAGGTGCTGCCGCCAAACGGCGGCTGGGCGGTGAAACTCTCGCCCAGCAGGAGTTCCTCATTGCTGTCGTAAAACATTCCCCATCCCAGGCGGACGCTGCTCTTGCCCGGGCCGCCGGAAATTTTCGCCAGCCAGCCTTCTGACCAGTTGGGAGACCAGGCGAGGCCGAAGCGTGGCGCAAAAGCTTTCCAGTAGTTGTTGGTGAGTCCCGAGGGCACGCCAGAGTCTCCAGGAAAAACCATGCCGAGAGGGAATACCGAGGCTGCCGGTCCCTGCGGAGAGCAGTCCGTGCTGCCGATGGTTGCGGCAAGCGGATTGGACGCGCCCAGAACGCACGGATAAATGTGCGTCGCCTGTCCCGGCCGGAAAGCCTGGATCCTGTTGCCGGCATCGGCTTGCGGCGTATTCCACTCCCAGCGCAGACCGTAATCGAGGGTGAGATTGGATTTCAGCTTCCATGCGTCCTGCGCAAAAAGGTCCAGTTGCGTCGTCCGGACATCAACAGCATTGGCGGAGCCCTGGCCGAAAGAGTCGGGCAGGCCGAGCAGGTAGTTCGGGATGAGGCTGCTGAATCCCACATCGTTGGGGCCGCCGCCGTAAAAATAGAAGCCGCCGCTGACGTCGTAAAAGTACAGTTGGTGCAGGCGCTGGTTGCGGAAGTCGGTTCCGAACTTCAGGGTGTGCTTGCCGAGGATGCGGCTGTAGGTGTCCATGCCCTGATAAACGTTTCCGGTCTGAGAGAAATTTCCTGCCTGGTTGTTGCCAAACACAAAGCCGCCGGAAAGCGAGACAAAGGGAACGCCCTCATAGTTGGCGCCATATCCCGGAGTAATCCCGAGGCTGGGGTTTGCGGGATCAGAAAAGCACTGGTTGCTTGAAACCGTCCGGCAGGAATTCTGCACCAGGTTGGTGCGTTGCGGCGACACCAGGTCTTTTTGTCCCTGGCGATAAAAAACAAAGCGAGCCTCGTTGATGGTTTTGGCGGTGATGGACCACGAATGGGAGAGGTTGAGCTGCTGAAAGCGGCCGCGGGTGATGTTGCCGAAGCCGGGCAAGTTGGCGCCGCTGGCCAGAAAACGCGAGAACGGCTCGCCGTCGAAGCCGTCTTGTCCGTAATAGTAGAAGCTGAGTTGCTGCTGGCTGGTGACGTTGTGATCGAGGCGGAAGGTGACTTGATCCTGCCGCACTCTGGCGTTAGGCGCAGCCCGAAACATATCGCTGCCGACGTTGGCGGCAGGAACGAACTGGTTCATGAGATCGGCCGTGGTTGGATCGAAGCAGGCGGACGGAATGATGTTGCCGGGAAAAATAGCTGAGTATGGCGTACCAGCAGCGATTGCCGCTCCGCCGCTGGCCTGAATTGCTGCCGCGCACCCTGCGCGGTTGGCCAAGGCCTGCGCGACCACTGGACTGCTAAGCACTCCGGCAAACGGCGAGCCTGCGGAAAAGTCGCCAGATCTCTCCGCCAGCGTGGGCACGGTTACAGTATCCGAACTGATCCCCTGACGAACTCGCCTGCCTTCGTAAGACGAGAAGAAGAAGGTCTTGTCGCGCCGCAGGGGTCCGCCAAAAGTTGCGCCGAAGTCGTTCTGCTTGAAATCGGGCGTGGCCGGATCGAAGTAGCCTTTGGCATTGAGCACATTGTTGCGAAGAAACTCGTAGACGCTGCCGTGAAATGCGGCGGTCCCGGATTTGGTGATTACATTCAGCACCGAGCCGGAGTTGCGGCCGAGGGAAGCATCGTAGTTATGCGAAATCACCCGGAACTCGCTGATGGAATCCGTCGCAGGCTCCAGCGACGGAGAGTTGACCATCTGGTCGCCGGCGGCTCCACCGTTGACGCTGGAATTGTTCGAGCGAGACCGGCCGCCGTTCACAGAAACGACGCCGGGCTGGTCATTGCCATAAAACAAATCGGCGCCCAGAGTGCCTTGCACGCCCGGCTGGAGTTGAAGCAGCTCAAAAGTATCGCGCGACTTGAGCGGCAACTGGGTGACCTCGAGAGCATCCATCACCACGCCCAATTGCGCGTTTCCGGCCTCGACCATAGAGGCTTTGTCCGTGCTGATGGACGCTGCTTTACCGCCCTTGCGGGCTAGAACCACATTCAGATTGACGACTTGGCCGATGCTGGCGCGGACATCGTTGGCTTCAAAGTCCTGAAAATCATCGGCCTTAACCTGCAGTTGATAGGAGCCGATGGGTAAGGCGGCGAATTCGAACTCACCAGCTTCGTCGGTAGTCGCGGCGCGCATGAGCGACGCATCCTGCGCCGTGACAATGATGAAAGCGCTCACCACCGGATGGTGAGAGGCGTCGGTAACTTTACCGCGCACCTCGGCGGTGCTCTGTCCCTCGCAAAGCATTGCCCCCGCCAAGACGCACCACAGGAGAGCGAACATGCCGCTCCCGCCGAAGCGTTTCATTTTGTCCTGCCTTACCTTTCCGCACTTTCTTGGACCAAGCTAAGTGACTGCCGGGTCGAAGAAAAGATGACGAAGGTAAGTTGGCGATACCCAAGTTCCTTTTCTGAAAATACCGATTTATGAACAGCCAGTTAGCTGCTCTAAAAAGAAAAGGACGCCCCGAGAAGGGCGTCCTTGGCAGAACCAGCACAGCGGCTTTTAGTAGGTGAACTGAACAGCGGGAAGAACCGGCGTGCCTTCGATGCGAACTGCTTTCAAAGTCAGCGGATCAATGTGCAAGGCCTGAAGAATGGTCGGAGCCACTTGCGCGGTGCCCACCGAGGCTTTGACAGTGGCCGGAGCGAAGCCGGGGTTGGAGAGCAGGAGCACGACGTTGGTATCGTCATGCGCAAATCCTCCGTGCTCGGCCTGCTTGGCATGGCTCTTGGAGTAGGTGACGCCCACGTTCGGAGTCACGATGATGTCGGGCGTGCGGGGATCGACGGTTGGGTCGTTGTAGTTGATGGCAAGCGCCGGGCCATAGTAGATCTGGCCGAGAGCGATGCCGGAGGCTGACGCGTTATTTTCAAGAATCTCCACGCTGGCATCGGTTTCGGACGAGTTCTTCAGCCAGAGCAGGGAGACGTCATCTTCGGTAGGGCCGATACCGGTCGGGTTGTTGGTTGATTCCGAGTACGGAATGTATCCGGCGTTGGAGAGCAGAGTCGCGGGTGAGGTGCCGTTGCGGGTTTGAGCGACGTAACGGGCAGGATCGATCGGCGACTGGCCGTGCTTGGCGGTAATCACGATCAGGGTTGAGTTCAGCAGCCCCTTCTCCCGTAATCCATTGACGAATGCGCCGATCGAGGCATCGACGAACTTGAATTCGTCGAGCAGCGCGGCACTGGGCGTCCCTGCTGCATCGAGATACCCGCCAGTCGTACTATTGCTGGCTTCGATAAGCTTCTGGCCCACGCTCAAGGCCTGGAAGTTCATGCCGAAGATGGTGGGAACCTGCGTGGTCTTGGTCCCGAGATGATTCTTGCCTTGAATCTCGTTCAGGATGGCGTCCACCTTAAGGGTGTCGTAGCACTGGATATTCTGGAAGCTATTAGTCCAGGCGGTCAGATCGGAACCGGGATCGCGAACCGTGGCGCAGGAAATGCCGGTCGGCGTGGTAACTCCGGGAAGGCCGATGACGTTGGAGTTAATTTCCGGAGCGTAGAAGTCGTCGAGCGCCTTAGGGCCGAGGCCGGAGGCCACCGAAGCATACGCTGGATGCTTATCAGACCATGCCGCGTAGCCGCCAGCTTGATGAATGACGCTGAAGATGCTGTTGGCGCGGACGAAATCCCAGGGATAAACGGGCTGGCAGCCATTGGCGGGATTGCGGATGAGGCGGTGGATATCAATGGAGGCGATCCCGCCGTCGGTGAGAGCCGCGCCGGGGGCGCCGCCGTTCACTTTGGTCTGATCGATGTCGATGCCTTCTTCATACTCGGTGGTAGTACCGGTTGGAGCGCCGTAGGGAGTGCAAGGACCAGCGCCCACGCCGTTACCGGTGGTCTTGGCTGGCGCGTCGAAGTCTCGCGAGTAGGCTACGTCATAGTAAACGCCGGTGAGGGCGGGGCTGCCGCCGGTGACGATGGCGGTGAGGCCGGGAAAGGAGTCGGAGGGTTTGGAGGTGCTGGCCGCGACGTAGTTGATTCCGGTTGTGGCCAGTTCGGCCATTGCCGGACAGTAGGGGTCGCCGTGGTTGACGGTAGCAACGCCATGGGCGCAATTCGCGAAATCTACGGCGTGCATGCCGTCGACGCTGATCAGAAGGACACGTTTTATCACTTGGGGGGTGGGAGTAGTGTTCTGGGCAGGTGCAAGTCCCACAGAACAAGCCGCTGCGAGGGAAAGTAAGGCAAGTTTTCTCATTGTGACCTCGAGCGGGAATGGTATGAAGGCTATGTGAACGGGAGGTTACGGGAAGTTGAACTTTTTGTGAAAACGCTGGCGGATCCTGGACCTGACAACGCCAGAAGTTTTTCCAGGCAGGATCGGGTCGTTCAGTTGGGCTGGCTGTTCTTGGTCAGAACGGCGGGGGCAGCCGACGGATCGGCCGGTTTGTCGGAGGCGGCGGCACCGGCAGTCTCAAGAACTGGCGGAGGCGTCGGGGTGGGAATATCCGTGGGAAGAGCCGCAGTTCCGACGGTGGGCGGGGGAGCGGCCGTCAACAATATCTCCTCGACGGTCGAAATCAGAAGCCGGGTGTCGGATTTGGCAATGACTTTGCGCACACCAACCTTTTGCGCTTCCAATTCGACCTGCGAAGACCAGTGCATGGTGTGCATCAGTATCGGCGTATCAGGCAAGAGCTTGGAGATTTGCCGGGCGGCAGCCAGGCCGTCCATCACCGGCATGACGAGATCGAGAATGACGAGCTGAGGATTGAATTCCTGGGCCTTCGCAACGGCCTCCCGGCCATTGGCGACATCAATAATCTCCCACGGCCCGGCGGCCAGCAGAATGCTCCGCAAGGCAGTCCGAACCGTCGGATTGTCCTCGGCAATCAATATTCGGGCGTGCATTGGACTGGAAAAGCAGATCTCGACGGGTGGCGCCCACGCAGTATGCTTTTCTGCAATGTTTGATGCCCTACGACGTTACCATGAAGTACTGTTCCACAAATACAGGAAACTTTGTAGACCATACCGTGCGTTACCGCAAGCTTTCAGAAATTGAGTGAGCCGTGAGGCACACGGCGGCGGCATCCAACTGCTTGGTAAAAACCTGGTTATTCCCACTTGGAGGACGCATTGTCAAAAGCAACGACAGTAGTTGCCAACCGGGCCCCTAATGTTCTACGAGCCGGAGAACGGACGAATCCGGCAGGAAAAGCCATCTCGAACGCCATCTTACTGGCAATTCCAGAAGCAGAGTTTGACGCGTTACGGCCCCACTTGGAGTTCGTCCCCTTGCCCCAGCGCTTGAGCCTGCATGAAGCCAACCGGCGGCTGGAAGACGTTTACTTTTTGAATCGAGGCATGGTTTCGCTGGTATTCACGACTCAGAAAGGGGAAAGCGTGGAAGTCGGGGTTGTGGGGAGCGAAGGATTCACGCCTATCCCGGTGGCGGCTGGGCTGAGACGAAGCCCCCATCGCGCAGTGATCCAGATCGCCGGTGACGGCTTCAAGATCAGCGTCGCGCGACTGGAAGAGGCATTGCTATCAAGTCCCATGCTGCATAGCCGGTTGAACCGGTACGCGGCGGTTCATGGGCTGCAGGTGGCGCAGACGGCGGGATGCAACCGCCTGCATGACATTGAACAACGACTGTCGCGCTGGCTGCTGCTGGCCCAGGACCGCGTGGGCTCGGGACTGCTGCGCATCACCCACGATTTTCTGGCCATGATGCTGGGGACTGATCGCCCGAGCGTGAGCCTGGCGGCGGGTGGACTGCAGAGAAAGAAGATCATCGAATACACGCGCGGGTCGGTGAGGATTCTGAACCGAAAGAGGCTGGAAGGCTCTGCCTGCGAGTGCTACGGAATTATCCAGCAGTTTAACGGCGAGCTGGCACTGCCGTAGTTGGGCTCATGCGGCGACGGACGCATTCGTCCGTCCCGCGAAGGCGAAGCCGAGCGGACCCTGAAAAAAGTCCCGGCGCCGATTAGAACTCGACGTGGGCGCGAAATGAGGGGACTATGACGGGGCCGCGGTCGCGGTTGTAGCCGGGATCGTTGATGTGCTGCAGGCCCGGCGCCACGTAGATGCCGCGCCATAGGTGCAAGGTGTAGTAGGTTTCGACGATGTTCTCACGGCCGTAATTCAACTTGCCGTCTCCCAGCAGAAATCCTAAACCTCCGGCCGCGAGATAATTCTGGTGATCTTTCTTGATGGCGTTGCTGACGAAGGCGACGCCGGCGCGATCCTGCCTGCGATGCCACCAGGCGCCGTTCGCTCCCACGCCTTCGGCGAAAGTTTGATCGACCTCGGTGTAGGCGAAGGACTCGGTCTTGCCGTTGTCCCATCCGGCACGGGCGAAGGCGGTGAGGTACTTCGAGAGATTCTGCTCGAAGTTGAAGCCGAAGCCATACTTGCGTGTGATGTGCCAGGGATGCGCCGTGATGTCGGGCGTGACATGTTCTGCCGCGGCCTGCCTCACCTGATCGCGGTAGATGCCCATGTTGGCGTAGTTCGTGTAGGCGAGGAGGCGGACCACGCCCGCTTTGTTGGGGATCACGCCGTGGCGCAGTTCATATTCAAAATTCTCCGCATGGGCCTGCCAGGGCTTCCAGACCAGGTCGATGCCGTTGGCCACCTTGGGCATAAGAGCCTCGGCGAAGCGGAAGCCCCAGTTACGGTCCTCGTAGTCGGCGGTAAATCCGACGGTGTAGCCACGGGTGTCGGCAGCATAGTCGTAGGCGCCGTTATTGTCGGTGGTCCAGTTGAGGAATTGAAAATGAGTATCGGAGCCAACCGAATTGACGTCGAAGAAATCGGGAACGCCGAACTTGCCGAAGCGCAGCTCGAGGCGGCGGCGCGGAAGTAATTCGAAGAGCGAGAGGGCGTTGCGCTGGTTCTCAACTTTGTCGTCGCTGAGCGCAAAGACTTTGTGAATCATGCCGCGGCCGAGATAAGGGGCTTTGCTGAGAAGAGGATTGCGAACGATATCGAGGTCAGTGTTGCCCGCCAGCCCGAAACCGAGCGAGAGCGCCGCGCCGCCCGCTTCCTCAATATCGACGAGCACTTCGGTGGAATCGTTCAGGCGCGCCCCCGTGTAAAGCGTCATCAGGCGCGAGGTGGCTTTGTCGTAATGCGCGCCCAGACTATGCGGGCCGCTGTAGGGCGCGTGAAATTCAGGATGCGTCTGGAAGACGAAGTTGGCCTGACCGGAGAGCCAGAAGCGAGTGCTCTTGAAGTGCGGGAACATGGATTGTGGGCTGTCGTCGGGAGGTGGATCGGGCGGATCGGGCAAGGTGGAAGCGTCCACTTGCGGCGCGCCGTGGGTGGGCGGCCGGGAAGCGGGGGCGTCAGACTGCTGCGCCGCCGCCGGAGCAGCCGCAATCAACACCACAGCCAGAATTATCGGCCAAAGTGCGCGCGGGTCTCCGAGTTGGTTCTGGTGTCCCATGCGAGTTTTCGCAGGATTCTGCATTTCGGCTTGCTGCGGATGTTCCAATCTTGAAGATTCCCCAGTTCACGTAACGATACCACATGACATTAACTATAGTTAACCCCTGCGGCACGGAGAGATCAAGCCTCCACCGTACGCCGCATGGGTTACAGGAATGTTACTAACAGCGGCCGTCAGACAAGCTTCTCTGACGGCGCCCACTGAATTTGGAGCTTGCGATCGTCATTGCCGTCGGTGACCACGACCCAGCTCATGCGTACAGAACTGCGGTCCACGGTGCCTTCCCACGGACAGGTCAAGACATCTTCGTTGTGGATTACGCGCGCGAGCTGCGTCGTCGCCATCGTCATCGGTTGAGCGAATAGAGTGATGCAGGCCATTGTCGTTTTCCTCCTTTCTTTGGATTTGAACTATCTCATTTGATGTCATATTCGTATGAACGCCGTAAAGAGTCGATAAAGATCGGCAAAGAAAATGCGCGAAATCGTGACGGTTAGCGAGCGTGCCGACCAAACGCTCCCGCCAGATCCAGGACGTGATACAGCACAAGAAACATCATTAGGATCAAGTAACCGCGCAAGGCCATTAGCGACAGCTTCACGCTCGTGATCATGGGCATTGCGCCGAGATCGGAGGTGTTCACCTTTTGCTCCGGGACGTCATCGAGCGGATGCACGACCACGAAATGATTCTCTGGAACCTCGGTGATCGTCATGGGGCGAAGCCAGCCAAGTACGCTCATGTTGCACCTCTTGCTTTCTCCCGCTAGCTTGCGGGAAACAGATTTGGGGCGGCCACCTGGGCCGCCAGGATCAGCGAAAGGATGAAGAGGACGATGATGATGGTCCAGTTCACCCAGTTGTTCCACCGCTGGTTGACAAACTGCTTGCCCAGGACTTCTTTGTCATTCAACAAGAGCTGCAGGAAAATAATGGCCGAGGGCAGCATGATCCCAGCCAGCACCTGCACTCCCAGAATGATCAACTGCAAAGGCGCCCCGGGGATCAGCACAATCGCGGCCGCCAGTCCCACGCAGACGACGTAGGTGAAATAAAATCCCGGAGCTTTGCGGAGTGGCATTTCAAGGCTGTGCGGCCAGCCTTTCACCTCGCCATAAGCCCAGGAACTCGAGAGCGAAATTGCCGTCGTGCCCAGCACAGCCGCATTGATCATCAGCAGCAAGATTGCGCTGCGGACGAATTCTCCTGAGAATGCGTGCAGATCGTTCGCCATCTGCGCAGGATCGAAGAAGCCGATTCCGTGCATCTTGGCGGCGTTGCCGGCGATCATCATGCAGCCGGCGACGACAATGGTGAACACGGCACCCAGAAAGGTATCGAGGCGCGCCCATTTCAGGTCGGCGAAGCGCAAGCGCTTGTCAGCGATGCAACTCTGCTGAAAGAAAAGCTGCCACGGCGCGATCGTCGTACCCACGATCGCGATGACCAGGAACGTCAGGCTGGCGGTGACTCCGCCCGAGGGAATCCCAGGCACGAATGTGCTGTGCACGATCTCGCCGAAGGGAGGACGAACCTTCATGGCAATCGCTACCCATGCGAGATCCAACAGGCAAAGGAACACAGTCACACGCTCCCAGCGTCGATAGCTGCCGCTCAGGACCATCACCACTAGTACTATCGCTGCCAGAGGCACACCCACTTTCGGAGCGATATTCATATGGCTCAGAGCCAGAGAAATCGCGGCGAACTCCGTCACCAGGGTGAGGAAGTTCACCAGTTGCAAGTCGACCAGCGAGAACAAGCCCCACCAGCGGCCGAAGCGCTTGTAGATCATGGCGGCGTGTCCCTTGCCCGTGGCGACGCCGAGACGGACCACCATCTCCTGAATGAAGTAGGTCACCGGCAGCAGGATGAGCAAAATCCAAAGCAGCCTGGTGCCGTATTGCGCGCCCGCCTGCACATAAGTGGAGACTGCACCCGCGTCGTTGTCGGCCTCCATGACGATGAGACCGGGGCCGAATACTGTGAGGAAGGTGAGAAGGCTGTAGAGCCAGCGGCTGCGGACCACGCGGCCCCGAACCGGCGGCAGCGTGGCCTCAACACCTGCGGTTGAGATTGACAGGACTTCGTTCGACATCTTCCACCTCCCTCCACACGAGTGCATTTCGCTCAGCGCGCACAACGACGACGTACCGTTTGCCTAAGAGCCCTTGCAGGCGCAGTCAGGCAGACGGAAGAACCCTGATGCGAACAATAAGGAGTCCGCTACAGCGTTCCAAGCTGAGTTGTCGGGGGTAGAAGAAGCAGAGGTGAGGCGATAGGGAGAAGACTTACTATCGGGTCACATCCACTGCTTCTACACTGGCAGGCCGCCGAATATTTTCGCAGCCCCGCTCCCACTGCTAGTATTCATAAGTTCTTAAATTTGGGCGGAAGATGACTTCCGCCTGGGAATTTTATATCATACCCCCCTAGGGTACATGTCAAGAAAAAAGTGCGCGGAAGCGCAAAAAAGTACACGGCTAAAATCTCATGAAAGATAAACTGCCGGAAATTTCCAAAGAGAAACAGAAACTGTTTTCGCGAATAAAGCGGCTGGGCGGACAAATCGGAGCTGTGGAACGCGCCGTGGCCGAGGGGGATGAGTGCGCAGACATCCTGATGTTGCTGGCGGCGATTCGCGGCGGCGTGAACAGCCTGATGGCGGAGATTCTGGAAGATCACATCCGGCTGCACATCACGCATCCCAACCGCAGCCCGGATACTCCGGAAGAGCTGACCGAGGATCTGATCTCTCTGGTGCGAGCGTATCTGAAGTAACGGACGCCCGCACTCCGCGCGTATGTTTGACAGCATTCCTCTTCAACCCCTAACCTTGATTTTCTCCGGCTTATGAAGGTTCTGGTCCTAGGCGGCGGCGGGCGTGAACATGCGTTGGTGTGGAAGCTGCGGCAATCGCCGCGCATTTCGCAGCTTTATTGCGCGCCCGGGAATGGCGGCATAGCCGACGACGCGGAATTGCTGGCCGCGGACCTGCAGAGCCTGGACTCGATCGTCAGCCTGGGGGCGCGTCTGCAGCCGGATTTGACGCTGGTTGGTCCGGAACTGCCGCTGACTCTGGGCGTAGTAGATGAGTTCACGCGGCGCGGGTGGCCGGTGTTTGGGCCGACGCGGGCCGCGGCGCAACTGGAAGCGAGCAAGAGCTTCGCCAAGGAATTTCTGCAGCGGCATCACATTCCGACGGCTCCCTTCGCAATTTGTGATTCGATCGAACAGGTGCGGGCGGCGCTCGGCCATTTTCATACTCCGGTAGTCGTGAAGGCCGACGGGCTGGCGGCGGGCAAGGGCGTGGTCATCGCCAAGAGCAAGGAAGAGGCGGCCAGCGTGGCCGCGGAAATGCTCACCGGCAAAATGCTGGGAGACGCGGGCACCCGCGTCGTGCTCGAAGAATGCCTGAAGGGCGAAGAACTCTCGTTTCTGGTGTTCAGCGACGGAGAGCGCGTGGTTCCGCTGGTTGCGGCGCAGGATCACAAGCGCGTGGGCGACGGCGACACCGGGCCGAACACGGGCGGCATGGGCGCGTATTCGACCGCCGACATTGTCGACGAGCAAATGCGCGACTGGCTGATAAACCATATTGCGCGGCCGGTTGTAGCCGGCATGAAGGCCGAGGGCGCGGAGTTTAAGGGCGTGCTCTATTGCGGGCTGATGATGACGGCGCGCGGGCCGATGGTCCTGGAGTTCAATTGCCGCTTTGGCGATCCGGAGACGCAGCCGATTCTGGTGCGGCTGGAGAGCGACCTGATCGAAGCACTCGAGGCTTCGATTGAGGGCCGAGTGAGCGATGGAGATTTCAAGTGGTCGCGAGACGCCGCGGTTTGCGTGGTGATGTCGTCGGGAGGATATCCGGGCACGTACGAAGTGGGAAAGCGGATTGATGGGCTGGAAGAGGCCGGCGCGATCGAAGGCGTGAAAGTATTTCACGCTGGAACGTCGAAGCGCGACGGGATTTATTACACCGCTGGGGGCCGCGTGCTGGGAGTGACGGCACGGGCGCGCGATCTGGAGTCGGCTGTGGGCAAGGCTTACGAAGCGTGTGCGAAAATTAGTTTTGACGGAGCGCACTACCGGAAGGATATTGCGGCGCGGGCGTTGAAGAAGAAGTGAGCGTGGGGTTATTGAGGAACGTCCTCCTGAGCGGAGCCACTGCGGCATCCCCGAGGAATGTGATCCCGGGCGGAGGATTTGCTTCACGAAGCGGAGCAAATCCGCAATCGAAGGCTCCCTGCCCCAGCCCCGCATTGAGTAGGATGAGATTTCAAAAACTTTACTGCGAGAGGATCGATGAGCAAAACGTTGGTTTCGATTGTGATGGGAAGTGATTCGGATTTGGAAATTATGCGCGAGGCCGGGAAGGCGCTCGACGAATTCGGCATTGCGTATGAGATAGACGTGACTTCAGCGCACCGCTCGCCGGACCGGTCCGCCGATTTCGCCAAGAAGGCTGCCGATCGCGGGATCAAAGTGATCATCGCCGCAGCGGGCGGCGCGGCTCATTTGGCTGGTGTAATTGCGGCGCACACGATCCTGCCGGTTATCGGCGTGCCAATTCCTTCGACCTCGCTGAATGGAATGGACTCGCTGCTATCGACGGTGCAGATGCCGCCGGGCATTCCCGTCGCGACGGTGGCAATCGGGAAATGGGGCGCGACGAACGCCGGGATTCTCGCCGCGCAGATTCTCGCTGTGGGCGATGAGGCCATGGCCAAGAAACTGCACGGACACAAGGAGAAACTGGCGCGGGGCGTGGAAGAAAAATCGAGGAAGCTGAAGGGATCCGCAACCACGTAGCGACGACCTCCTCGCCTGTCGGGCGAAGCGTTGAGCCTTGTTTGCGGATGGATAGATGGCGGATCGATAGACGGTGAATTTAGAAGAAGTGTTGAGGACAGCTCGCTTCGCGTCGCTGGACAGCCGAGGCGGCTGTCTCTACGTGAGTTTTAATTGCTTCAGATATTCGCGGAACGGGCCGCCCAGGTCGTTGCGTTTCAGCGCGAATTCTACTGTGGCTTTCAGGAATCCCAGCTTGTCGCCGGTATCGTAGCGTTGGCCTTCGTAAACGTAGGCGTACATTTTTTCCTGCTTGAGCAACATACGCATGCCATCGGTGAGTTGCAGTTCCCCGCCCGCGCCGGTCTTGGTCCTGCCGAGACAATCGAAAATTGCCGGCGTAAGAATGTAGCGCCCGATGATCGCCAGGTTTGACGGGGCTTCCTCAGGCTTGGGCTTCTCGACCATGTTGCGAATCTCGAACAGGCGGCCGTTGAAGCCTTCGGCGGGCTGCGCATCGAACACACCGTAGGAGGAAATCATTTTCCCCTCGACCACCTGCGCGGCGATTACCGAACATTGTTTCTGGTCGTAGACATCGACCATTTGCTTGAGGCAGGGGACGGGATTGTCGATAACGTCGTCGGCCAAGAGCACGGCGAACGGCTCGTTGCCGACGAGTTCGCGCGCCATGAGCACGGCGTGGCCCAGGCCGAGCGCCTCTTTCTGGCGGACGTAAGCCACGTACATCATGTCGGAAATGGAGCGGACGATCTTCAGCAGATCGGTCTTGCCGCGCTCCTCCAGCATTTTTTCCAGCTCGTAGCTGACGTCGAAATGATCTTCAATGGCCTGCTTGCCGCGGCCGGTGATGATGACGATCTGGTCGCATCCGGACGCCATGGCCTCTTCTACGCCGTATTGAATAATCGGCTTGTCGACTAGAGGAAGCATTTCCTTGGGCTGAGCTTTGGTGGCGGGCAGAAAGCGGGTACCCAGACCGGCGGCGGGAAATACGGCTTTGCGGACTTTCATTTTCATGGGGCGGTCGCTGGTCGATAGTCGTTGGTCGTTGCTGTTGGACTCGCGCTGAATTTGGGCCGAGTAATTGTAACTGGTCGCCTCAGTGGCTGGCGATTGACGAACCGATTACTGCTGCTCCCTTCCGGTTGCGTTCGAACCGACTTCTGATGCCGATTCCTCGCTGGCCAGTTGCTCAAGAATTGTGCGCAAGGCGCGAAGGACTTCATCCGCGGCAGTCGCTTTCAAAACGAACTTCAACATACCGTCGGGAGTGAAGTGCGCGCCGCGCTGCGCGGAGACGAAGCGGGCCAGTTGTTCGGGATCGACCGCGGCATTCTGGCGGAATTTAAGAGTGACGGAATCGCGCTTGCGCTCGATGGCGTTGACCCCGACGCGCATGCACAGCAGCTTGAGCGACGCGTAGTCGAGCAGGTTGCGCACGGGAGGAGGCGGCGGGCCGTAGCGATCCTGCAGTTCGGCGCCGACATCGGACAGCTGCGACTCGGTCTCCACGCGGGCCACGCGCTTGTACATTTGCAGGCGCTGGTTTTCTTCCGGAATGTAGTCGGAGTTGATGCGGATGTTGAGGCCGAGATTGAGTTGCGTTTCGGCCTCGTCGGGAGCGGCCTCACCTTTCATTTCGCGGACAGCGCGCTCGAGCATCTGAGTGTAGAGTTCGAAGCCGATGGCCTCGATGTGTCCGCTCTGCTCGCCACCGAGAAGATTTCCAGCTCCGCGCAGTTCCAGGTCAAGCGCGGCAATCTTAAAGCCCGCGCCGAGATCCGAAAATTCTTTTAGCGCCGCCAGCCGGCGGCGGGCGATGGGCGTGAGTTCGACCTCTTTCGGAATCAGCAGGTAGGCATACGCGCGGCGGTTCGAGCGGCCAACCCGCCCGCGCAACTGGTAAAGCTCGGAAAGTCCAAGACGATCGGCGCGGTTAATCAAGATCGTGTTGCACAGAGGAATGTCGAGGCCGTTTTCGATGATGGTGGTAGCGACGAGAATGTCGGCCTCGTGATGCATGAAGCCGAGCATCACTTTTTCCAGTTCGGTTTCGCCCATCTGTCCGTGACCAACCATGACGCGGGCCTTCGGAACCAGCGCCTGCAGTTTGGCGGCGATTTCCCAAATGCTCTCCACACGGTTGTGAACGAAATAAACCTGGCCGCCGCGTTCCAGTTCCTGCTCGATTGAGGATTGGATGAGTTTGTCGTCCCAGCTGGCGACGACGGTTTGAATTGCCATGCGGTCTTTCGGCGGTGTTTCAATGACGCTCATGTCGCGCAGGCCGACCAGCGACATGTGCAGCGTGCGCGGGATGGGAGTCGCCGACATTGTGAGCACATCCACCTGCTTGCGCATCTGCTTGATGCGTTCCTTGTGGCGCACACCGAAGCGCTGCTCCTCGTCGACGATGAGCAGGCCGAGATCGGCGAACTTCAAGTCTTTGGAGAGGATGCGGTGGGTGCCGATGAGAACGTCGATTTTGCCGGCTTCCGCTTTCTGCAGAATTTC
>DASSRO010000301.1:0-12903 GCA_035701745.1 Candidatus Sulfotelmatobacter sp. | reverse complement strand
ATCTGCGTGAACACTCCCGTATACGTCGCAGGATTCGACCGCGGGGTCCGGCCAATCGGCGACTGGTCGATGCGAATGACCTTGTCGATGTTTTCCGCCCCCGAAATCGCCTTGTGCTCGCCAGCTTTCTCGCGCGACCGGTAGAGTTGCCGCGCCAGCGCCCGGTACAGAATGTCATTCACCAGCGTCGACTTTCCCGATCCCGACACTCCCGTCACCACTGTCATCACGCCAAGTGGAAACGTCACATCCAGATTCTTCAGATTATTTTCTTTCGCGCCTAGCACCGACAGCGCCGCACCGTTTGCGAGCCGCCGCTCCGGCCGCATTGCAATCGACGTCCGCCCCGAAATGTACGCTCCGGTCAGCGAATTCGGATCGTCCATGATCTGTTCCGGCGTCCCATGCGCCACCAGGCTTCCGCCGTGCCGCCCCGCGCCAGGACCGAGGTCCACCACGTAATCTGCGCGCCGGATCGTCTCCTCATCGTGCTCCACGACCAGCACGGTGTTGCCCAAGTCGCGCAAATTCTCCAGCGCACTCAACAAACGACCATTGTCGCGGTGATGCAGCCCGATCGACGGCTCATCCAATACGTACAACACACCGCGCAGCTTCGATCCAATCTGCGTCGCCAGCCGGATGCGCTGGCCTTCGCCGCCCGACAGCGTCGCCGCCGAACGGTCCAGCGAGATATATCCCAAACCCACCGCATTCAAAAACTGCAACCGCTCGACGATCTCGTGCATGACGCGCCCGGCAATCGTCGCCTCACGCCCCGCCAGCTTGATTCCCCTCGCCACTGCCAGCGACCGCTCCACCGGCATGGCGGTGAAATCGGCGATCGACATGCCATTTACCTTTACCGCCAGGCTCTCCGGCCGCAGCCGTTTTCCGTGGCACGCAGGACACTCTGTCGCCGACATATGATCCATCAGCCACTCGCGGTATCCCTCCGAAGTCGACTCCTCGAGATTCTGTTTCAAGTATCCGAAGATGCCGTGAAACCCGGTCTTGCCGCCGCGCCCCGGCTCGCCGTTCAGCAGAAAATCCTGCGTCTTCTCGGGCAGTTTCTCGAAAGGAGTGCTTAGATTGATGCCATAGGCGGCGGAAGCAATCTGCAGCATGTGAATCAAGTTCTGCGACGCCGAGCCCGGCCCCAGGCCGCCCTCCAGCAGCGGCTTCGACCAGTCCGTGATCACCTTCGCGGGATCGAAATCGTACTTGCTGCCCAGCCCGTGGCACTCCGGGCACGCTCCATACATACTGTTAAACGAGAACGAGCGAGGCTCCAGTTGCGGCACGCTGATCCCGCAATCGGGACAGGCCAGCTTCTCCGAATAAAGCTGCTCTTCGCCGCCCACCACCGCAACCTGCACCAAACCGCCCGCCAGCTTCATCGCCAGCCCCACCGACATTTCCAGCCGATGCTCGATCCCCGGCTTCACCAGCAGACGATCGATCACAACTTCAATCGTGTGATTCTTCCGCTTGTCGAGGTTGATGGCCACATCGTCGTCCAGGCTCAGTAGCTCGCCGTCGATGCGCGCCCGTGTGTAGCCGTGCTTGACCAGCGTTTCCATCTCTTTTTTGAATTCGCCTTTGCGCCCGCGGACGATCGGCGCCATCACCATCACGCGGTCCTCGGGGCTCAGCGCCATCACGCGCTGCACAATCTGGTCTGCGGTTTGCCGGCTGATGGCGCGGCCGCACTTGGGGCAGTGCGGCACCCCGATGGAAGCGAACAAGAGGCGAAGATAATCGTAGATTTCGGTGATCGTCCCCACGGTCGAGCGCGGACTGCGGCTGGTGGTCTTCTGCTCGATCGAAATCGACGGGCTAAGTCCATCAATCGCATCGACATCCGGCCGTTCCATCTGATCCAGAAACTGCCGGGCATAGGCTGACAGCGTCTCCACATACCGCCGCTGTCCCTCGGCATAAATCGTGTCAAATGCCAGCGACGATTTCCCCGACCCGCTGAGCCCGGTAACCACCGTCAGCGTGTTGCGAGGGATCTCAACGTCAATGTTTTTAAGATTATGCTGCCGGGCGCCCCGGACAGAAATCTTGGTAATCGCCGTCATGGCCGGGGGGTTATGTCCCTTCCGTAATGTCGACAGGTGCCCAGAATTGTTCGAAAGTAGGAATACACAGCTCTACTCCGTATCTTAGTCGTCAACAGCGCGGAGCGTCAACGCGGTTAAATTGGTGGTTCGCGCTGCTTGGAAGGGAAAAGAAACTAGGTATACGGATTCTCGGGCCGTGCATCTGATAACAGCCCTTCGCTAAAGGTTGGTTGCCGTGATTTCGTTGATTATGCCGCTGGTTCTCTTCGCTACCGTCATCGCCTCAGTTGGGCTCGGCGTTTTTGCCGCTTATGCCGCGGTTCTCGGCATCCTGTACAGCTTCCGCCCAGCATCGCAACCTCAGCCCCAGCCTGTCCGCCCGCGCCTGGTGCTGGTTCCGACGCAAAACCACGCCAGCGGCGACTGATAAAAGACCTCGTAGAGACGGCCGCCTCGGCTGTCCAAGCAGCGTAGCTGCATTATTTTTCTTACGACTTCCGACCTCAGCCCTCACTCCGCCGGCCCCACCACTTTCATCCTGCTCTCCACATGCGTATGCTCGAAGCCCGAATTTTCCAGCGAGATGGTCACTTGGCGATTGATGAAGAATATTGCGTGAATCTTGAATTCCGTTCCGAAGGTGGCCGGAAACCAAACTCCGTCCTCCTGCCGCTTGTAGACCACGTTGAATCCGATTCCCGGCAGATCAGTGCCCAGAAAGATCCGCACTCCCAGCGGAATGCGCCGCGATAGCTTGGTAAACACCCGCACTGGCTCAAACTCTGCAGCGTCGATATAAGCCTCGCCTGCCCAGGTAATCTCTTCTCGATCCTTCGGACGAAACGCGATGTGATATACACTCCGCCCAGCCTCCACTTCCCGCCCTAGCAGCTTGAACTCATAGGTTTTCTGCTCTTCGCTGGTCAGGGGAAACAGGTTTTTCGCGAGCCCGTCCTTCGTCTTCTCGTTCAATAGATCGTCGCGAAATCCCTCGATCAGCCCTCCATCAAGACTGCCAGTTCCCGGGACAGGTTGCCCTTGAAAGGCCTCGTACTTTCCTTTGTTCCAGTAGCGACCGGTCAGCAGCTTGAGCTCTTTCTTAGTATCGTCGGGCGCCGGGATCACGTCGTAGTCAGCCGACTCTTCGCGCTGCACTTTGCCATTCGATCGACGGGTAGCGATGCGTATGTGCTGGCGATATACGTATTGTTTGCGCAAAGCGTCGCTGCGATCCTGGTTCGCGGCCACGCGGGCCATAATCGCGTCGGCCGTGAGTGGCTGCTCTGCCGATGGCGTCAGAGAATCCTGCGCGTGCGAGCATGCCGCCACCAACAGGATCGCCAAAACTAGTAGGCTTCGCATGGCCGGAGATCTCCAACGATCAGGTTTGCACCCTGTTGGACGCGCCATGAATCACGCTGTCACCCGCTTCCCCGCTCATTCCTCAGGCATGTCCTGTGTGCACTTACAGCATGCACCGGATAGGGACGCCCATCGCATCGGTTTAGGGTCTTCTTACGCCTTCTACGTCAAGAATTTACGGGAGTGATCCATCTATGACCCTTCGTAGCTTTTCCCCCGCCAGAACCGCGCTTGCCCTTTGCAGCGTCCTCCTACTCGCCGGTGCCGGCTGGAGTGCTGATAAAGAAAAAGATCAATCGGATATCGCAAAACGCATCGACAACTCGGCCAAGGTTCTGGACGAGATCATGTCCACTCCCGACAAAGGCATCCCTGACAAAATCATGAGCGACGCTAAGTGCATCGCCGTGGTCCCATCGATGGTGAAAATTGCCGTCGGGTTTGGCGGCAATCACGGCAAAGGTGTGGCCACCTGCCGCACTGACAGCGGTCATTGGAGCGCCATCGCTCCTATCACCATCACCGGCGGAAGCTGGGGCCTGCAGCTCGGAGGTCAAGCCGTCGACCTGGTCATGATCGTGATGAACGACGAAGGCATGAAACACATGCTCTCCAGCAAATTCAAGATCGGCGCTGACGCTTCCGCCGCCGCCGGTCCGGTAGGCCGTCACGCTGGGGCCGATACAGATTGGAAGATGAAATCCGAAGTCCTCACCTATTCCCGCAGTCGCGGACTTTTTGCCGGAATTGATTTGAACGGCGCCGCCGTTACTCAGGATAAAGATGAGACTCGCGTTCTCTACGGCAAGTTCGTGCCCTTCGAGGAGATTCTGGAAGGCAAAGTTCATAGCACGCGACTGAGCCGGCCTTTCCTGACCACCCTCGCCAATTACACGGGAACAACCACCTCGATGAACAAGCCTTCCGCCGCTCGCTAAGCGGAAGACCACGTTCCAGGCAAAGGATTTTTCTATGGCTCAGATGGTTGAACGACTCAATACGTCAGAGGAATTCACCATTCCCGTAGAGAAGGCAAAATTACGGCGAGCAGGTGAAGCTGTGGGACTGGCCATCGGAAAATCCGTTGCCAAGACGCGGCAACTCGGCCGGCAATTGCGCGACCGGGCGGAATTCGTCAAACAGGAAAAGCCGCTGCAATTGCTGGGCGTCGTGACTGGCTTGGCCATGGCCGCGGGCATTGCCACGCGCGTATGGAGGTCGAATCGAGATGCATAGCATTCCCAACGGCCGCAGCCTGGCGCAGGTCGTGACCGACATCAAGGAAGAATTCAAAGATTTTGTTCAGACGCGAATCAAGCTCTTCAAGACCGAGACGCAGCAGAAGCTGGAATTGCTGAAAGTCGCCGTCGTCCTGGCGGGCTTGGCGGTGGTGATGCTGGCTACAGCTTATGCGCTGCTGGTAGTGGGGCTGGTCGCAGTGATTGCCGCAATTTTCGCCAATAATCCTTATCACTGGGTTTTCGGATTCTTCGGGGTCGCCATCCTCTGGGCTGTGATCGGAGGCCTCGCCGCTTATTTCGCGAAACGCGAATTCTCTCTCAAAGGGATCGTTCCGCGCCGGACGTTCGAGGTACTCAGGAACGACAAAATCTGGATGCAGCACGAAGCACACGAAGCAAAGGAACAGTTATGAGCGCCAATCCGATCGACCGTTTGGAAATCCGCGCGGCGCAGCAGCGCAACCAGGTTCACGAAACGATCGGCGAGTTGAAGGACAAAGTCGTGGCCGCCCGCGCCAAACTCGATCCCGCCGCCAACGCTAGCGAGCATATTGTCGTGGCCTCGCTGGTTCTGTCGTCGATTGGATTCCTGGCCGGCTACGGTTTTGCCGGACTGTTTACGCGCAGTTGAAACGAACTGATTGATGCGAATTTATTTTGCGAATTAGCACGAAGAGTTTTAGGAGTCTTCCATGGCAATGCTGAATAAGTTAACCAAGATGGTGGCCAAACCAATTCCCCGCGTGGTCACACCCAAGGCCCACGCCTTGATCGACTATGCCAGCGTAGGACTCTTTCTGGGATCGACCGCATGGTTCTGGCGCCGCAACCGGCGCGCGGCCGTGGCCTCCCTCGTCTGCGGTGGCGCCGAACTGGCCATCATGCTGCTCACGGACTATCCCGGCGGCGCAAAAAAGTTCCTCAGCTTTTCCGCTCATCGGGAAATGGATTACGGCCTGGCCGCCATGGTCGCCGCTATGCCCGAGTCCCTGGCCTTCGCCGACGCCGATGAGAAAAAGTTTTTCCGCATGCAAGGCGCCTTGATCACCCTGCTGGGCGAGCTCACACGAACTTCTCCCGTGCGTTCGACGCGGGTGCGAGCCCGGGCGGCCTGATCCCGCGATGCCGTCTTTATGGAAATTTGGCGGACTCACGCCAATCCTCCTGGCCCAGCGCTCTTTCAAGAAGCTGGGCGAGGATGAACTCTCCACGCGGTCGGCGGCCTTATCGTATTACTTCATTCTCGCCCTCTTCCCTATGCTTTTGTTTGTCGTCTCTCTGATCGGCCTGTTTGCCGGGCCGCATTCCGAGCTGCGCGAAAGCATCTTTACCGCTCTTGGCGAACTCGCGCCGGGCTCGGCCTCCGCTCTGGTGCACTCGGTTGTGAGTCAGGTCGTGCAAGCCAGCAGTCCGTTAAAAGTAGCGGCCGGAATTCTGGGAGCTCTGTGGGCCGCCTCCGCCGGAGTGGGCGCTGTCATAGTTTCCCTGAATGTTGTTTACGGCCTCCGTGAAACCCGGCCCTGGTGGAAGCAGAAGCTTACCGTCCTCGGCCTCACCGTTTCTCTGGCTGTCTTGATCATCCTCGCGGTGGTCCTGTTTCTTTACGGAGGCAAGATCGGAAGCGCCCTCGCTGCGCACTTTGGTCTTGGGCACGCGTTCACCCTGACGTGGCAGGTTCTGCAGTGGCCATTCTTACTCGCGGCCATGTTTCTGGCGTTCGCCACCATCTATTTCTTCGGTCCCAACGCGAGCCGCGCTACCTGGCGCTGGGTCTCGCCCGGTGCGGCGCTGGGAATCGTAATTTGGCTGCTCGCTTCCCTGGGCTTCCGCATCTACCTGCACTTTTTTAATTCCTACAGCGCCACTTACGGCTCGCTCGGCGCCGTCGTCATCCTCTTGCTCTGGTTGTATCTCACCGGATTTGCCATCCTGGCAGGTGGCGAACTGAATGCGGTTATTGAAGCCGAAGACCGTCACCAGGCGCTCCAGCAATCCGCTTTGCAAAAAGTCCAACATCAGATCAAGGCCGCCTGAAGATCCGAGCGGGATTGTATCCACCCACGGCAGATTGGACTGCTTCCCACATCGGAAAAAACTATCTGCTTGCCGAGCCATGGTAATAGAATGTACCAGTGAGGCCTCCACAATCATGACTCCCTCCAAGCGTAAGAAAGAAGTGTTCGACCCCAAGCTGTTCCTTGCGCAAATCGGGCGGGGGAGAAAGATTGTGTCTCTCTCCAAGGGTCGAACCGTCTTCGCCCAAGGCGATTCGTGCGATTCGGTTTTCTACATTCAATCGGGAAAGGTCAAGTTAAGTGTTGTCTCAAAGACGGGGAAGGAAGCGACCATCGCGATTCTGACCACGGGCGACTTCTTCGGCGAAGACAGTCTGATCAGACACCGTCTTCGCATGGCGAGCGTGACCACCCTGAGCGATTGCGAATTTATGCGGATCGACAAAGACGCGATGTTGCGCGTGCTTCACGCACAACACACATTTTCAGATGTATTCGTAGAGCATCTGTTGTCGAGGAATATCCGCTATCAGGAAGACCTGATCGACCAGCTTTTCAATTCCAGCGAAAAGCGGCTCGCCCGCATTCTGCTCATATTCGCCGGGTTCGGAAAAGACGGAATCCGGGAAAAAACGGAAATTCCGAAAATCAGCCAGGAAACATTGGCAGCGATGGTGGGCACAACCCGTCCGCGAATCAACGCCTTCATGAACAAATTCAGGAAGTTGGGTTTCATTGACTACAACGGCGAACTTCAGGTCCACAGTTCGCTGCTCAATGTGGTTCTTATCGAATAGTCCTGATCAATCCTGTGATACGCTCTCTTACGAGGGTCTATACCTCTCCTCATTCAGGTCTCCTGAGCTAGGCAGCCCATCTGAAGTCTTCCCTTCTTAGCCGATTCAGGAGACTCACATGCCCCCGAAAGCCTTGCTGCGCGAAGCCCAACAACTCAAAGAAGTAAGCGGACGACTGGAATTGCTGGCAGAGGACCACCCCACGGTCACAGATGCAATTCTCACAATCTGCGGAACAATCCGCAGCACTGCCACAATTCTGGAAGTGCTGGTAGCCACGAAGCTGGGCGGCATCCATCCCATGTGATCGCTATGTCTCCGATTGGACAGTCTCCGATTGAACAGCTTCCACGCAATGCCCTGGTGTATTTTGGCGAAAATGTTGTCAAAAGGGGATGGCCCTATGGTGACATCGCCAAATCAAACGCTGTTCAACAAGAGCACGATCCTTAAAGAGTCCCTCCGCGCCCTCCTCAGGGACGGACAACTTTCCGCCAAGGCAGGGATTTGCGTGGGATGTGGTGTGACTGCCGAATTCCAAAAAGCAACGATGTTGTTTTGGGAAACCGGCGAGACAGCGGAAGTTACTCTGCCTGTGTGCCAACAGTGTGCTTCCAAAGGTTCGGGGCGAAGGCTGCCGACGACGGAACGGTCCGGTATCCAATGAACAACAACAATTGGGAAGAGATCTATAAATTCGCGATGCTGGAAGTGGATGGGCGGAAAATGCCTGAGCGGATTTCTGCCGCACATACTGCGATCAGGGGAAGGCTACAAGAGCTGGCCGGTGACAGCGACCATTACGAGGAAAGAGCAAGACTGGAGCACGCAATGGATGCTCTAGAAGCGTTGGCGATCGAGACGCAGGCTTGGCACTAAGTTGCAGGCGGCCGAAACGCAGAAGCAAGTCGCCCGTCGGTATATACCGCCCCACTAAAGATCCAAGCTTCCCGCAGTTCTCGCATCGAAGTTGACTTCGCCAGACTGCCCGCGGAGATGTTCCGCCGGGGAGATCCTGCCGCACGATTTCCCTTCCGACGATGTCCGCTGGAATGTCGAACTCACAACCTCGAACGTTTTCACGTACGGACGCCCATCCAACAGCTTTTCCAGAACCTCCACCACTTCGGGGTAACCGCTGGTGTGGTAGGCATCGGCGTCCGCCTGCCGATCCCAGAAGCTGATGGTCGTGACTTCCGCCCCACCATAAGCGGCCAGCGTGATGAGATCCAGAAAACCCTCTTGGGTTCTTAACCACGGAAGAATTTCAGACTCCATAAGATTCGTAAATTGCGAGAGTGATTTCGACTTCAACCGAGCGGTTACTTTGCGAGCAAACATGGCAACCTCAACTAGGGCGGTGCCTAAATCAGCAAGGCCCTCCAATTATTAGTGCGCGCCAAGCCCGATTCGTTACATTTCTTTACGTGCTAATTCCTCGACCGATGACTATGCCCGTATTGCAGGTGGCGCCCGCCCTAAGCCTCCGTGGTAGCATTCCCAGAAGCGCATCTCCCCGGCATGCTTCGAAGCCGCTCCATCTCGCTGTTCCTTACATCGCTGGCGGCGCTCTGCTTCCACGCTTCCGCCGCCGAGCCCTCTCCCTGGCTTGAGGTGCATTCCGTCCACTACACCGTAATCACCGATGCCGGCGATAAAAAAGGTCGCGAAGTCGCCCTGCGCTTCGAGCAGATGCGAGCTGTCTTCGCCACCTTGCTCGGAAAAGACCGCCTCAACCAGTCGGTTCCGCTCACCATCTTCGCCTTCAACAACGACAAGTCCTACTACCAGGCCGCGCCTTTGTACCGGGGCCAGCCCATCACTGCTCCGGGATTTTTTCTGCCCGGCGACGATCAGGATTTCATCGCCCTCAATCTCTCCGCCGACCAACCCTGGCGCGACGTGGCTCACGAGTTCGCCACCATGCTGTTGAGCTACAACTATCCTCCCGCCCAGGGATGGTTCGACGAAGGGCTGGCTGAATATTTCAGCTCCATTCGCCTCGACAACAAGCAAGTCGAACTCGGCGCCGATCCTGAACTGCAGGACTCAACCCCGAATAGGTCTGGCAATTCTCATCCCAGACTTCTCAGTGACCTGCTCGGCGCGCAGGTCTGGCTCGCGCTGCCCGACCTGTTCACCGTAAAACACGACGCCTCCGCCAGCAACGAGGGCTCGCATCACACGCTCTTCTACGCCGAGTCGTGGATCGTCATTCACTATCTGCTCCGCGAACAGAAGCTGCCCCAGACCGGAACTTACTTCGGCCTCGTCCTCAACCAGAACGTTCCGGTCGAAGAAGCCATTCAGCAGGCCTTCGGCATGAGCGCGGACCAAATGGAAAAAGCTGTGAAAGATTATTTTCACAGCCAAAGCGCGCAGATCACCGCCATCGAACCCGGCCGCCAGACCGCCCCGAACCCCCAGCCCGGCCAGGCTTACCGCTTCCCCGCCCCGGTTGGCCCTGACGATTCCGCTGTCACGTCGAAGCCTCTTATCGAAGCCGATGCGCGCGCCATGTACGCAGAGTTGCAGATCCGCATCCCCGAACGCCGCGAGATCGGACTGAAAACTCTGCACGATTTAGCGGAAGCTCCCACCGCCGCCGATAAGAAAGCCGAAGCCAAGCAGGAAGCCAAAAGCGCCAGCGGAGATTCCGACCAACTCCCCAGCAATGCCATCGGCAACGCCCTCGCCCATCGCATCCTCGCCTGGGATCACATCCAGCACGGCGAATTTACCGGGGCCGCCAACGAAATTAAAGATGCCTCCGTGCTCAATCCGCGCGACATGTGGCTGCGCTATTACGTTTCCGTCTTGCGTTATCGCAGCGCCGAAGCCGCACACACCGACATGCAGGGCCTGGCCAACATGATGCTCGACCTGCGCGCGGTGCTCGAGTGGTATCCCGAATTCGCCTCGGCCTATGATCTGCTGGCCGTCGCCCGCAACGCCGGAGGAGGACCCGCCGCTGCCCTGCAAGCCGAGCGCGCTGCCATCGGCCTCAGCCCGCGCAATGAACTTTACAGCTTCCACCTGGCGCAAATTTATGTCGCCAGCAAGAAATGGGAGGCGGCCAACGCCCTGCTCGACCGCCTAAAGGCCAGCAGCAATCCGCAGATTGCAGCCCGCGCCCGCGACCTGCTTGAGCAGGCCGGAACCGAGCGCAAGTACGGCATTCCGGTAAAGGCGGGAGCACTCACCCAACCCCAGCTCGCTCCCCAGAAATCGCCTTTTGATGTGCTCGATGAAGACGCGGCCAAGCGCGACGCCGCCGAGCATCCAGTCCCCGAGACTCCAACCCAACCCGCCTCACCCGAAGACAAACGTCCTACGAAATTTTTGAGTGGCCGCCTGGTCGCAGTCGACTGCTCCCAGGCCCCAGCAGCCATCCTGACCGTGGCCGACGAGACTGCGACGCTCAAACTGCGCACCGCCAATTACAAGTCCATGATTTTGATTGGCGCCGACAATTTTTCCTGCGACTGGCGCGACCGCCGCGTCAGCGTCAACTACAAACCCGTCGGTGCGAAAAACGGCGACCTGGTCTCGCTGGAAGTGCGCTGAAAATCCCGCAGTGCAGCTAAAAAGCCTGTCATGCCGAGCAAGGACGGGTGGCCCGGCCTTTGAGCGGCCGAAGCCAAATCGCTGCGGGTGCCCCGCTCTTGCGTTTTGTGCAAGGGCGGGTGCGATGCTGTCGGCAGCGCCGGTTTTGGCTTCTCACGCTCTTGTACCGCCGCATCTGCACAAGCGTGGCAAACTGCGAAAGCTGTAGACGTATGCGTCCGTGGTACCCACCCTTGCAAAGTGCGCAAGGATGGGGCACCCCCGGTCGTGGTGCTTTCGGCGAAACACCAAAGGGCGGGCCACCCTTCCCGCGCAGTCGAAGCATCCCTACCCCCGGCAAGAACCGGTTTGCAAAGACTACGGCTGCACGTTCGTCACGCCTTCCGCGCCCGCCTTCGAAAAGTGTTTCTCATACCATGCAATCGACCGATCCGTCGCGTCGATCTGATGTTTAGTTTCCGAAAGCCCGTGACCTTCGCGCGGATAGCGGCAGAACACCGTCTCCACTCCCACGTCTTTGAGCGCAATAAAAAATTGCTCCGCCTCGGCAATGGGCACGTCGTTGTCATTCTCGCCGTGAAGGATGAGCGTCGGCGTATGCGCGCCCGCAATGTGCTTGAGCGCCGAACGCTCCCACGCCACATCCATCAGATTCCCCTGGTGCAGGAATTGCCCAAACTCCATCTCCTCATACTGGTTGTAGTAGGTCATGTAGTTGTAGCTGACCAGGTTCGCGATGCCAGCGGTCGGAATCGCCGCCTTGAATTCGTTGGTCTGCGTGATCAGCCAGTCGGTAAGCTGGCCGCCGTAACTTACTCCTTCAATTCCCAGCCGCTCGCGATCGATCCACAAATACCGCCGCACCGCCGCGCTCACGCCATAGAGAATGTCCTGCCCCTCATTGCCGTCCTGATCGCCAAACACCGCGTCGGCGAATTTCTGCCCGTAGCCGGTCGATCCGCGATAGTTCACATTCAGCACCGCATATCCATGCGCCGCATAGACCTGATTCTTGAAATTGAATGCGGGCCCATTCTGTCCATGCGGGCCGCCATGAATCACGACAATCAGCGGATGTTTCGACGTCGCCGTCATTCCCACGGGCTTGGTGAGAAACGCTTCCACCTCGAAGCGATTGTCGTTGCTGAGAAACGTGAACGCTTCAACGTCGGCAATCGATTTCCCCGCAAGCAAGTCGTGATTCAGGTCCGTGAGCTTGCGCGCGGCTGCCCCGCCAGCCTTGTAGTAGAGCTCTGTCGAATCGCGCGGCGTGGTGAAACTGTAAGCCAGAGCGCCCTTCTTGCCCACCGAAAAGGCTCCAACGCCGCCCACATCATTGACAACGTACTCGGGCTGCCCGCCCGCAACCGGGAGCCGTACCAGGTGGAAACTGCCCCGTTCCTGCACCGAAAAATAAACGCTGCTGCCATCCGGCGACCATTGCGGCGAGCCCTGGCGATTGTCGATCACGCCGCCAATCTCGCGCCGGTTGCTGCCGTCCGCGTTCATCATCCACACGTGCGTGTCTTCCATCGTCGTCTCGCGGTCGGTCAGGCCGCGCCGCGTACCGCGATACACAATAAATTTCCCGTCCGGCGACCACAGCGGGTCGTACTCATTGAACTCCGTCGCGGTCAGCCGCCGAATGCTGTTATCCGCCAATTGCAGCGTGAACAGGTCGTAGTTGAAGAACTCATCCTGATTCGGTTCCCGGTTCGACGCGAATACCAACTGCTTTCCATCCGGCGACCAGTCAATCGAATGCTCGTCAAAATTTCCTTGCGTCAGCTGGCGCACCTGCTTCGACGCGATGTCGACCACGAAAATGTGCAGCCTCTGATTGTCGTTGAAA
>DASSRO010000300.1:0-2726 GCA_035701745.1 Candidatus Sulfotelmatobacter sp. | reverse complement strand
GACGGTCCGGCCGGCGGCCGCCCATGCATCAGAATTTGCGATGTGCTGCCTCCGCGCAGGAAGTTCACGACGATGTCGAGAACCTGGGCGTGAAGGATCGACGGGGCCTTGAAATATTCCCCGGCGGCGGCAGTACCGGTGAGCACGAAGATGCCCGACCCAATCACGGCGCCGATTCCGAGCGCAGTGAGAGACCACGGACCGAGGGTTTTTTGCAGGCGCTGGCCCGGCGTTTCCGATTCCGAGATCAGCTTGTCAATCGACTTGCAGCAGAAAAGCTGGTTGTCGGAGGTACGGACGACTTCGGCGGGTTCCGTTGTTTGTGACAAGCGGTTGTGGTCTCCTGGGTGCAGCTTTCAGCTATTAGCCCTTTCCGCTATTCGGCTCAGGGCAGGCTGAGAACAGCTTTCAGCTACAAGAACCTTGCATCGCTTCGCGGCGGAGCGGGCGAGCCGCCCGCTCCCACACGAGTTCCGCTGCTACCCTTACCGCTTCGCCTGGCCGCGAGCCAGTTTCTTGACTTTGGGCTTCTTCGATCCGCGTGCGTAGTCGCGGGGCTTGAGCGGCTTCTCTGCCTTGCGTTTCTTGCGAGCGGTGCGTTTGGCTTTCTTGCGATCTTCTTTGCTGAGTTTTGTCGTGTTTGCCATGAATCCTTTTTAAGTTTGTAATTTGGTAATTGCGTAATTTTGTAATTTGAACGATCCGAAAATTACGAAATTACCCGATTACAAAATTACCCAACTGCCTCAGGCCCTCTCGAGCTGGGCATACTTCTCCACCAGCTTTTTCAAGCCGAAGCGAGGAAATTGTACCGTAATCTTGGCTTCTTCGCCTTCTCCTTCGCGCTGGTAGACCGTGCCTTCGCCGTATTTAGGATGGCGAACCTTCTGGCCGGGGCGGAATCCGCGCTTGCCCGTGGGCTCTTCTATCTTCTGCTTCGGAACGGTAAATTTCTTTCCGCGGCTGGCAAAAAACTCGGCAATGTTTTCGATGGAGTTGTAGGGCCGGGCCGGAGAAGTCGGCTTCGGCCGCGTTTGTGTCCCGACGGTCTCTCGGCCGTGCCAGGCTGCGCTTTGGTCTTCGTCTTCGTAGGAATAATGGGAGCTCTCGGCATTTGCTGAGCTGAGACCCGGACGGCCGGGGGCGGCCGTCCCCACACGGCTCGTGCCCGCGCGTGCACTTTTCGTTCCCAGTTCTTCGATGAGCGGCGCGGGGACTTCCTCCAGAAAGCGCGAGGGAACGCTGGCCTCGGGCAGATCGGTGCCGTATCGCCTGCGATAGACCGCGCGCGTCAGGATGAGTTGATCCATGGCACGGGTCATGCCGACATAGCAAAGGCGCCGCTCCTCTTCAATGTCTTCGGGCACCAGCATGGTGCGGGAATGCGGAAACAGTCCTTCCTCCAGGCCGCTGAGAAAGATCAAGGGAAACTCCAGGCCCTTGGCGGCGTGCAGGCTCATCAGCGTAATCTGGGCGCGGGCGTCGTAATCGTCGGCATCGGCGACCAGCGCAGCGTGATCCAGAAACTGATCCAGGGTTTCGGCGCGGTCGCGCGAGTCCATGGCGGCATTGACCAGTTCGCGCAGGTTTTCGATGCGGGAGAAGGCTTCGGGCGTGTCTTCTTCCTCGAGCAGCTTGATGTATCCGGTGCGGTCGATCAGGAATTTCAGTAAGTCGGCCGTGCTGACGGTGGGAGCGGGAAATGAATCGGGCGTCGTGCCAATTTCCGGTTCCGCGGGCCGTATGTTTTCCGTGCTAGCCTCCACTGCCGCATCGAGCTGGGACGATGCACGCTCCGAATCCGCGGCCCCAAAGTCGAACGAGAAATTTCCGAACTCGCTCGGGTCGAAGGCGGTGGCATCTTCGGGTTGCGCTTCGTTGGCGTCCGATCGCTCAACTCCGCCTGCATTCGCGGGCGAGAGCGCCCGCGCCACACCTTCTTCCAGTTGCTCCGCGAAGGTCCCTCCTAGCATGGCGCGCGCATCTTCAATCAACTGGCGGAAACTTTGCAGCGACGCCAAGGCGCGCGCCGGCAAGAGTTGTCGCCGGATCGCTTCGCCGAGCGCGCCCCATAGCGACAATCCCGTTTCGAGCGCAAGCTTTTCCAGTATGTCGATCGTTCCCTTGCCAATGCCGCGAGTGGGCGTGTTAATCACGCGCAGCAAAGAGATCGAGTCCTCGGGATTATGGATGACTTTGAGGTACGAGATCATGTCCTTAATTTCGGAGCGCTCGTAGAACGAAAATCCGCCGACCACGTGATATTTCAAGCCATATCGCCGCATGGCTTCTTCAAACAATCGCGATTGCGAGTTGGTGCGGTAAAGCACGGCGGCGCGCGGTGTCTCGCCTCGTTCGCCGGCTTCGCGGATGTAGCGTGCAATCCAGTCGGCCGCGAACAGCGCTTCGTTTTCGCCGTCGGGTGCCTCGTAGTAACCGATTTTTGTGCCGCCCTGCCGAGACGTCCACAGGTTCTTGCCCTTGCGGCGCACATTGTTCGCCACTACTGCCGACGCCGCCTGCAGAATATTTTGCGTCGAGCGGTAATTCTGTTCGAGGCGGATGATCTTGGCTTCGGGGAAGTCCTGTTCGAATTCGAGAATGTTGCGAATGTCGGCGCCTCGCCACGAGTAGATCGACTGGTCTTCATCGCCCACCGCGCAGACATTGTGGCGCTCGCCGGCGAGCATGCGCATGAGCTCGTACTGCGGACGGTTCGTGTCCTG
>DASSRO010000299.1:0-2262 GCA_035701745.1 Candidatus Sulfotelmatobacter sp. | reverse complement strand
AGTACTGCCGCAGCACTTGCTGGAGGTCGGCGAGAACGGATCGAAACTGCAACCGACCAAGTATGCAGACTCGCCCGATACGGCTGCAGGTTCGGACGGGAAGGCGATCCACCGGATGCTGATGCGTGAAGGCGACGACGGCCAGGTGATGAGCATCGAAGCGCAGAAATCTTCGATGGCGGAGTTGGCGAGGCAGCTTTCCATGCAACTAGGCGAGAACGTCGTGGATAAGACAGGGCTGGCCGGGCAATACGATTTCAATCTGCAGTGGGCGCAGTCGGCGGGGAACGATTCGCTCTTCACGGCCGTGCAGGAACAACTGGGACTGAAACTCGTGCCACAACAGGCGCCGTCGGATGCGCTGGTAATCGATCACGTGGAACTGCCGGAGATGGATGCTTCGCGGTAATTTTGCACTCGGCCGCGCGGGAAGGCGGCGAGAGCGGATTTTCTGGATACAACCTCCGAGTGGCTGACGAACGCGGGGATATCTGGGATCTATTTAGCTTTCACATTGGGCGATGGCAGGATTAGCTGGTGTCGTTCAGGGTAAACCGACGCTTCGGAGCAAATCCTTAAAGCGCTCATCCGAGCGGTAGGAGTCAAAAATGGGGTCTACGGCGAGGTACCCCATCCAAACGGAATGATCTGCATACGCCGCTTGCAGCCATTTGAACGTTTCGTCTTTTTCGTTTAACGATGCGTGGATCTGAGCCAACCCGTAAGGGGAAACGTAACGCTTCCTTGAGACCGTTTCCAGTTCGTGCGCAATGAGCGACGCTTCGCGAGTCTGGCCTGCGCGTGCCAGGGCCACGGCGACTTGCGCGGTATAAATTGGGCTGTTGCCTGACAGATTTGCCGCTTTCTTCAGTTCGTCAATGGCTTCGCTGTGCAACCCTGCCCCAAGAAGGTCCTGTCCGAGCAGCAGGTGAGCGGCCGCGAAGTTCGGATCCAGGTCAACCGAGTTTCGATTCTGTTCGATTGCGCGGGAGTAGTCGCGTGCCTGGTAGTAGCGGAGTCCCACCCACGTGCTGATCATCAGGTTAAGGGGATCGAGTTGCAATGCATGCTTCGCTTCCGCAAGCGCTTCGTCGTGGCGGCTACGGATGGAAAGATAATCTCCGTACCAGTGGTGAGCGTTTGCATACCCGGGATCGAGCAGCAGGGCGCGTCTGAATTCGGTCTCCGCACCCGTCCAATCCCAGCGGTGGCTCATCGCCAGGCCCAGGGACGCATGGGCTTCGGCCGATTCTGGATTGATCTCAATCGCTTTGCGTGCCGCGGCATAAGCTTTCGGGAGTGCCTCGGCTGGGGACTTGAATCCGTGCCACGTCATCCCGCTGTTACAGTCTGCCAGTCCCGAATACGCTGCCGCATAGGTGGGATCGTTTTGGATCGCCTGCTCGAAATATTGCTCCGCCTTCTGCATGCTCTCGCCGGTGCGCTTGTTCCAGTAATAGCGCCCCTTCAAGTATGCCTCGTATGCTGCTGGACTGAGTTGCCGAGGAGTAGCTAAACGCTTTTGCTGTTCTTCACTAAGGGCGATGTGAATCTCGCTCGCGATACTCCGCACGACGGAGTCCTGCAGGGCCAGCACATCCTTGAGTTCGCGGTCGTAACTCTCGGTCCAGATGTCGGTCTGATCTTGGGCTTGAATGAGTTCGACGGTGACCCGCACACGGTCCGCTGCGCGTCGAACGCTGCCTTGGACTAAGTAGTCGGCGTTCAGCTCCTTGCCGATTTCCTTCGCCGACAATGTGCTCCCTTTGTACTTGGCGACAGAACGATGAGCGATCACGGTGAGGCGATCCGGATTCAACTTCCCGACCTGGGCGACTATGTCCTGAGTCAGGCCATCACTGAAGAACTCTTGATCCGGATCTCGGCTCAAATTGTCGAATGGCAGGACAGCCAAAACTGTCTTACGCTGGGAGACGGTGGGGACAGTCGAAGTTCGCCGCGAGCCCCAAAATGCGAGAAGCGACACAACTGCCAACAAAGCTAAACCGGCCAAAAGCCGCCTTCGCGCACGCCGATGTAGCGGTACAGGAGTGGTTTCAGCACCCGGTAACTGACCTTCTGCCGGCTCTTGGCTTTGGTCCGTCGAGCCCAGGCTGCGATTTTGCGGCCAACTATCTGGCTGCGAAACGAAACTCCGAGAACCCGTAGGGATTATTGACGCTGCAAGTTGCGGAGGCTCCGTGGCGGGTTCTTCTTCGGGAGAAAGAATCGGCGCAATGAATCGATAGCCCCGTCCGGTCA
>DASSRO010000298.1:0-16313 GCA_035701745.1 Candidatus Sulfotelmatobacter sp. | reverse complement strand
GATATATCGCAGCGACCCCATGTACCAGGCGATGAAAAACATACCTAACAAAAATCCGGCGTCGCCAATGCGGTTGACAATGAATGCCTTGTTTGCCGCGTCGCTCGCCGACTTGCGGTGAAAATAAAATCCAATCAATAGATACGAGCACAGCCCCACACCTTCCCAGCCCACAAACATCAGCACGTAATTGTTGGCCAGGATCAGCGTCAACATCGAGAACATGAACAGGTTGAGGTACCCGAAGAAGCGGTAATATCCGCCCTCATGCGCCATGTACCCGGTGGAATAAATATGGATCAGCATTCCGACGCCGGTAACAAACAGCAGCCAGATGCTGGAAAGCGGATCAAGCAGGAATCCGGCATCGGCCTGAAACGGAGCCTGAGTGCCGTCATGCTTCACATAGTTCAGGTGGCCGGTATCGGTGCCGAGCCAGGTGTAGAGAACTCTTTCGAAAGGCTGGTGATCGTGCGCCGGAGCCCAATTCACGTACTGCAACACCGCTCCGCACGCTACGACGAATGCCAGCACGACCGAGCCGACGCATACGGCGCTAACCGTCGCCTTCTGCAGCCGGCGCCCAAAGAAAAACATCAACGCCGCGCCGATGGCGGGAAACAGCGGGATCAGATAGATGTGATCTAGAAATAGCATTCGTAATTCTGCTTCTAGCTCCTAGCCTCTAGCACCTAGCTCAAGCGATGACCGTGAGGAATCGCCAGAAGCTAGCAGCTAGGAGCTAGAAGCTGTTTCTCACCACTTCAACAAATTCACTTCGTCCACGTTCACCGTCTCCTTATTTCTGAAGAAGGCGATCAGGATGCCGAGGCCGACCGCGGCTTCGGCTGCGGCATCGGTGATTACGAAAATTGCGAATACCTGTCCATGCAGGGCGCCGGGACCGTGAATCCCCTGCCAGTAGCGCGAGAAGGCGACCAGATTCAAGTTGACCGCGTTCAGAATTAACTCAATCGACATCAGGACGATGACTACGTTGCGACGCGTCAGCACTCCGATCACGCCCAGCAGAAACAGAGCTGCGCCCAGCACTAGGTAGTGCAATGTCGAGATGTGAAGCATTGCGTCCATTTTCAGCTTCTAGCTCCTAGCTCCTGGCTTCTAGACTTGATCCCCTAGCATCCACGCCTCTGAACTAGGTAGAAGCTTGGAGCTAGAAGCTTTCTCAAATCCTCTTCTTCGCCATCACCACCGCCCCAATGATCGCGACCAGCAGCAAGAGCGACGCGATCTCGAAGGCAAACATGTATTGCCCGGCATTACGGTCAAAAAGCAAAGCGGCGACTGCCTGCGTGTTTCCCGCCTCGCCATAGGTCATGCGGCCTTCGGGGAAAAGAATTCCTTTTGCCCTTGTGGTATAGACCGCAATAAACAGGCCGCCGAGCGCGGCGGCCGCGACAATTCCCACGAGCCACTGTTTGTTGAACTGGCGCTCTTTCTCAGCTCGTTCAATCGAGATCAGCATGATCACGAACAGGAACAGCACCATGATGCCGCCGGCATAAAGAATGATTTGCACGCCAGCTACGAATGGAGCGTAAAGCATAAGGTAGAGCCCGGCCTGCGCCAGCAGAGTGGTGATGAGCGCCATCGCCGAATGCACGGCATTCTTTCGTGTGATCACCAGGATTCCGCCCGCGATCATGGTTGCGGCGAGCAAGTAAAAGAAAAATGGTGTCGCGACCGGAGGATTGGTTCCTGGGGGAATCATGGCCGCCACGCTCCTTGCAGTTCCGCCCACAGTTCCATCCGCATCCCCACAATTGCGGTCAGGATCAAGAGCACCAGGCCCGTCGGCAGCAGCACCTTCCACCCTACTTTCATCAGCTGATCGAAGCGGTAACGAGGGAACGTGCCACGATACCAGATGTAGAGGTACATGAAGGCGGCAACTTTCGCCGCGAACCAGAAAATATCGGTGACACGCACCCGCACCGCGGGAATGAGCAGAACCAATCCGATCAAGCCCAGCACCACGCCGAATCCTGCCAGGCCCATCGTCTGCACGCGGAACAGAGGGTGCTTGGGCATCCGCGCCGTGTTATAGAAGCACATCACTGCGAGCAGCAGAAAAGTAATTCCTGGAAATAAAGAGAAGACCAGATCCCATGTCGGTCCTGTGAGCGCGTTGGGAAAGGGACGCAGCCAGCCACCCAGCCACAGCGTGACTGCGATCGACGAGACCGCAATCATGGCGGAGTATTCAGCCAGAAAGAATAAAGACCAGCGGAAGCCGCTGTACTCAGTGTGGAACCCCGCGGTCAATTCCGATTCAGCTTCAGGCAGGTCGAAGGGCGCGCGGTTGGTCTCGGCAACCATGGCGATGGCGAAGATAAAGAAGCCGATCAGACCCAGCGGGAAGAATTTAAAGATGAACCATTCACCCTGCGCCTGTTGCGCCTGCACGATGCCGATCATGCTCAGCGTCCCAGTACTCTCCGCATTCAGGCTGGTCATCAGAACGACCGAGACTACCGCCAGCCCCATGGCGACTTCGTACGAAACCATCTGCGCGCTGGAGCGCAGCGCCCCGATCAAAGGGTAGTGCGAGTTCGACGCCCATCCCGCGGTGACGATTCCCAGCACGCTCAGCGACGACACGCCAAGCATAAAGAGAATGCCGATGTTCATGTCGGTGATGGCGTGCGTCGGTCCGAACGGAACCACCACAAACACGGTAAACGCCGCCAGCACAACGATGAACGGCGCGACCCAGAACACTATCTTGTCGGCCTCGGCCGGAATGATGTCTTCTTTAAGCAGTAACTTGATGGCGTCGGCAATGGGCTGGAGCAGGCCATGCGGACCTACCCGCATCGGGCCAAGCCTTACCTGCATGTGCGCGAGAATTTTGCGCTCCAGCCAGTTCATCGCAATGACCGCGACCGACAGGCCCGCAAAGACGAGCAGAATGTAAACCGTAGCCCAGAAAATATTTCCCGCCCCGCCTGGGGTTTTATCGCTGTCAAGATAAGACTGGATGTACTGCAGGAACGCGTGCATCAGCGGTCTACCTCGCCGAGAACGATGTCGAGCGTGCCGATGACCGCAATGACATCGGCCACCAGCTGGCCGCGGCACATCACGTCGAGAGCTTGCAGATTGACAAAAGATGGCGGGCGCACGCGCACGCGATAGGGCTGGGTCGAGCCGTCGCTGACGATGAAGTATCCCAGTTCGCCCTTCGGCGCCTCGATGGAGTGATAAACCTCGCCCACCGGTGGCTTCATCACCTTCGGAACTTTTGCCATGACTGGGCCTTCGGGAATGCCTTCGACCGCCTGCTCAATGATGCGCAGCGATTGCCGCATCTCGATCATGCGCACGATGTACCGGTCATAGGTATCGCCGTGTTCGCCGGTAGGAATTTCGAAGTCGAAATTCTTGTAGTTGGCGTACGGCTGCGCTTTTCGCAGGTCCCACTTCACGCCGCTGGCGCGGAGCACGGGGCCGGTCACGCCCAGCGCAATGCAATCTTTGCCGGAGATTTTGCCCACACCCTTGGTTCGTTCGAGCCAGATGCGATTGGTGGTGAGCAACTCTTCGTACTCGTCGATCTTTGGTTTCACGAACGAGACGAAATTCTTCACGTCCCGCTCGAAGCCGTCATACGCCTCATATTGCAGGCCGCCGATGCGAAAGGCATGGGTGGTGAGCCGTGCGCCGCAATACTTTTCAAAAATCTTGAGAATCTCCTCGCGGTCGCGGAAGGTATAGAACAGCGGGGTGATCGCTCCAATGTCTAGCGCGTGCGTGCCCAGCCACAACTGGTGGCTGGCCATGCGGTTCAGTTCGGTGAGGATGACGCGAATATATTGCGCGCGCGGCGGAGCCTCGACGCTGAGAAGTTTTTCGACCGCCTCGCAGTATCCCAGGCCGTTCGAGACGGCGGCCACGTAATCCATACGGTCAACGTAGGGATTGAACATGGTGTACGTGCGGTTCTCGGCAATCTTTTCTACGCCGCGATGCAGATAGCCGATCACACACTCAAGTCCCATCACCTTCTCGCCGTCGAGCCGCAGGATGACGCGCAGCACGCCATGGGTCGCGGGATGCTGTGGCCCCATATTGATGACGAGTTCGTTGGCATCGAGAAACGTCTTATCAGGCGTCTCCAGGTCCAGCGGCGAGAGTGTGTTCGGATCGTTCATGGCTTCGCGTGCGTCGTTGTCTTCTTGCTACTGACCGCTTTCAATCCCTAAATTGATCTGTACCCACTCATTGTCCTGCTGCAGGATTCCGTAGTCTTTGCGCAGCGGATGCCCCTTCCAGCCGTCGGGCAAGAGAATGCGCTTCAGGTCAGGATGGCCATCAAACGTGATGCCGAACATGTCGAAGACTTCGCGCTCCAGCCAGTTGGCGGTCGCCCACAGGGGAACGGAACTGGGCAGACTTTCGCCATCAGCGATCAGAGTCTTCACACGAATGCGCTCGTTGCGCGCGAACGAATACAGCACCCAAACCACTTCAAATTGTTTTTCGCGTTTGGGATAGTGCACGGCAGTGATGTCGACACAGTAGTTGAACTGCTCGCGGTCGCGAAGCACCTGCAAAATTTCAGGAATCAGCGAACGATCGACCAACATGTAGTTCTGGCCGAGATGAGTGAGAGGCTCCATGCCCGAACCGTATTCGCCCTTTAATCTGGCAACCATAGGCGAATCCCAGGGAGTCGGAACTGGGGCTGCAGGTTTGGCAGGGGCGGCGGCGGGTTTCGGTGCGGCAGGAGCCACAGGCGCGGCGGCAACAGGCTTCGGGGGAGTTGCAGGGGCGGTGGGTTTGTCAGGAGCAGCTTTTGTTTCTGATTGAACCGAACCGGCAGGAGTGGCCTTCACCCCGCCCGGGGTTGCGGGTCGATCCGCCGTCGGCTTCGGTTCCCCTTCCGGCGGCGGATATGAGGGGGATTTAATTTCGTCCGACATAACGCGAAGGCACAAACCTCCGGCCCAGAGAGCGTCAAAAGGAACGTTAACTTTTATCAGCTTGAGAGGGCGAAGTCAACGAGCAGGGAATTGCGCGGAGCGAAGTGCGCAGCGCTGACGCCGGCAGGGCAGAAAGGCTGCCAGAAAGATTTCCACAATGTTCCTTCAGGAACATTTCTAGTACATAAATGTACGTACAAAAACCAATAAGTCATCTATTGTCAACAACATGCCGATCGCGACATTTGCCGCTACATCTGCCCTCCGGGGGCGGGCGTGCCGGCTGGGGCCTGCGGCTGAGTTTGTGGAACCGCATCTTGGCGCGGGGCGACATAGGGCACAGTCGGCAAGCGCGTAACCTGGCCGCGAGTGGCATCGGCGATATTGATGCCGGAGTGATCGAGCAGCAATCCGGTGGCGCGATCGAGTTCGATGCGGGACTTCTCGTAGGCTGCCATCGCCGAAACCAGGTTAGATTCGCCGGTTCTCAGGGTAGCGGCATCTTGCAGGATTACAGTTTGCGTGGTGAGGCCGACTTTCAGCTTCTGCTGATCGGCGTCGAGAGTCTGGCGCGCCAGGTCAACGGCGGATTGTGCGGCCTGTACCGACGCCCGGTTTTGCTTTACATCGAACTGGGCGTTGCGCACTTCGATGCGCACCTGGTTTTCAAGCTGGAGTTGACGCACCTGCGCCTGGCGATATTCGAGATCGGCCCGAACCTGGTTCGATTGTGCCAGACGGTTGCGCAGAGGAATGTTGAGCGATAGTCCCACGCCTTTGTCTGGCGCGGTCGAATTAACAAGTTGGTTCAAGGTGCCTCCGTAGCCGACGCTATTGCTGGTTTGAAACGGTGGCGGCGCTTTCGCCGGATTGAAGCAAAAACTTCCCGAGGTAGTGGAGCAGTTGGGCACCAAAGCGTTCACGTCTCCGCCGACTCCGGAACCTCCGTAATAGGCAAAGGCTTGCAGCGTTGGCAGCATGGCGTTGCGGACTGCTTTGATGTTTATGTCGCGTGAGTTGAGGTCGATGCGGGACTCGACCAGTTCTGCGCGATGTTGCAGCGCTTCATTGATGAGATCTTGAATGGGGATGATGGGCTCTTGTGGTGGCACGAGCATTCCGGAGGTCGGGATCACGTCCGCCTCCGCCAGAACGGGGTCCTCGATACTGCGGCTGAGGGCGTTCTTCATCAGCAATTGCTGCAGTTGCAAATTATTTTGGGCAACGATCAGGTTCTGCTGGCCGGTGGCCACGGTGCTTTCAGAACTCACGACCTGAATGGGGGGGGCCGTACCGACTTGCGCCTGGCGCTTGGAGTCGTCGAGCGCTTTTTGTGCGTAAGTGAGAGATTCTTCCTGTACGCGTACGTTCTCGTAGGCGTAGACCAAATCCCAATACATGTTCTCGATCTGGTCGACCGTGGTAATGACCTGGAGGCGGAAGGCGACGTCAGAAATTTCGCGATTGTTCTTGGCGATCCGGATGAAGCGAGTGTTGGGGAGGAAGCCGAAACCCTGAAGCAGGTTCTGGGTAAAGCGAAACTGGAAATTCGATCCCAACTGGGGGGTGAGCAGGCTGGTGGGATTGTTGGTGGTGACGTGAGTATTGTTAAAGCCACCCGTTAGCGCGCCGCCAAACGCGAAGCCCTGGGTGTAGCCGAAGTCGGATGTGTAAGTATTCTGAGCCACAACCGGAACCGGGCTGAAGACGCTGACCGACTCGGTATTGTTCTTGTCGAGCTGTACGGTTCCGGTGAGAGCCGGATCGAAGCTGGTAATGGGAGCGCCGATGCCGAGCGTCGAACTGACCAGGCCGTTGGTTCCGGTCCCGGCGCCACCCGCGGCGACTGTAGTTCCACCCGTACCCGAGCCGACGGTGCCGCCGAGTCCGCCAACGCCGCCGCCGGGCGTGTTTTGAACGATCCCGGTGTTGACGCCGAGAATGCTGGCGCCGGATTTAGCACGGAGAAGATCGGCGTCGGCAATGTTCAGGTTGTAGCGGGCAATGTCGAGATCAAGATTGTTCTCGAGCGCGAGAGCGACCGCATCATCGATGGAAAGATAAATTTTTCCATCTTTCATGAGCGAGTCGATGCGCGGCGAGTTCCCGAGACTTGGCTGCGCGACATCCTGCGGCATGTAGGGTTGCAGCACGTTGGGGAAGGCCGCACGCGGCTTCGAGTAGTCCTTCAGATGAACGGCCTGCGGTTGTGCAGGCTGGGGCGCAACGGGGGGCGCTTGCGGCGGCGTAACCGGCGGCATGGTCTGTGCCGCCAGCGAAACAGGATAGCTCGCCACCGGAATGGCGAGAGCAAGGTACAGGGGCAAGTGCCGCACCCTCCTGACCCCAGAAATCAAGCGCGCTGAAAGCATCGGTCTTCTCCTCAGTTCATCGTTCTTGGCATTACGAGCAGGCGAACCTTCGTTCATATCCACAATCTGTTGATGCGAATGTTGGATGCTGGAGACGAAAATGTGTCACTTCAATCTTAGCGGGAGAAGTTTCGGCGAAACGGCGTAGGATTGTAAAGAATTGTGAGGCAGAATAGTTTCTAGAAAAGCGGAATCAGGATTTTGATGCGGCATTGTCAACGGCGTTCTCGGCTGAGTCCTGGGCGTCATACAATGACCTCTAACATGACACTCCACCGGCACAAATTCATTCGACCTCTTCGGTGGATGTTGGTCTGAGATGACGGTGCCTGCTGAAAACGATCTGTCGCGAATGGATGAACACCGTTTCAGTCACCGGTTGAAACGGGGCATGGACGTAGTCGTTTCGGCGATCACGCTAATTCTTCTGTCGCCCGTCATACTTGTGGTCGCGGTCCTGGTGCGATGGCGAATGGGGCGGCCCGTTATTTTTCGACAGCAGCGACCTGGGCATGGAGGCAGGCCTTTCTATGCTCTGAAGTTTCGCAGCATGACGGATAAGCGCGATCAGAACGGTCGCTTCTTGCCCGATGCGGACCGCATCACGCGGCTGGGAGCATTCCTGCGGCGGTCGAGTCTGGATGAACTCCCGCAGTTTTGGAACGTGCTTCGCGGAGACATGAGCCTGGTCGGGCCGCGGCCCTTGCTCATGCAATACCTGGAGCGCTACACCGCAGAGCAAGCCCGGAGGCACTCCGTCCCTCCGGGAATTACTGGCTGGACGCAGGTCAATGGTCGAAACGATCTCGCGTGGGAACAAAAGCTTGCCCTGGATGTTTGGTATGTAGACCATTGGAGCTTGGCGCTGGACCTGCGCATTCTCGCCATGACCGTGTGGAAAGTGCTGACCGGGGAGGGAATTGCCGCGGAGGGCTCGGCAACCATGCCAGAATTCATGGGTACGGAAAACCCGTCATCGGAGAAATCCGCGAGGGTCCCTTAATTCCGGTGCGGGGCACGTCGTCTGAATTGCTAGCGGTTATCTGCTCGCGACAGGACTTTCGCAGGAACGCCCACCGAAGTGGCCCTGGGCGGTGCGGAATCCAATACGACGGATCCTGCTCCAACGATTGCGGCTTCGCCAATCGTTCCACCCGGCAATACAATTGTTCCGATTCCGAGCAGGGCGTTCTGTTCCACAGTCACGTTGCCTCCCAAGGTTACTCCGGGGGCCAGATGAACGTGATCTCCAATATGACAATCGTGTTCGACAATGACGCCGGTATTGAGGATGCAGTTGTTGCCGACGACGGCGTCAGCGTTCACGACTACACGGGGCATGACGAGCGTGCCCGACCCGAGGTGAGCCGAGCCAGACACGACCGCAGATGGATCAATCAAGGTTGCGGCTGGCAGACCTTGCTCGATCCCCTCTTGAAACCGACGGTAACGCAGGCGGTTATCCCCGATCGCCACGATGAAATCGCTATGGCCGCGGGTTTTGAGGGGCGCAAATCCTCCGGAAGAAGGCAGGAGTTCGCAACCGCAAAAAGATTGGCCAAGGGACACGCAGGCGTCGTCGACAAAGACGATCTCGGCGAAGCGGCCCGTCGCTCGAGCGACATCCAGGACCACTTTACCGTGTCCGCCTGCCCCCCAGATGATCAGCTTACGCAATGGCTTTCTCCGAAGCGATAAACGTGCGAACTATGATTCCCCACGCAATATTTTTTCGATCGAGTAGAAATTATCCGAGCAACAAGCTGGTGTCAAACGAGGTCAGTGAGCTTCTGAAAGAGTGTGAAGAATCTTGCATACAAAACGCAAAGTATTGAGCGATTGTTCCAAGTTGTAAGCTAAGTGCTTTGTTTTCTATGCTCCACCTTGGTGAGCGGATTGCTCGATGAGGACTGGGATTTGTGTCATCCGACACTTCTCAATGGGGGAGCATTGTGGATAAGAGGGGTTCTCAAATGCGTAAATTGCTTGGTTTAACGGCTGCCGTACCGGTGGTTCTTCTTTTTCTGGCGTGTGCTCAGAATGCGCATGCAGATTCAGTAACCTTTGCTTTTTCATTCAGCGGTTCGGGCATTAGCAGCAGCGGTAATTTTACGGCTAGTCTTGTGTCCGGAGATCAGTATCTGGTCAGCGCGATCTCAGGGACGCAAAACGGGTCCGCGATGACGCTGCTATCGCCGGGCACTTACGGCGGTAATGACAATGCACTATTCTCGTCACAGCCATATCTAGATCTGGCTGGACTGTCGTTCGTTTTAGCTAACGGCACAACAGATTACGCAATTTATTACCTCGGCGGTAAATACATGGAGTGTAATAGCACCCAAGGCCCTTGCTTAATTGGGGCGGGCGCTCCCATTACTTTTAGCCTGAAAGAGGTACCTGAGCCTGGAACTCTGATGTTGTTGGGGTCCGGCTTATTCGGGTTAGCCGGGGTTGCGCGGCGAAAACTGTTTAGCTGAACAGAACGCGTCCGGTCAGCTGGATTTACGAAGGCTTCGCTTCGGCGAAGCCTTTTGTTTTGTGCGGAAGGACTAGGCTCTTTTTGCCGGGAGCATCCGGGCAACCAATGCTGCTATGGCATTAGGCTCGTGTTCGCCTGCGGCTTTCTCAAGCACATATGAGCGCTCAAAGGCATGGGGGCCCGTGATTTTCATCTCCCACCGTTCGTTTCCCTGTGAGCCGATAATGGAGACTCGCCAATCGCCAGGCCGATCCGAGAGAAGGTGCTCGAGGATAGCCACTACATCCCGCTGCCACTCCGGATCACCTGTATTGTGGATTTCCACAGCCACTGCCATACGAAGAGTGTACTTGGCTTTGCAAATTTTTTTACGAGCATTACACAAAAAACAGCTTGGATTGTTGCCCAATATGAGGTAATTTGGCCGGCATCGTATTTGGAGCGAAGCTCGGTTCTCACCAAGCCTAGATCTAGGATTTTCGGTTTCGCGAATTGAAGACACCCCTGCCTTCCGCGATTGGATTTCAGGTGCAATGAGCTCTCGGCGGCTCCGCGAGGTGTCCAGCCGTGAAATTTCCATTTCGCGTGTCCGTTCTGTTCGCCCTTTCTATTGTCAACAATAGTTCCTTCGCAGGTAGCGCGAAACCCGCGCCTTTTGCCTCTTCGGCGGAGCCTGCTATCGCCGCAAAAGGGGAAGCGCCGGCGATCACCTCGAAGTTCGCGATCCCCGGTCCGCAGCGGTCTTTTCTACGGATGGCTGGAATCAGCCAAAAGATTGCTCCTGACGAAGTCTTGCCCTTGCTGAGCCGAAATGTTTTTACAGAGGGTTTTGAAGGCTCTACTCGTCCCACCGAGTTTCTGGTGCTATTGAAGCGGTATGTGCAGCAGGCTCGGGAACTGTCGCAGTTGGCCGCGGGCAGCGGCATGGTCCTCCGGGTCTCGAATTGTAACGACGCAAAGCCGCTGCTGCGAATCCTGGGATACCGAACCAGTGCCGATTGCGGCGTTCCTGAAACTTCCCTGCAAACACAGGACCCGGAAAGAGCGTTCCTCGCGATCGACTCCGGATTTCCGCTGTCTGAGCTTGAGAAGACGTTGCAGGGAGGGAAGCCATTCGAGTATCCCTTCGATTCTTCCCCGGTGCCGGTGCTGTTTTCCGAAAACGATTGGAACAAGGCAAGCGCCAAGAATGGCAGGGAGAAAAACGGAGATTTTCTGGACACGATCCTCAGCGACCCTGCTCTGGCGAGGCTTTACTGGGCGCTCTCGCGAATCGATTTTGAAACAAGCAGGGATATGCAGCAGACAATTGGCCTCGCGAAGTTGGTTCCTTACGCCGGTGTTCTCGACTTTTATGGAAGGAGCCTCTGCATCAAGGACGGACGAGTGAATGTCCCCGGAGGAGCGCCAGCGGAAGCCGCATGGAAAGATCTGGTGGGAGCCAGTCCGGACTCTCCGGGTTCTTTCGTTTCGAAATTACTGGCCCGGGATAAGGGTTGGCTTGCGGCATATTTTGATGTGCTTTCGCGGGTGAGTGGGACCAGGCAAGCGTATTTTACGGACCCGCATCGTTTGCGGCTTTTTTACGCGGGGCTGCGCGCTCCGGACCCGTCGGTGCCTGCTACGAGAGGTTTTTATCGACCGGCGCCGGGGCTGTTGCTGCTGGTCACTCGACTTCAACTGGACAGCAAGGGTGAGCCGCTCGTTCCTGGCAATCTCGCGGTTTGGAAAGATGTTCTTCTGGAAGGGCACAATGCCAGCCTGGTGCGCCGTTGGGGAAGGCAGACGCCCCACCTGACAGATGCGGATCATCTTCTGGAAGTCATGTTCGCGGCGTCTAGAGCTTCAACCGACAGCGGGCCGTTGCAGGCATTTCTAGCGCTTAGCGAACTCGACAGCAGACGGTCGCCGGAGCATCGCCTGTCGCCGCCTACGGTCCGCTTGCTGGCGAGAAAGTTCGAGGAATTCAGCGACCAATATCGCGTATTCTCCGAGTTTCCAGAGTTGAGCGACGAATCGATCGAACTCTTTCTTGATACCGCGCACGCTCTGAGCAACCTGCCTGGACCTACACGCGGGAACGCATTCGGGACTCTTCAGGCAAATCTTGGAATCTGGCAGATTCTGGCTCGCCAGGGAGAGATTTCGAACTCGCACTTGAATGAATCCTGGCAGCAGGTGGTGAGGCCATTTGCCGCAGTTCGATCGTCCGGCCAAGTTTATGAGGCGGGGCGAAGCGCATTGGGAGAAATATTCCGGGTTTCGACAGGGAAGGCTCGGGGCTCGCAAGACGAGATCATCGAATTGTTGGCAGGACCTCGGCAGAGCAGCGAAGAAGGCAGGCAGATGCATCATGAGGTGGCGGCCAGAATCCGTTCGGTGCTCGACGATCAGAGACTGGTTTCACTCGACACGCTTCTGACACTTGGGGATGGGTTGTCGGAAAAGCAGCGGGGGAAGCAGCCGCCAGAATACATGGTTTTGCTGGCTCGCCAGACGCGGGAATTCGAAATGCCTCGGCCCATTTTCACCAATAGCGAGAGAACCGAATGGGCGTCGGGAATTTACAACAATCATCACACCGACGTGCAGATGCGCTCCGACCTGCCTAAAGTCCTCAGTTCTGCGACGGCTTCGCGGGCACAGATCGAAGAGGCGCGCGGCCAGCTGTCCTCCTTCTTGCGAGATACCCTTGTCGGTTTGAATTACGCCTATTACGAGCCGCCGGGAGCGCAGGCGCTGCACAACAATCCGTTGTTCGTTCGGTCCCACGATTTCGCGGGAGAGACGGTTGAAGGCATGAAGACCCTGTGGCAAGCGCCGGAACTGATGGGTCAAGGTTCTCCTGCAGGTGGAGGTGCCCATTTCGTCGGCTCACTTGCTGATCTGCCATATGCTTTGGCCGAACTCGAACAGGATTTCATTTCTCCGGACAACATTCAGGCGCTGATTTGGAATCAATTGACCCCGGAACTTTTGACCTCCGCCATCTTGCCGCGATGGTGGAACGTCAGTCCCGTGGAGCTTCACTCGGTGGCTTTGTATCAGCGAACCGGGGAAGAACTTCTGGTAGCCTCCGGCAACGACGAGGCACTGCGAAGCAAAGTGCTGAATATTCTCTCGAGTCGATTGCTTCCGGGTCGGTTAAATCAGATCGAGCAAGCGATGCGCGCCGGTCGAATTTCAGAAATGCTTCCCGAAATAGCGCCGGCGGATACTTTTTACCTGGCGGCGGAGTTCCGGCAGAAATATCCGGAACAGCCCGGTGTATACGGAACCGCCTGCCAGGAGTTGCAAGATTTATATCGAGAGCACCCCGAACAAGTCAGCTGGAAGCGCTTATCGCACGACTTTGGGACGCCGCATCCCAGCATGGCGCAAAACTATGGTCTGGAGTTGTTGAATGTAGCGCCCATGCCGCCGTTCTCGGGTTACTCCAGTCGCTTTTTCGCGGAGTCCTGGGATTCGCCGACCCTGTACTGGGCTCGCTTGGCGGATGAGCAGGGATATTCTCCGGTCCTGCTAAACCAGATCGTGCCGGTGCTGACTCGAATGATGGTCGAGAAGATCTTCGCCACCGATTTTGAGGACGGGCCCGCACTGCTTCGCGCGATGCATGAAACCGGAGAAGAATTCCGGAAAGGGAAGTTGACGTCGCCGTCAAGGATTAGTTCCGCTCGGCCTTGAGCTCCGCCATAAAAAGTCCGGATGAAAATGCAGCGGCCTCAGGCAAGCAACGGTCGCAGAAGTAGGAAGCTTAAAGTCATGGTACGAAGATCATTCTTGCTCAGTCTGGTGTTTCTGGCGTTCATGCTGCGAGAGGAAACCGCGGTCGACGCTCAGGAGAGCCCTAACATTCATGTTGTAGTAAATATGGTGCAGCTCAACGTGGCGGTGACAGATAAGAAAGGAAATTACATCACGGGACTCCGTCCCGAGGACTTTGAAATTCACGAGGACGGGATAGTTGAGAAGGCGGCGACGTTTGCCGAGGGCGACGAATCGGCCCGCAGTCTTACCGACGCGGCGGTGCCGAACCCCAACGCTGCCGGCGACGAGGTGGCAACGCAGCCCTCGGCCGACGCCGCGCCGCAGACGTTAGCTTCGCTCGTGAATGGGGCCAACGTTTTCGTCCTCTTTGATACCAGCGACTACATGTACCGGGGTTTTGTTTTTGCGCAGGATGCCATTACGGACTTTATTCGCTCGCTGGGAAGCGCTGATAAGATTGCGTTCTATTCCTATAGCCGGGATCTCTCCCGCGCCGCCGGGCTTACCTCCGACCGGGCGCAGATCTTGCGCGCGGTGCGCTCAACCGTGGCTGGTGACCAGGCGGCACTCTACAACGCGCTGTTGCTGACGCTGAAAGACGCGGCCCAACACCGTGGAAGGAAAGTAGTCGTTGTATTTTCCAACGGCCCCGACAATTCCAGCGTCGTGCCACCGGAGGACGTCGCTGAATTTGCGCAATCCGCCGGCGTTTCCATTTACATGATCAGCACCCAGGAGGCGAGGCTGGAACCGGTGTCCACCGCGGTTTTTGATCGCATGACCGCCGCTACTGGCGGAAAAGCCTACTTCGCCAAGAATTGGAGGGACGAACATCGGGCGTTCGCTTCAATCCGCGATGATCTGGCACATTTGTATTCCCTGAGTTATTATCCAAAATCCAATCCCAACAATGGCTGGCGTGCGATCACGGTGAAATTGGTGGGCGATCAGTTGAAGAATTACAAGGTTCGCACCCGCAACGGATACCGCCCGCAACCGACACGGTTTTCAGCCGAAGATAAAACCACCGCGTCGGGCGTCGCGCCCGAATAGCTCCATTTGAAGATCTGCCCACGCAGTGTATCCGTCTCTGGCGTGAACCTGTGGCGGTCTCGCCGATTGTCCGCTCCCTGGGAATTCTGTTATTTTGGCAGTAGTCCTGTATGACAACTACCAGTAATTTAGGCCAGGCCCTTGCCATCAGCGGCGGCGAACCGGTGCGTACCGAGATTTTCCCGCCGTGGCCGGCTTTTGAGGACGAGGAGATTGAGGCCGCCACCGCGGTTTTTCGGTCGGGGCGCGTAAACTACTGGACCGGTAACGAGGGCCGGGAGTTTGAGCGCGAGTTCGCCGCTTTCACTGGCTGCAAGTATGCGATCGCCTTGGCTAATGGTACGGTGGCCTTGGAATTGGCACTTTACTGTCTGGGCGTCGGACCTGGCGATGAAGTGATTGTTCCCAGCCGAACTTTTATCGCGTCCGCGAGTTGCGCTGTCATGCGCGGCGCTGCCCCGGTGGTAGCCGACATCGACCGCAACAGCAGCAATCTGACGGTGGAGACTGTCGAGAACGCGATCACGCCGCGGACCAAGGCAATCGTCGCCGTGCATCTTGCGGGCTGGCCCTGCGACATGCAGCCGATTCTGGAATTGGCCCGCAAACACGGGATTGCCGTCGTCGAAGACTGTGCCCAGGCACATGGAGCGCGCTATCGCGGCCAGCCCATCGGTTCATTTGGAGATATGGCTGCGTTCTCCTTCTGCCAGGACAAAAACATGACCACGGGCGGCGAAGGCGGCATGCTGCTCACTAATGACCGCAGCCTGTGGGAACTTGGTTGGAGTTTCAAGGATCACGGCAAAAGCTTCAAGGCGGTGTATGAGCGCAGCCATCCGCCGGGATACAGATTTCTCCACGAATCGTTTGGGACGAACTGGCGGTTGACGGAAGCGCAGTCGGCAATGGGACGTGTGCTATTGAGGAAACTGCCGCGCATGGTCGAGCAGCGGCGGCGCAATGCTGCATACTTAACTGGGGAATTCAGCAGGATTCCAGCCTTGCGCGTGGTCCGGCCGCCCGATGACGTATTCCATTCTTATTACAAGTACGACGTCTTCGTAAGGCCGGAGCGTTTGCGGCAGGGCTGGGACAGGAATCGGATTCAGGAAGCGATTGCCGCCGAAGGGATTCCTTGTCTGAGCGGAACCTGCAGCGAGATTTATTTGGAAAAAGCATTTCCAGAATCGATGCGTCCGCCGCACCGCCATCCCGTGGCGCGGGAACTGGGCGAGACCAGCCTGATGTTCAAGGTTCATCCCACGCTGTCGGAGCGGGATCTCGCCGATACCTGCGCGGCGGTAACGAAGGTGATGCAGATTGCTGCGCGGGACTGAGGAGCCGAAGAAGCCGATTGTGCTCGTCGCGAAAAAAGGAGAGCGGGATCTAGGACCAGATGCGAATCGCATTGCTCCACATTCAATGATTGTACGAGGCTCTTCCTAAGCACTAACTCCATCGTTCAACCACTTCCCACCAGAGCACCTTCTGCCACTCTCGCACCGCATTTTTTGTCCACTCGCGGTGTTGCCACCACCGGGTTCCGAATTGCGTGTCGTCATGCGCAGCGACAACGAACCACTGGTACGACCGAAGTCGATGGCTGAACACCGAGAGTGCACGACGGGTGTGATAGTCCGAAGTGACCAGCAGGACCCGGCTGCCGGGGGACAGGTACGAAAGGCA
>DASSRO010000297.1:0-17805 GCA_035701745.1 Candidatus Sulfotelmatobacter sp. | reverse complement strand
AGCAAGACCGCGAACGCCGCCGCCTTGGGTGCCGTCGACATCAAGCCCACGATGGGCGCAGGGGCTCCTTCGTAAACATCCGGCGTCCACACGTGAAACGGCGCCGCGGCTACCTTGAATCCCAGGCCCACCAGCATCAGCGACATCGCCATATATACCAGCAGTTCCACCGGCCCGGACTGCAGCGTCTGGCTGATCACGTCGATATTGGTGGATCCAGTTGCCCCGAACATCAGTGCTACTCCGTACAGAAAAAATGCGGTAGCAAACGAGCCCAACAGAAAATACTTGAGCGACGATTCACTGCTCGACGCCTCGTTCCGCCGGAATCCCGTCAGAATGTAGGTGGAGATCGAAGAAATTTCCAGCGCGATGAAAATCAATACCAGCTCGACCGCCGACGACATCAGCGCCATTCCCACCACGCCAAAAAGAATCAACGCGTAGTATTCGCCCGCCCGGATCCGCTGCACCGCCATGTACTCGAACGAACTCAGGATCACCACCGCTGCAATCCCGATGATCACGACGTGAAAGAACACGCTGAAGTCGTCCACCTTCACCATGTTCGAGAATGCGAGACCTGGAGACTGCGCCATGTACCATGTGGCGAGCAGCCCGGCCACGGTCCCGCCGAGCGCGATATAACCCAGCAATTTCTGGCTCTTCTCCTCATCCACCAGAGGATCGAGTACCATCACCACAATTCCAAACACCGATAAAATCAGTTCCGGAAGAATGCGAACGTAGTCCGCTCCCTGAGGAATCGTCTGCAACGCCGGCAAAATCAGGTTTGTCATTGGCCCACCACCTTGCCAACGACTTGTGCAAACGGCGTGAGCGCGGCCTGCACCGCCGGATCAATCGCACTTAACCACAAAATCGGCGCGACCCCCATTACTAGCGCAGCCACGATGCACGGCCATACTGCCGCTTTTTCAAATCCAAGCAGATCGCGCAGGGAGTTGTTCGCCGGCTTCGTCACCTTGCCATAAAACACTCGCTGATACATCCACAGCAGGTAGGCTGCGCTCCAGATCACGCCCGTCGCGGCAAGGATTCCGTAAACGGCCCTCGCCTGGAACGCTCCGCTCAACACGAGAAACTCGCCGATGAACCCATTCATCAGCGGAAGCCCAACCGAGGCGAGCACGATGAATAGAAACGACGCCGCATAGACCGGCACGACGGAAGCAAGGCCGCCGAATTCGGCAATTTCATACGTGTGTCGCCGCTCGTGCAGAATTCCTGCCAGCATGAACAGGCCGCCCGTCGAAACTCCGTGCGCCAGCATCACAAACATCGCGCCGTTCAGTCCCATTTGCGTGAAGCTGAAAATTCCCAGCACCACGAATCCCAAATGGCTGACCGATGAATACGCGATCAGCTTCTTCATATTGGGCTGCACCATCGCCACCAGGGCGCCGTAAATAATCCCAATCAACGCGAGAACCATGATCCAGGGCGCGTTGCGGCGAGCCTGGTCCGGAAACAATCCCAGGTTGAAGCGCAGCATCCCGTACGTTCCCATTTTCAGCAGCACGCCTGCCAGCAGGACCGATCCCGCGGTGGGCGCTTCCACGTGCGCATCGGGCAGCCACGTGTGGAAGGGGAACAGCGGAACCTTCACCGCAAAGGCCAGGAAAAATCCGAGAAACAGCCACTGCGCCGCGGCCGGAAACGCTGGCACCCCGCCTCGCGCAATCTGATCGCGAATCACCACGAAATCAAAGCTTCCGGTGTGCGCGTACAACCACAAAATCGCTGCCAGCATAAACACCGACGCGATCATGGTGTACATGAAAAACTTCACCGCCGCATACACCTTCCGCTCGTGCCCGAACACGCCAATCAGCAGCGCCATCGGAATCAGCGTCGCCTCCCAGAAGAAATAGAAGAGGAAGAGATCGAGCGACGTGAACACGCCGATCAGCGCCGTCTCCATGATCAGCAGCAGAATAAAAAATTCTTTCACCCGGTCGTGCACCGACTGCCACGAAATCAGCACGCACAGCGGCGTCAGAAACGTCGTCAACACCACCAGCCACAGGGAAATTCCATCGATGCCCATGTGGTAGTGAATGTTCGGCGTTGAGATCCAGGCACGGTCGATCTCGTACTGGAAACCTGCCTGCGGCCTGTGAAAGTGCACCGGCAAATGCAGCGACAAAAGAAAAGTCAGCAGCGAAAAGACGAGAGCAAAAATGCGAATGTCGCGATCGCGTCGCGGAAAAATCAGGAGCAACAACGCGCCCACCAGCGGCGCGAAGGTCACGAACGTCAGGATGTAGGCGCTCCAGCTATCGCTGCTCATCGCACTCCCATCCAGATCATGTAGGCAATTACCGCGGCCGATCCCGCCGCGATCCATCCCGCATACGACCGTAGATTTCCCGACTGCATGTGGCGCACTTCATCGGAAACATGCCGCGCGCCGTCGGCGGCGTTGTTCACGCTGTCGTCGATCACCTTGCGGTCGACTCCTTGCCACAGAATGCTGGTCGACCCGTCCACCAATGGCTTGACGAACAGCTTTGCGTACAGCTCGTCGACGTAGTATTTATTCAAAACCGTGGTGTAGAAACCGTTCAGCGAGTCGGCGATCTTTTTCGGCAGATGCGGCTTGCTGATGTAAAGCACGTACGCGACAAACAATCCCAGCAGCGCGAGCCCCACAGAAATTCCCATCAGCAAAAACTCGGCGCCGCGGCTGGCGCCTTCGCCGGCGGCTTCGGCCACCTGGCCCGACCCGAACACCGGCGCCAGAAAATTCTCGAAGCGGTTGCCAATGCCCACCAGGCCGCCGACAATCGAAAGCGCGGCGAGAATCATCAGCGGAACCAGCATTACCCTCGGACTCTCGTGCGGCATGCCATGCCCATGCTCATCGTGGCCGTGCACAGCATGCGCCTGCCCATGATCGTCGACGCGGGCTCCGCGATAATCCCCAAAGAAGGTCATGAACAACAAACGGAACATGTAAAAAGAAGTGAGAAACGCCGTGACCGCGCCAATCAGCCAGTAAACCCAACTGGTTTGGTACGCCTGCCACAGAATTTCATCCTTGCTCCAGAAGCCCGCGAATGGCGGGATTCCGGCGATCGCCAGCGTCGCGATCCCCATTGTCAGGAACGTCCACGGAATAAAAGACCGCAGCCCGCCCATCTTCCGCATGTCCTGCTCGCCGCCAACTGCATGGATCACCGACCCCGCCGCCAGAAACAGCAAGCCTTTGAAAAATGCGTGCGTCATCAGGTGGAAGATTCCCGCGGAGAAGGCCCCCACGCCGCACGCCATGAACATGTAGCCAAGCTGCGAAACCGTGGAGTATGCGAGAACCTTCTTGATATCCGTCTGCGTGATGCCGATCGTTGCCGCGAACAACGCAGTCAGCGTTCCGATCACGGCGACCACGGTCAACGCCATCGGCGCGCGCTCAAAAATCACGTGCGACCGCGACACCATGTAAACGCCCGCGGTCACCATTGTCGCCGCATGAATCAGCGCGGAAACCGGAGTCGGACCTTCCATCGCATCCGGCAGCCAGACGTAAAGCGGAATCTGCGCTGACTTTCCGCATGCCCCAACCATCAGCAAAATTCCAATCGCCGTAAGCAGTCCGGCGCTCGCAGTCTCCGGTGCTAGAGGCTGTACTTGCGAAAACACCTGCGTGAAATTCAGTGAGCCGAAGTGCTGGATGATCAGGAACAGCCCAATCAGAAATCCGAAATCGCCGATGCGGTTAACGATGAACGCTTTCTTCCCCGCAGAGGCCGCCGAGTCTTTCGTGAACCAGAACCCGATCAGCAGGTACGACGCCAGCCCCACGCCCTCCCACCCGATGAACATCAGCAGGTAGTTGTTGGCCAGCACCAGCGTCAGCATGAAAAACATAAATAAATTCAGGTAGGTGAAGAAGCGGTAATAGCTGGGGTCGTCCCACATGTAGCCGACGGAGTAAATGTGAATCAGAAATCCGACTCCAGTCACCACCAGCAACATGACCAAAGAAAGTTGATCGAGATATAAAGCGAAATCGGCGCTGAAGCTTCCCGAGCGGATCCAATGCGCAAGGTATTCTTCGTAGGGAAGATTGAACGACGAAAAGCGCGAGGCCACCAACAGTGCCCATGCGAACGCTGCGCCCGGAAACACGAGCCCTACTGTTGTTACAGCGGTCTTCGAAGATTTCTTTCCCAGAAATCCATTGATCGCGGCCCCGGCCAGCGGCAGTACCGGGATCAGCCAGAGATTGAGAGAGGACGTCATAGTTTGAGCAGGTTCACCTGGTCCACATTCAAAGTCTCGCGCGTGCGGTAGACCGCGATGATGATCGCCAGCCCCACCGCCGCTTCCGCCGCTGCCACCACCATGACGAAGAAAACGAACACTTGTCCTGCCAGCACATGCCAGTGCGCCGCAAACGCCACGAACGAGAGATTCACTCCGTTGAGCATCAATTCAATCGACATGAAGATCGTGATGATGTTGCGCTTGATCAGAAATCCCGCCACACCGCAGGCGAACAGGAATCCACTGAGCACCAGGTAATACGAAAGCGGAACCATCTATTCCTCCACCTTCCGGGGCGGCGCCGTCGGAGGCTTGCTGGCCAGCACCACCGCGCCCATGATCGCAATCAAAATCAGAACCGATGTAATTTCAAACGGCAGCAAGAATTCGTGAAACAGCAACTGCCCAATGATGTTGGGATCGCCCGGCAGCGCGCCCGCCGCCACCGCCTCCGTCCCCGAATGCCGCAGTACCACCCAGCCCAGCAGGATGCCTCCCAGCAATAGTCCGGGAACGCCGAATAAAATCGCCACCCGGCTGCCTTTCGTCTGTTCTTCCACGCCGGCGTTCAACAACATGATCGTGAACACGAACAACACCATGATCGCGCCCGCATAAACGATTACCTGCACGGCAGCGACAAACTCCGCGCCCAGCAGCAGATATTCGCCCGCCAGCGCCGCCATCACCGCAATGAGCGAGAGCGCGCCGTTAATGGGATGCCGCTGCGCCAGCAGGTTTACCGCACCCGCAACGCAGACCGCCCCGAAAGCCAGAAACAGAATTAAGTGCACGCTCATGAAATCAGTTCTCAGTTCTCAGTTCCCAGTTCTCAGCAAACCGCTTCATGCGATATCTCAACCGGACGTGCGCCCGGACTGAGAACTGAGAACCGAGAACTGAGAACTTCTTTTCACCACGCTACAGCAATCGCCGTGGCAATCAAATTCACCAACGCGAGCGGCAGCAGAAACTTCCAGCCAAACGCCATCAACTGGTCGTAACGGAAGCGCGGCAACGTGCCGCGCACCCAAATGTACAAAAACAGAAACAAGAAAACCTTCGCGCCAAACCAGACCAGCGGCAGGATCGCCTGCAAAATCGGCGGGCCAAACAGCGGGCCCAGCCATCCGCCAAAAAACATCAGCGTGGCCAGGCACGCCACCGTGATCATGTTCGCGTACTCCGCCATGAAGAACATGGCAAACTTCATGGCGCTGTATTCGGTGTGATAGCCGGCTACGAGCTCGGTTTCCGCTTCCGGCAAGTCGAACGGTATGCGGTTGGTCTCGGCATACGCCGCCATCAGGTAGCAAAAAAATCCGATGATCTGTCCGCCGAAAATATTCCAGCGCGGAATGAATCCCAGGAAAAACCCGGACTGCGATTCCACAATCGTGCGCAGGCTAAAGCTGCCCGCCATAATCAGCACGCCCACCAGCGATAGCCCGAGTGAAATTTCGTAGCTCACCATCTGCGCGCTGGCCCGCAATCCGCCGAGCAGGGAATACTTGTTGTTCGACGACCAGCCTGCCAGCGCCACGCCATAGACGCCGATCGAGGTCACTCCCAGGATCAGCAGCAGTCCCGTGTTTACGTCGGTCGTGATCTGCAGCGGAATGCTGTAGCCGCCGATCATAACCGCGTTTCCGAACGGGATCACCGAAATCGACGTCAGCGCGAAGATGACCGCGATCAACGGCGCCGCGATGAAAAGCGGTTTATAAACGTGCGGCGGAGTCAGGTCTTCTTTGAACAAGAACTTCAATCCGTCGGCGGCGGGCTGCAGCAGCCCAAACGGGCCGACCCGCGTGGGACCCCAGCGATTCTGCATGTGGCCAACCACTTTGCGCTCCAGCCAGACGGTGTAGGCGACGGCCGTGAGCAGCACGCCCAGAACGATCGCCGACTTGATCACCGACGCCAGTATGAATAGCCAGATTGGCAACGCCACGCCTTACTTCCTCTCTTGCTCAGGAAACCGTGCTAAGAATTAGTCCGCCGCAACTTCCGCGGGTTTCACTTCGTGACTCTCCATGACCGACTTCAACGTTCGCGAATAGCGGCCCAATGTGCCCGACGTAAACAGCGTGTCGTGCGCCGGTAAAATCGAATCCGCTTTGTGTGCCGCGCCCGCTCCGCTCTTGGTCAGCGACGTGTGTTCGCTATTGCCCGCCAGCAGATTCGCGCGCGAAATGTCATAGCCCGGGACCAGCCTCTGGATTTCGTCGAGAATTGCCATAGGATCAAGCGGGCTCAATTTCGGCTCCAGTCCCTGCATCTCGAGCCACACCGCGTGACGGTCAGCTTCACCCGACTGCGCGCCCCGCGACTGTCCCATATCCGCCCGAGTTCCGCCGCCAAACGGAACCAGCTTGCGGACCTCGAAACCCATCGCATCGGCGATGCGCACCATCATTTCAAAATCAGACTTCGTGCCCGAAATCTCGCCGGCCTTTTTTACCAGTTGCACGTCGCCGCAGGTGTTGGTCATCGTGCCCGCCTTTTCGTAGGCGTTGGCCGCAGGCAGCACCACGTCGGCCATCACCGCGGTCTCGGTCAGGAACATGTCCTGCACCACGACAAAGCTGTTTGAGAACGCGAAGGGATCAATGTTCAGCCGTCCCACCGGATTCGAGCCGACAACGTAAAGCGCTTTCAGCTTTCCGCTCTTGCCCGCCTCTACCATTCCGTTGAGGTCGAGCCCTGCAGTTTGCGGGGTTGTCCATTCACGTCCGAACTCACTGCCGCCGTCAAGTGGATGGTAGCCAGGCAGAAGGTCGGGATACAGGCCCATATCGGCCGCTCCGCGCGAGTTCGCGTAGTCAGCAAGGCAAATGAACTTCGCGCCGGAAATGCCCGATCCCCACTTCACCAGCGAAGCAACATCGTTGCCGCGAATCTCCGACCCAAAAACGATGACGAGATTCTGTTCGCCGCGCAGTTTCTCGCGCAACTCATTTGGCGACGGGCCCATTGGCCCGTCCGACGCGGGCGCGCCAGCGATCGAAGCTAAGGCCCCATCGTCACCCGCGAGGAAACTCACGAACTTCCCCTCGGCTCCTGCTGGAATCTGCATAAAACTTGTAGCCTGCCGCCGCAGTTTGATCGATTCCGAATTCACCACGTACAGCCGCGCCCGGTGCAGCCGCACATTGTTCCGAATCTGCCACGCCAGCAGTGGATGCTGCTCCGTCGGGTCGTTGCCAATCAGCAGGATCGCCGGCGCCTTGAACACGTCTGCCATGCTCGCGCTCAAATCCGGCTTGCCGCGCAGTGCGGCCGCCAGGGCAGGGAAGTCCGCGGTGCGGTGATGATCCACATTGTTCGTCTTCAACACGACGCGCGCGAACTTCGAGAGCAAGTAGGCTTCTTCATTCGTGGTCCGCGTTGAACCGACCACGCCGATCGCCGCTCCGCCGTCTTTGTCGCGAACTTCCGCAAACTTCTTTCCCACCAACTCGAACGCGTCTTCCCAACTCGATGGAGTCAGCTTGCCGTTCCTTCGAATCAACGGCTGCGTCAACCGCTCTTCGTGATTCGCGAAGTCAAACGCGTAGCGCCCCTTGATGCAAAGAAAATCCCCGTTGGTGCCGCTCTTGTCGCGGTTATCGCCGCGTACGATCTCCATGCCGGTGTCCGATCGCCGCACGCCGAGCGTCGTCTTGCAGCCATCGCCGCAGTGCGTGCACACCGTGCCCACGTGCTTCATCTCCCACGGCCGCGTCTTGTACCGATACGCGCCCGAGGTCAGCGCGCCCACCGGGCATATGTCGATGCACATGCCGCACTCTTCGCATTCCAGATGATCTTCTTTATTAGGCGCGATCAGCGAACTCACGCCGCGGTTCTGCACGCCCAGGGCCCATACGTCCATGCCTTCGCCGCACACCCGCACGCAGCGGTAGCACAGAATGCAGCGCGGCCGGTCAAAGAACACCACTGGAGACCACTGTTGCTCGTCCTTGTGGTTCTTGGCCTCCATGAATTTCGATTCAGCAGCGCCGTACGAGAACGTCATATCCTGCAGTTCGCACTCGCCGCCCGCATCGCATACCGGGCAGTCCAGCGGATGGTTCCCCAGCAGCATCTCGATCATCGACTTGCGCGCCTGCCGCACCTCGGGGCTGTCGCTGGTGACGATCATCCCCTCGCTGATAACCGTGGTGCACGCCGTTTGCAGCTTCGGCATCTTCTCGACCTTCACCAGGCACATTCGGCAAGCGCCTTGCAGCGAGAGATTGGGGTAATAGCAAAAAGAAGGCACCTCGATGCCCGCGCTCTTGCAAGCCTCGATCAGCAGCGTCCCTGCGGGAGCCGTGATCTTCTTTCCGTCGACAGTGAGATTTACGTCAGCCATGAAAATTTTGTGATTGGGCGATTGAGTCATTGAGCGATTGAAAAATCAAAACCCGCGAGTTTTTCAATCGCTCAATCACCCGATCGCCAAATGACTCGATCCTTATCTAATGTGCGAATGCCAGTTCCGCCGCGCCTTCCTTCTCGAACGGGCAAGGCTTTCCATCCAGATGATCTTCGAACTCTTTCCTGAACTTTTTCACGAACGCAATGGTCGGCATCGCCGCCGCGTCGCCCAGCGGACAAAACGTCCGCCCCAGCATGTTTTCCGCCAGGTATTGCATGTTGTCGATGTCCTTCTTCATCCCTCCGCCTGCGTGAAAACGAATCAATGTCTTCTTGAGCCAGTCCGTTCCCTCGCGGCAGGGAATGCACCATCCGCAGCTTTCGTGCTGATAGAACTTCATGGTCCGCAGCGCGAATTTCACGATGCACTGCTCGTCGTCCACCATCACTACGCCACCCGAGCCCAGCATTGATCCAGCCTTTTGCACCGAATCGAAATCCATCGCGACATCGATTTCATCCGCCGTAAGGCACGGGCACGACGACCCGCCCGGCACCACCGCCTTCAACTGCCGCCCGTTCGGAATGCCGCCGCCGACCTCGTAAATCATCTTCTTCAGGTTGTAGCCCATGGGCAGTTCGTAAACGCCCGGCTTGGCGACGTTGCCGCTCAGGCAAAACAGGCGCGTGCCGCCGTTCTTCGGCGTCCCCAGCTTCGCATACCAATCCGCGCCGCCAAGAATAATGTGTGGCACATTGGCCAGCGTCTCCGCATTATTAATGACCGTCGGCCCGCCCCACAGTCCCACCACGGCCGGGAACGGCGGCCGGATGCGCGGAATCCCGCGCTTGCCTTCCAGCGATTCCATCAGCGCCGACTCTTCTCCAACTTCATAAGCGCCCGCGCCGCCATGCCAATAAATATCCAGATCGCGCCCGCTGCCGAAAATGTTCTTGCCAATAAATCCTTTGGCGTAGGCGTCGCGAATCGCCTTCTGCATGATGATCGAAAGATAGCGGTACTCGCCGCGAATATAGATGTAGCCGCTCTTTGCGCCGACCGCGAGCGCGCCGATCATCACCCCCTCGATCACCGAGTGCGGATCGTGCTCAAAAATCAGCCGGTCTTTACAAGTGCCCGGTTCGCTCTCATCGCCGTTGCACAAAACATATTTTGGCTTGGCCGACTGCTTGGGCACGAACGACCACTTCATCCCTGTCGAGAATCCCGCACCGCCGCGCCCGCGCAACCCGGAATTCTTGACTTCATTAATAATGGCGTCCGGTTCCATCGCCAGCGCCTTCTGCACAGCCTTGTAGCCGTCCAGTTCAACGTAGCGATCAATATTGGTCGCACCCATGCCAAAGCGCCGGGAGACGACCTTTACCTCGTCGGGATGAGAAACCAAGTCAGCCATGAGAAATTGAGTGATTGTGTGATTGCGTCATTGAGTGATTGAAAACCTTGTTCTCAATCGCTCAATCACCCAATCGCGCAATCGCTAAATTTTCTTACTGCGTTCCCTTCTTCTTATATTCGTCCAAAACCCTGTCCATCTTCTCCGAGGTCAGGTTCTCGTGGAAGTCGTAGTTCACCTGCGCGGCCGGAGCCCAGCTGCAGGCGCCGATGCACTCCACTTCCTCCAGCGTGAACATTCCGTCGGGCGTCGTCTGCTTGTGGCCAATGCCCAGCTTCTTCGCGCAGTGCTGCAGGATCTCTTCTCCTCCGCGGACCATGCAGCTGATGTTGGTGCATACCTGCACGTTGAACTTGCCGCGCGGCTTGGTGGTCAGCATCGAGTAATAGCTGATCACGTTGCGCACTTCGAGTTCGGTCAGGTCGAGGCGCGCAGCGATCTCCGCAATCACTTCGTCCGACAAGAATCCGACCTCATCCTGTGCGTAAAGCAACGTCGGCACCAGCGCCGACCGCTTCGTCGGATAATGCGGCACCATCTCCGCAAACCGCGTTTCGAATTCGTCAGAAAACTTCATCTTGTAAATTTGGTAATTTGGTGATTTTGTAATTTAACCAACCCGTGCGGTGTGCTGAGACGAAGTGAAAATCGCGCTCAGTTCACGCGCTTCTTTTAAAATGTCTTCGCATCGCTCCCTCGGCACAATGCTGCAGTCGGAAAGCATCTCCAGCCAGAAAACTGTTTCGTCCGCTTCCTCCACAACCAGACCAATCTTGGCGATCCATTCCGCCCGCGATCGTCCTCTACACGCCGCTCGATAGTTTGCCGCGACTGAGGTCCCACACCGCAACAACTGCTTGCCGACAACCTGCGAGTCGGCGGTGTGTGGCAACGACCGGTAAAGCTTCACAATCCGAATCGCGAAAGCCTTAGTACGATCGCGCAATTCCTGAGGCCTTGTCGACATCTCTGCCACCGGGTCCTTAAATTACAAAATTACCCGATTACCAAATTACAAATCCGCTCACCGGTCTATCTCCCCCAGCACAATATCGATGCTCCCGATCGCGGCCACGACATCCGCCAGCAGTCGTCCTTCGCACATCTTCGGCAGCGTCTGCAGATTTGCCAGGCACGCCGCCCGCATGTGCACCCGATACGGCTTCGCCGTGCCATCGCTGACGATGTAATAACCCATCTCGCCGCGCGGCGACTCCACTGCCTGATAGACCTCGCCCGGCGGCACCGCAAAACCTTCCGTAATAATCTTGAAGTGATAGATGAGCGCTTCCATCTGCGTCTTCATCTTTTCGCGGTCGGGCAGCACCACGCCGGGCGCGTCCGCCTTGGTTGGACCTTCGGGCATGCCGTCCAGCGCCTGGCGCACGATCCCAATCGATTCGCGCAATTCCTGCACCCGGCACATGTAGCGCGCGAACACGTCGCCTTCCTGCGATACCGGCACTTTGAACTGAAACTTCTCGTAGCTCGAGTACGGCATGTCCCGCCGCAAATCGAAGTCCACGCCACTCCCGCGCAGCGTCGGCCCGCTCGCGCCCAGCGCAATCGCGTCGTCGGCTGTCATCCGCGCCACGCCCTTGGTCCGCATGCCCCAGATCGGATTCCCAGTCAGCAGATTCTCGTACTCATCCACCTTCGAAGGAAAATATCCGGCGAACTTGCGCACCCGGTCGAAGAATCCCAGCGGCGGCTCCAGCGCAATTCCGCCTACGCGGAAATACGAGGTCATCATGCGCTGCCCGCTGATCATTTCGAACATCTTCAGCACTTCTTCGCGCTCGCGGAAGCAATATAAGAAGACCGTGAGCGCGCCAATATCCATGGCGTGCGTGCCCAGCCAGACCAGGTGCGAATTGATGCGCGTCAGTTCGTTCATCAGCACCCGCATCCATTGCGCCTTCGGCGGAATCTCGAGGCCCAGCAGTTTCTCCACCGCCAGCACGTAGCAGAGATTGTTGGTCATCGGGCACAGGTAGTCGATGCGGTCGGTCAGCGGCACCACTTGCTGATAGAACTTCGCTTCGCAAGTTTTTTCGATTCCCGTGTGCAGAAAGCCGATGTCGGGCATCATGCGCACCACGGTTTCGCCGTCAATTTCGAGAATCACGCGCAACACTCCGTGCGTCGACGGATGTTGCGGCCCCATGTTCAGGATCATGGTGCGATCCTGCCCGGGTTCCAGCACTGGCGTGGGATTCAGGTGGGCCATCTTTTTATCGCAACCTCAGCGGTAGCCCTCCACGGGATAATCCTTGCGCAAGGGATGGCCTTCCCAATCCTCGGGCATCAGGATGCGCCGTAAGTAAGGATGCCCGGTGAACCGCACTCCGAACATGTCGAAAACTTCGCGCTCAAAATAGTTCGCGCCCGGCCACACCGAGGTCAGCGACTCGACCACTGGGCTCGCGTTGTTCAGGCGAACTTTCAGCCGTACTCGCTCTTTGTTCGGAATCGACAGCAAATGGTAGATGACTTCAAACCGCGGATCCGACGGATACCAGTCCACGCACGTTATGTCAGAAAGATAATTAAAAGGGCAGCCCGCATCTTCTTTCAGCACGATGCAGGCTTCGCGGATGTGATCGCGATCCACATAGATCGTCATCTCGTCGCGATCGAACTTCACGCCCGTGACCGCTTCCGCCCTCCAGCCCGCCAGGCGCGCCACTGCAGGATGGTTTTTCAGTTGCTCCACATCGGTGATGGCGGGTTCCAGCGGCATTCAGAAGTTTCCCCGTTTCGCGCCGGTCTCGCCCCAATCCAAGACGCCTTTCTTCCAGACATAGAAGAAGCCCACGAGGAAAATTCCGATGTACACCAACATTTCCCACAACCCAAAGCGCCGAAGACTGCGCAAAATGATGGCCCACGGATAAATGAAAACTGCTTCTACATCGAACAGAATGAACAACATGGCGACCAGATAGAATTTTACCGAGAAGCGCTGGCGGGAGTCGCCGACCGGAACCATGCCGCACTCATAAGGCGAAAGTTTCGCGCGCGTCGGCTTGCGCTGCCCGATCAGCCACGAAAGGGAGACAATCGCAGTCGCAATCCCGCCAGCCATCAGAATGTGGATCAAAAACGGGAGGTAGCGAGCGAAGTAATTGTCGGGCATAGGACGAGCTATATATAATTCGCGCCAAGCTTGAATTAAACATTCTAGGTTATTGGCTTACACTCAACAGTGTCAAGCGATCGAGCCGAGATTTTGGGCAAAAGGAGAGGAAAGATTTTGTAATTTTGTAATCGGGTAAATTTGTAATTTAAACCTGCGCTGCGTTGAGTTTTGGGTTCAAATTACCAAATTACAAAATCACCAAATTACCCAATTCCTTTATGATTTTCGGCTTTAACACCGACGTAAAACACGGCGACACCATTTACCACGTGCAGAGCGAGGCGCGCGAAGGCGAATTGCTGCTGCAATCGCAGGTCTTCGTGCGCGGACGCTGCATCGGCAAGAAGGCGACGTCGTACGCGGCCAAGGCCGCCGAAGCCCAGTTTGGCGACGCGCAAAAGGAGCAGCAGCTTCGCGAGCAGCATCGCCTGGTGCTCGACGCCATCCGCGAAGGCAAACTCGACAACGTCCTCGATCATCCTGAAGCCGAAAACCTGGCCGCCATGAAAGAACTGGACGTTCAGTGGCTGAACGCCGAGTCGGTGCATGCCAATCGCAACCTGACCATGCAACTGCGCGTCACCGAAGCTGGCGCGGCCGCTCCCGGCGCACGCCTGACCTTCCGCTTCGCTCGTCCCGGCGAGGCGCCGTTCTATACCCAGGCCGTGACCGATTCGAGCGGCGCCGCCGAAATCAAAATCGAAGTCGAGGAAATCGCCCTCCCCGATTCGTCGCTGCTGGTGCAGGCCAATTATCAGGGCCGCACCGCCACCCGAAAGTTCGCCCTGCGCAAAGCGGAGTAGCTCTCCTTTCGAAATTCGACTTTTCGGAATCCGAGTTCTCAGCCGCGAAGCGGCGACAGAATGCAGCCCACGCCGCAAGGCGTGGGAGGGCGTAATCCAAAATCTGCTCAGCCCCGAAGGGGCGCAAGAATGTTATCGTCGAGTAAGGTCTCGGCCTTATGAAACTTCACATCAATGGAGAAGAGCGTGACTTTCCCGCCACTCCCTTCACCCTGGCTGCACTCGTAGAACTCCTCGGCATGAAGCCTGATCGCGTGGCCGTGGAACTGAATCGCGACATTGTTCCCCGCGATCGTTGGCTCGAAACCCAACTCAAAGACGGCGATCGGCTGGAAGTCGTTCACTTCGTCGGCGGCGGCGCCACAGCCGGGCAATAACAGGAACTCTCCTAGTCACCCTTTTTCCACCGATTCTATCCTTGACTCGTGTGCGCTGCCGCCTAAAATGTCTGAAACATTTTGCGGGGATATTGTTTCAAACATTGGGAGACCGAAACGTTGATATGCAGGATCGCTTTACATCGCAGCAGGTGATCAGCCTTACGGGGATCACGCCGCGCCAGCTTCAATGGTGGGACGAACGCGGTGTGGTGAAGCCGGAGCGGGAAGGGCATCGCCGCCTGTACTCAATGAATCACCTGACCGAAGTTGCGGTGATCTGCGAACTGCGCCGCAAAGGCTTTTCGCTGCAGGGCGTCCGCAAGGTCATGCGCTTCCTCGACCGCGAAATTGGCAAGGGCTTGGCCGAGATTGTCAGCCGCACCTCCGACTATCACCTGCTGACCGACGGGACGCGGCTCTATTTGGAAACTTCCGCAAAGCAAATCGTCGACATTCTGAAGAATTCGGATCAGCCGATTCTGGCTGTCTGCCTGAGCGACGCGGTGCGCCAGGTAAGGGCTGGGGTCGTCTCCGGAAAGGCGAATACTTCGGTAACTTCGCCGGATTACCGCAAGCGTGCTAAAAAAGCTTCATAGGCCAAGCAGTGAGACGAACAGGAACGTGCATCTAGTTAAACATGGAGGCAACACATGGTCGCCGAACTCGACCTTCTCAGTGAGTGGATTCCGGAACAGATGCAGCCAGGTACCGTCTTCGTGCTGGAGAATGCCGGCGAAATCGGCGAGAAGGAAGATCCTTATTGGGCCGTGTTGTCCTGTCCGTCGTGCGGCATGCTGGGTCTGATCACGCGCAAGCAGATCAATGGCCTGCTGCCCGTCATTTGCGGTTCCGAGAGTTGCTCCGCCCAGTTCTTCATCCGCGACAGCGAGGTCGTCGTCCGCAAACCCTTCTAGATTTGGGCCGCGCCCTCGCGGCCTAGCTTTTCCCTATTCTCACCTCTTTCAATTCCACTGGAACCTGCTCGACGATTTCAATTCCAAAACCTTCGAGCGCGGCGACTTTCTTGGGGCGGTTGGTGAGCAAACGAATGCGACGCAGGTTCAGGTCTGACAGGATTTGCGCGCCGATGCCGATCTCGCGCTGAATCTGCTTTTCGTTGTCATATAGCGCCGGGAGTCGCTGGCCGCGATGAAACCCTAGCGCGGTGCGGTCGCCGATCTTCTCTATAGAAAAGCCTTGCGAAGTTTGGTGCAGGTAGATGAGGGCGCCGCAGCCATCCTGCGAGATGCGGCGCAGCGCGCCTTTCAGCGTGGCGTGGCATTCGCATCCGGTGGCTCCGAAGACATCGCCCATCAGGCAGTGCGCGTGCATGCGAACCAGCACAGGTGTTTCGCTGTGCTCAATGTCCCCGCGGACCAGCGCGACATGCGACTCGCCGCCGTCGATTTCGCTCTCGTAGGCGATCATGCGGAACTCGCCAAACTGGGTGTCGACCAGCGCCTCGCCCACGCGGTGCACGTAGCGCTCATGCTCCATGCGATAGCGGATCAACTCGGCGACGGTGATCATCTTCATCTGGTGCTCGCGGCAGAACTCGATCAGGTCGGGCACGCGGGCCATGCTGCCGTCGTCCTTCATGATTTCGCAGATGACGCCCGCCGGAACCATACCGGCAAGCCGCGCCAGATCGACCGAAGCCTCGGTCTGTCCGGCACGCACCAGCACGCCGCCTTTGCGCGCGCGAAGAGGGAAGACGTGGCCGGGCCGCGCCAGATCCGCAGGCCGGGTTGCAGGGTCGATGGCCACTTGAATGGTGCGGGCGCGGTCGTAGGCGGATATGCCCGTGGTGACTCCGGTGCGCGCGTCGATGGCTTCGCAAAAAGCGGTGCCGAACTGCGACGTGTTCTCCGACGTCATGGGACCGATGTTGAGATGCTCGAGGCGCTCTTCAGTCATCGCCAGGCAGACGAGGCCGCGTCCGTACTTGGCCATGAAGTTGATGGCTTCGGGCGTGACCTTTTCGGCGGCGAGGGTGAGATCGCCTTCGTTCTCGCGGTCTTCGTCGTCGACCACCACAATCATGCGCCCGGCGCGAATCTCTTCGATCGCCTCCGGAACAGTGGTGAAGGGAGTGTTAGGGCTCATTCGGTTGCGATTTTAGCACTCTGTGGATTGATGATTGTCGATTTCTGACTGTGAGATTTTTTTTACTAGGGGACGGTAAAATCCTTGTTTTGTTTTGGTTAGCGGGATGTGATCCCGGGTATTCGCCGCAAAATATTGGGATTAAAGGGGTTATAGGCAAAATCTTGCCGAATAAGGAGTTACAGGTGACGGGCAAGTGAGAGGAGGGGAATCCTAACCTACCGTTTGATTTCATCTCGGGGCATCTTGTGCGCACGAGACCATCTTGTGCGCTTTTTGGATCGAGGTAAAGGTTATGCGTCACACCGCAGCGATAAAGCTGTGGAAAAGTAAAAGCGGCCTCTTTCCGAGGATTCGGATGACGGCGACGGATAGCAAACGTCAGAAGGGGAAGAGAAAAGGAAGGTCCTATGACGGGAGAAGATGCAGCCGGGCTAGTGAGGAAGAGGAGCGGATTGTTGGCGATTGCGGTTGGCGGCGCGAGTGCCGGAATTCTGGACCTTACGCAAGCCTGCATCCTGTTTGGAAGGAGAGTGCCGCTGGCGATTGCCGCAGGCCTGCTGGGGCGGCAGGCGTTTCATGGAGGAATGGGTACCTATGTTTTGGGGATCTTCCTGCACTTCTTTATTGCGTGCTCGGCGGCGGCGATCTACTACACCGCCAGCTTAAGGCTGACATTTCTGAAAGAGCATCCGCTGGTGTGCGGTTTGTTTTTTGGGATGGCGGTAGAAGAGGTGATGAACCTTATCGTGTTGCCGCTCTCCGCGCTGCATGCGCGGGGGCCTTACGAACTCCATGACCTGATTCTCGGGGTGGTGGTTCATATGATTGTGGTCGGGCTCCCGATTTCGTTCAGCGTGTGGTGGTTTGGAAGATGAGGAGCAGGGCGTAATTCCTCTTTCGCCCCTACGCGGCTTGGTCATTTTTCGTGGCTGCAGCCACGGCTGGCGCCGTGGGCTGCATTCTATCGCCGCTTCGCGGCTGACGTGCACCCGCATGCAGGGGCTAAAGCCGGTTACCTTTCATTCGACTTTGCGGCGCTGCTGAAGCCGCGCCCTTCCACGGGGTCGGCCGGGCTTAGCGTGTTCTTCCACGATTCGATCAAGAGGTAAGCGAAGTGCGGGACGAAGACTGCGTTATGCCTTGGTCAGGTGCGCGGCGGGCCAGGTTTTCACGAATTCTGCGAGGCGGGTGAGGGCTTGGGGAAATTTGTCGGCTATGGCTGCGAAGCCCAGGCGGAAATGGGAGGGCTCGTCCCAGCAATCGCCGGGGGCGAGGAGGATGCCGTGTTCCGTGGC
>DASSRO010000296.1:0-3752 GCA_035701745.1 Candidatus Sulfotelmatobacter sp. | reverse complement strand
TACGCGCGGCCGGACAGGAAATCCTTGCATGTCGATAACAGGGGAAGCCATGGGATAAGACTCTGCAGTCCAGATCATACGAGAACGCCTTCGGCAAAGTGAAACTTCCACTTTCTTGCCAGATGAAACCTTCCTGCCGTTGGGTAGTGCATTCCTTCTACCGAAGCCGTGAACCTGCTAACTGACTGAAAATGAATAACTTAAATGTATTGCTGAAATGCAATCGGCGCGGCCCGCCGTTCATTTGCGGAACCGGATGTCCGAAAGCGAACATCTGGTCTGAAGCGTCAACAAGACTTGTCGTCTTACGGCTAAAGCCGGTAGAAACCCGACGAAACCCCGCAAAAGCATGAGTTTCAGAACTGGACGATTGTGTGGCATGCTTTCCCGGTGCCTCCCGATCAACCGTTCACCCTGAAGGCCGAAAGCGTTCTGAAAACGGACGACGGCGTCGATATATACGTTCACCGTTGGCGGGCCGCCGTTGCGCCCAAAGCCCCCTCGCCCAAAGCAATCGTCCAGATCATTCACGGCCTGGCGGAGCACGCCGGACGCTACGCCCCCCTCGCCGCATCTTTGAACGCCGAAGGCTACACGGTGTATGCCAGCGACCTGCGCGGCCATGGCCGGACCGCTCAGAAAGCGGCCGATCTTGGTTTCTTCGCCGCGACTGACGGTTGGCGCAAATGTCTTAACGATCTGTGGCAGGTAAACAGGCTCGCTGCCCGCGAGAATCCCGGCCTGCCGATCATCCTTCTGGGGCACTCCATGGGATCAACCTTCGCCCGACAGTTCATGGCGGAACATGGCGACTCGCTCTCCGCAGTTATTCTCTCCGGGTCCAGCGGCCAGCCCAATGCACTCGCTCAATCCGGCAGGCTCACCGCCAGGCTGGAACGCATGCGCCTGGGCCAACGCGGCCACAGCAAACTTATTCAGTCACTTACGTTTGATGCTTTCAACAAACGCTTTCAACCTTCGCGCACCCCATTCGACTGGCTCTCCCGCGACCCTGCCGAGGTCGACAAGTACGTCGCCGACCCGCTCTGCGGCTTTCCATCCTCCACCCAGCTTTGGGTCGACATGCTCGACGCCTGGTCCGCCCTTTCGCGCTCCTGTGATGCCGTTCCGAAGTCACTGCCGATTTACGTGATCTCCGGCACGCATGATCCGGTCAGCGCCGGCACCAGAGCGCTCACGCCGATGCTGGCACAATTCCGTTCCGCCGGCTTAAACGTAGAACACAAGTTCTACCCGGAAGCCCGCCATGAATTGCTGAATGAAACCAATCGCGATGAAGTCACGGAAGATTTAATTCGATGGTTGCGAACTGTTCTTGAAAAATCAGCCGATACGGCCTGAGATGCGCCGCCTGGGATCGAGCCTCAATGTTCAAAGTGCAGCCGAATATGGCTATGCCCGTTGATTCCGCTGACCGTTACGCGATCAGCCGCGTGTTGGATCAGAAATCCTGAAAGCCGAATCCAGGCTGCACTATCATTAAGCAACTCACTTGCGGCCGGCGGAGCTGTCGGGAGCACAAGCGCGGGTCCATCATAGCGGAGGACTACGTTCAGGACGAGTTCATTGAAGCGCACGGTTGCGGACACCGGGCTGGTTACCCCCAATCCCCTGATGCTGAGATTGCATTCATAGATTGCTTCCGCCGCCCGCAATGCCACTTCCTTGCGCATGCCCCAGGTCGCACCATGTTGTTCCATCAGACGGACGATTGTCTCCATATCGTCGGTACCCGCCGTTAGCTCAAAGTGCCGTTCGCTGGCGATCCCGATGCGCATCAACAGATTGAGCGCCACTACCAGCACGGTGCTCAGGGAAAGCGACGAGGCAAACAGCGGTTGCAGGGGCGTGGGAACTCCATGGTATAGGCCGGGAACCATTTCTACGCTGAGGCCGAAAACCAGGGCAATGCCGATAACGAAAGTCTTGCGTGCGTCAAGCATGCGCGAAGTCAGCACCTGCATACCTCCCAGAATCATGAAGCATGCCACATACACCAGAACCGCGCCCATCACCGGCTGTGGTATCGCAGCGAAGGTAGCCGCCAACTTGGGAAAAAACGCCAGAAGAATGAGAATCAATCCGATGGGCAGGGCAATGCTGCGGCTGGTAGCTCCAGTCGCCATCGAGAGTCCCACGTTACTCGAGAACGTCGATTGCCCCATGCCCCCGCTGACTCCGGCAAGGATCGTGCACAGGCTTCCGGAGAGAATGCCTCCTGAAACCGGTTTCATGTCCGTGCGTTTCCAGTCGGCGTCGTTGATTTTTTCACACAGCGTCAGGTCGCCGACCGTTTTCAATATGGAGCTCACACTTGCGATCAGAAATGGCAGAACCAGGCTCCAGCGAACCGACCATCCTGCACCCGGGACTCGGCCGGGGAGGCTGACCAGCGGAGCCGCTCGTACTGCGTGAAACTGATTTACATCGAGGAGCCCCAGCCCCAGCGAAGCCGCGTATCCGACAGTGAGTCCAAGAATCACCGGGTAAAGACGCAACCTTCCTTTGCTCCAGACAGTGGGCGCTACCATGGCTATCAATGTGAGAAGAGCAACCACGCAGCCCCTCCACGCACCGTTGGAGGGTTGATTCCCCACGAAACGCGGACAGGCCAGCCCGATCAACTCAATGCCGACCATCGCGACGACGAGGCCGGTGACCTCAGGCGGAAAGAGGACGCGTAGTCGCTTCATCATCCGCGACATTAGAGTTTCGAAAACGCCGGAGATGGTCGTTAAGCCGAAAACCAACGAAAGGCCGCCAGTCTTTCCGGCGAGGATGGAAGCACCCAGATACGCCGGCCCACAGGAAAATGGACACAAATATCCCGAGCCAATCGGGCCGCGGGCTCGCGCTTGCAGGATAGTGGCAATCCCGGAAGCCACCATTGACACGCGAATGATGGCCTGTGCCTGTTCCGCAGTCCCGCCAAATCCGCTGGTCATGACTACCACAAAGATCCAGCCGACTGAAATCACGAAGACATGTTGCAGAGCCAGGATGATCCGTTGCGAAAGCGGAGGGACTTCATCGACGTCATAGATCAGGTTGGCAGGCTTTCTACGCTCGCCAGAGGTGTGCTTTTCTCCAGGCCCTAGCGGCAGCGCATCTTGTGTAAAACGGAGTACGCCGATACGGATTTTGTCCAGTTTCGAGAAAGCCCCGGCGGGTGGAAGCATCGTCCTCGATTCTTTCGCCGGCGCCCAATCTTCGTACCCAATGGCTTGCTGAAGCGGCCAAATGAGGCTCCGCGATTACGGCCCTAAGATAGCACGATGATTGAACAAATGTTTGCATATTTGGTGGGCGTCAGAAGGGTAGTAGGAGAACACAAGGGCGAGGCCGACTTGCGGGCCGAGCCCGCTGCAACAGCGCGTCGGATTAAGTTGGAAGGAAATTTCCAGCTGGGTGGAAAGCGCTCTTGAACGGTTTGCTGCGAGGCGCCTTAGCTCCTGCCGGAAAAATTAGGCGGTGAGCCCGGCTCGCGTGGCGAACCGCCCGTCACGAGTGCTTGAAAATGCTGGGGGGAAACGCTGATTGGCGGCTTGTCGCAAAGCGCCCATAACGAATAGACAAGGGCGAGCGCTTGGCGCGCGCGAGCCCGCTGTAACAGGAGCCTATTGATGTCTGCTGGAGAAGGGATCTGCGGCGGTTTGTCGCGAAGCGACCATAACGAATAGACAAGGGCGAGCGCTTGGCGCGTGCGAGCCCGCTGTAACAGGAGCCTATTG
>DASSRO010000295.1:0-11313 GCA_035701745.1 Candidatus Sulfotelmatobacter sp. | reverse complement strand
ACGACTGGCTATGCGGGGAAGTGCGTTTTTGTGTCTGGCGATATTGCTGGTTTCTGCCAGCCTCCTTCTGCTCAATCTGCAGGCCTGTGGCGGCAAGGCGCCCGGCATTATCCCGCAGGACAAAATCCAGCACGTGGTGATCATCGTTCAGGAGAACCGCACCCCCGACAACCTGTTTCACGATCCCGCGCTGATCGCCAAGGGCGCGGATATTGCAAGCAGTGGAGTGAATTCCGCGGGCCAGACGATACCGCTCACCCCGGTTCCGCTTGCGATTACTTACGACCTCAGCCATCAGCATGCCGCGTTTACCGCCATGTACGACGGTGGAAAAATGGACGGAGCCGACAAAGTACCGGTCTTCTGCGTTCCCGACTGCCCGCCTCCAAACGCCCAGTTCAAATATGTACGGCCTTCGGACGTACGTCCCTACTTCCAAATCGCCGAACAATACGCTTTTGGCGACCGCATGTTTCAGACGAATCAAGGTCCGAGTTTTCCTGCGCACCAGTTCATACTGTCCGGGACGTCGGCGCCGACGGCGACCAGCAAGTTGTTTGCCGCGGAGAATACCAGTGGCGGCACGGGTTGTGCCGCGCCTCCGGGAGCGTCAGTGATGATGATCGATGCGAACGGGGACGAGTCCGGCTCCATGTATCCCTGCTTCGAACACCCGACATTGACCGACGAACTCAACGCCAGGCATATCTCCTGGCGTTACTATGCGCCGAACGCGAATTCGATTTGGACAGCACCGAACGCAATCCAGCACATGTGCGGGCCAAACGCCGCGCCACCGAATGCGACCGCCTGCCTGGGTTCCGATTGGGTGAACAATGTTGTCCTGCGTCCGACGCAGATTCTCACTGACATCGCCAACCATCAACTGTCCAGCGTGAGCTGGGTGATTCCGATCGGCAAAAACTCCGACCATCCCGGAGGAACAATTGACGAAGGCCCATCCTGGGTCGCGTCGGTCGTGAACAGGATCGGCGCCAGTTCCTACTGGCCGAACACTGTCATCATCATCACGTGGGACGACTGGGGCGGTTGGTACGATCATGTTCCGCCGCCCGCCATCATCCAGGACGGCGGTTGGGGATCGGGCTATGTGTACGGGTTTCGTGTGCCTCTCATCGTGGTGTCGCCGTACACCAAGGCCGGCTACATTTCTCACGCGACGCACGATTTCGGCAGCATTCTGAACTTCACAGAGCAGGTCTTCGGACTTGATTCCCTGGGCTATGCCGACGCCCGCGCCGATAATCTTGCCGACTGTTTTAACTTCATACAAGCGCCGCTGGTATTTCGCAAGATCGAGGCGCCTTTGAGTGCGGAACATTTTCTAAACGACCACGAACCTCCCACGGACCCGGATAATGACTGATCCGATAACGACTGAAGGGGCGTCTCCGACAAGTTGCTCCCTCCGCACCGGGCTGTCCATTCACCTGGGCTGCTTCAAGCGATTACCATTAAGGGGCGCTCGCGGCCGCAGTCGTTGACACCCTCCACCAGCGGACGTAGAGTGGCCTAAGTTCTCGCAAGAAAACCAAAAGCACGTACAGGAGGCAGGGATGCGGTTGAAGTTATTGGGTGCGGGAATGTTCGTGTGTCTAGCCGCGACTTGCTGTCTGGGGCAGGATCCGACCAAGGTTGAGCCCAAACATTACAAGCGAGATTTTGAAAATGATCGGGTGGATGTGGTCTCGGTGCATTACGGGCCGCACGAAAAGTCGGTTTTGCATGATCATCCTGGCGGAGTGGTGGTGAGCCTGACGGAAGCGCATCTGCGCTTTACCGACGAGAACGGCAAAGTGCGTGAAGTCTTCTCCAAGGCGGGCGAGGCGCGCTGGTATCCCCCGTTCAAGCATCGTGTGGAGAATTTGGGCGATACGGCTTATGAAGGAATTTATATCGGCGTAAAGGTCAAGGCGGCGAGCGCGTCGAATGGAGCGGCTGATCCGGCGACCGCGGAAGAAGCGAAGAAAGTTATCGCGGAATATCTTCTGGCGGCGGGAAAGCCGTGAGCACTTTGCGGCATTGCCAACCGCGAACGGAACGGTACGACATTTAGAGTTGAGAACCGAGCGGGCTCATTCGCGCCAATATCCTGGCGCTGCCGTGCCAGGCCCGTAATTTTCCATGCCCCCTCCTTCCCCAGAAAAATCTACTTCGCGCAAGGCCGCGATTCTGCTGGGCCTGTTGAGCTTCCTCTCCTTCATTTATTTTTATGAAGGCGGAGGATGGAATCAGAACTCGCGTTTCGATCTGCTGCGCGCGATTGTCGAGCGGCACACTTTGCAGATCGACGCCTACCACCAGAACACGCAAGATAAAGCGCACTTCGCGGGGCATTATTATTCCGACAAAGCGCCGGGGCTGGTTTTTCTGGCAGTGCCGTTCGCTGTTGCGGCGCGGCCTGCGCTGGGGATTGCGGGAATCGATGCGGATTCGCCGCGCGGCGAAATCGCGCTCTCTTATATCGCGAGCGCCGGGGCAGTTGCGTTGCCCTCGGCACTTGCGACGGTCTGCCTGTTTTTTCTGGGCCTGCGATTCGGTGGAGGTTTGCGCGGCGCGGCGTTCGGCGCGCTGGTGATGTGCCTGGGCACGCCGCTGTGGGCGTATGCCAGTTTGTTCTGGGCACACGCGCTGGTGGGAGCCTGTTTCACCTTTGCATTTGCATCGGCGTTGCGGCTGCGCGAGAGCCAGAGAGCGCGAGGAGACTTCCTGTGGGCGCTGGCCGTGGGGATGGCGGCGGGATGGGCGACGGTCACGGAATATCCCGCGGCCCCAGCGTCGGCGATGGTGGCGCTGTTGGCCCTGGCGCAGGCGTGGCCCCGCGGCAACGCGACTCGCTGGCGCGTGACTGCGGGAGTTGGATTGGGCGCGGCGATTTGCGTTTGCGTTTTACTCGGCTACCTGCATGCGGCGTTTGGCACGTTTCGTCCGAGTTATTCCTATTACGATCCGAGTTCGTTTTCATTCATGCGGCAGCAGGGATACATGGGCCTTACTTACCCTCATCCCGACCGGCTGCTGAAAATCATGTTTGGCTGCGCGCGTGGAATATTCTTCGCGTCGCCGGTGCTGGCCGGCGCTGCCGTTGGACTGTGGTGGCTGTGGAAGCAGGCGGGGCAGCGTGCCGCGGCGGCGACGGCGGCGGCCATCGTGGCGTATTACTTTCTGTTTAACGCATCGTTCTACTGGTGGAAAGCAGGGCTCACGTTCGGGCCGCGATACGCGGGCGCCAGCATTCCGTTGTTGTGCATCGGGCTCGCCGTGGCCTGGCAACGCGCAACACGAGCGTGGCGCGGCGTAATGATTGGACTCGCGCTGTGGGGCGTGATGATGGCGCTCATGGTGATTTCGACGTCTTCGCAGTTGTCGATGCAGGACAGTTGCCCGATCGTTCATGCTTCGTGGCCGGAGTTCTGGGCGGGACACGTGGCGCTCAACCGCGAATCGATGTTAACGGTTGCCGAAGCCGGAACCGGCGGCCGCTACGGGGCGTTCAATCTTGGCGAATTGCTGGGCCTGCGAGGGCTCGCCAGTCTGATTCCGCTGCTGGCGGTCTGGAGCGTTATGGCATTGCTGTGGTGGCGTATGCTGCGGTCAAGCGGCACCTCAAAGTCCGTGTAAGATATTCCTTGAGGGCTTTATGACGACAGTCCAAGACACCGCGGCGGAAATCGGGTTGCTGCGCCGGACGTATGCCGCCTTCAACCGCCGCGAAATCGAACCCGTGCTCGCCGTGATGCATCCCGATGTCGACTGGCCAAACGGGATGGAGGGCGGCCGCGTGCTGGGAACTGCCGCGGTGCGGGACTACTGGACGCGCCAGTTCGAGGTGCTGGACCCGCACGTGGAGCCGCAGAATTTTACGACCGAAGCCGATGGGAGAATCGCCGTCGACGTGCATCAGGTCGTGCACGATAAAAGCGGAAAGCTGCTCGTGGATCATAGGGTGCAGCATGTGTACGACATTCGAGACGGTTTGATTCGGAGCATGGAAATTCGAAATCTGTAAGCGGGTCAATTCATTCCGAGGGTAGTTATGGCGCACATGGTTCATTGCGTGAAGTTCAATAGAGAGATGCCGGGGCTGGACGAGCCTCCGTTCGACAACGACCTGGGGCAAAAGGTTTACGACAACGTTTCCCAGGAAGCGTGGAAGATGTGGACGGAACATTGCAAGATGCTGTTGAACGAGTACCGCCTGAATCCGGCGCGGCGCGAGGATCAGGAAGTAATCGTCAAGCAGTTGGAGCAATTTTTCTTCGGGGAGGGCTCAGCCAAGCCGAAGGAGTACGTGCCGCCTGCGCCGAAGTGAAGGGCGGGGGCTTTCTGTCTGAACCCTCTAAGTCAAAATCAAAGTCAAAACCTGGCGGACCGTACACGAGGGACACAAGGTATCAAAAAGCTATACTCCCGGGCTTTCCTCCGTGAACCTCCGTGCGCTTCTTAGCTGATAGCTGAGAGCTGAGAGCCGCCCTCCTCACACCTGCTGCCGCGCCTCGCCCAGCGACACTTTCACATCCATCTTTCTCTTGTTCCGGTAAATGGTGATCTTCAACGTATCGCCGGCGCGATGATTATTCATCACCTGCGACAGATCCTCCTCGTCCTGCACTTTCTGGTCGTCGATGGCCACGATCAGGTCCCCGCCGAGCATAATCGCGGTATTTCCCAAGTAGGCCCGCTCCGTGCCCGCTCGCAGTCCAGCCTGGTCGGCAGAACTCCCCGGCGTCACCTGGATAATCAGCAGTCCGTAATCGACCGGCAATCCAATCTCATCCGCCAATTCGGCGCTGATCGGAATTGTAACCACCCCCAGCGCCGGACGCCGCACCCGCCCCATCGTCATCAGATCGTTCAGCACTGCCTTCGCCGTGTTGATCGGAATGGCAAAGCCAATGCCCGCATTCTGCCCGACGCTGGAAAGAATCATCGTATTGATGCCGATGACCTCGCCGTGCCAGTTCATCAGCGGCCCGCCCGAGTTGCCGGGATTGATGGCCGCATCCGTCTGAATCGCTTCGTCGATCATCGCCCCGTTCGGCTCGCGCACCGGGCGGATCGAACTTACAATCCCGCGCGTCATCGTTCCCGCCAGCCCAAACGGATTGCCAATGGCATACACTTTCTGCCCCACCTGCAGATTGCGCGAGTCGCCCAGCACCGCCGGAGTCAAATCCGGCGCTTTGATCTGAATGACCGCCAGGTCGTGCGGAGGATCGGTGCCCACTACCGTCGCCTTATATTTCTTGCGGTTGTGCATGGTCACTTCCACCTGCCGCGCGTCCGCAATCACGTGGTAGTTGGTCAGGATGTGCCCTTCCTTGTCGATGACAAATCCCGACCCCTGCCCTTCCTGCGGCACCAGCCCGTAGAAGAAATCGAACGCCATGGCCCGCGACGTGACATTCACCACCGACGGAATATTCCGCTTGTAGACGGAAATATTGTTCTGTTCTTCCCCGTCCAGCGGTTCATTCGGGGCCGCCTCCGTGATCTCCACCTCCGCCGGATGGCTCAGCCAGTTCGTCGCATGCAATCCCCCCTCGGAGTTCGACCGCCAGGTCGTGAAATAGAAAAACGCGCCAGCCAAAGCCAGCGCGAAAATCAGTGGCCGCATCAGTCTCATAATCTCAAACCGTCCAAAGCTAGATACGATATCGGGAAGTAGAAAGGTCCAGAATTGATTCTAAACAATGCCCGGGCCTCGGGCACCAGCCCTCAACCCGCGGCGCTACTCCGCCTCATCCCGCAGTTTCTCCCACACGTGCCGCACTTGCTCCCGAGTCTGCTCCAGCGAACTGGAGTTGTCGATCACAAAATCCGCGGCCTTAATCTTTTCTTCGTCGGGCAGCTGCGCCGCCATCCGGCGCGCAACTTCCTTTCGCGCTGCGTCGAGATCAATCTTCTGCCGCGCGGCAAACCGCGCCACCCGCTGATCCTCGCTGCAGGTCACCACCACCAGCCGGTCGAACCGCTTCCCCGCGCCGGCTTCCAGAAGCAGTGCCGCCTCCACAATGGCCACGGCGTGCGGATCCTGCCGCCCCATCTCTTCCATCCACGCCTCCTGGCTGCGGATCACCCCAGGATGCACAATGCGGTTCAGTTCCCCGATTCTTGCCGGCGGGACGCCTGACGCTGGCCCGCCTGCGGATGCCGAAACCTTGCCAAACGCCGCCTCTGCCAGCTTCTCGCGATTCACGCTGCCGTCGCGATTCAAAATCTCACGCCCAAAATGCCGCACCACTTCGTTATAGACCGCCTCGCCCGGCTGCATCAGCGAGTGCGCGATCCGGTCCGCTTGCACCAGGCGCGCGCCCAGCGCCACAAACATCTCTCCCACCACCGACTTGCCGGCAGCAATGCCGCCCGTGAGCCCAACTTTCAGCATGCCACTCCATAAAACATCAGAAACGCACTCAGGCACGAACAGCGGCGAAGTCTTCTGTGCGCCGCTGCACCTCTATATTGGATTCTCATTGAATAGCTAGACCCGCGACAGCTCCGGCACGCGCTGTCCCCGCCGCATCTTCGCCGCCTTCACCGTGTTGAACATCAGCATCGCGATAGTCAGCGGTCCCACCCCCCCCGGCACCGGCGTCAGCGCTCCCGCAATCTCCGCAACTTCCGGATGCACGTCGCCCATCAGCGTCGACCCTTTCTTGCGGAAGTTTTCTTCGCGTTTCGCGTTGCCCGCAAAGAACCGCTGAAACTCGGCCGCATCGGTCACCGTATTCATTCCGACGTCAATTACCGTCGCCCCCGGCTTGACGAAATCGCGCGTGATCATCCCCGCCCGCCCAATCGCCGCCACCAAAATGTCAGCGCGTCGGCACACCGCCGGCAAGTCGTGCGTCTTCGAGTGGCACACCGTCACCGTCGCATTCGCGTTCAGCAGCAGCATGGCAGCGGGTTTGCCCACAATGTCGCTCCGCCCCACCACCACCGCTTCCCGCCCCGCAATCGCAATCTCGCTGCGCTTCAGAATCTCCATAACCCCGGCAGGCGTGCATGGCACCAGCCCCGCCCGCTGCGTCGACAGGAACCCGACATTCATCGGATGGAATCCGTCCACGTCCTTGGCCGGATCGACCGCCATCAGCACTTTCTTAGCATCCACCTGCGCCGGCAGCGGCAACTGCACCAGGATTCCGTCAATATCGTCGCGCGCGTTCAACTCGCCGACCAGTTCCAGCAACTCCTCAGTCGTCGCAGATTCCGGCGGAGTCAGCTTCTCGCTGTAGACGCCCACTTCTTCGCAAGCTTTGACCTTGCCGCGCACATAGATTTCCGACGCCGGGTTGTGCCCCACCAGCACCACCGCCAGTCCCGGGCGCACTCCCGCGGCCGTCATGGTTTTTACTTCCGCAGCTACCTCGCTGCGAATCTCCTGTGCAATTTTGGTTCCGTCAAGCATGGTAGCTGGCATGAGATTGGCTCTTCCGGCGCCCCGTTTCGGGCATCCTCTGAAATCTTACACCGCGCAACCGCCACTGACGGACTCGCCTGGTCCGGGTCCGCCATTTGTTCTTCGCCATTCTGTCGTACAATTCTGGAGCGATGCTTTCCAAAGAATTACTGGAACTTCTGGTCTGCCCGGCGTGCAAGCAGCCGCTCGAATACCGCGAAAATCCTGAGAGCCTGAAGTGCTCGCAGTGCCGCCGCGTCTATGCAGTCAAAGACGACATCCCCATCATGCTCATCGACGAGGCCACCGTCGAGCCTTAACCGAAGGAAATTGTTGATTGGCGATTTTTGATTGTTGATTGAAAAGTTTCGCTGGCGAGCGGTTGAGGTTTAGTCAGCAATCAACAACCATCAATCAACAATTTCTTCCCTACCGCCTCCACGCCGACCGCTCCGGCCACCGGCTCATCGCATCCTGCGCCCATCCCGTGGACTTGTCTGCATGGCACGACGTGCAAGGGTTCGGAATTCCATACTTCTCGGTCGCCGACGGCGGAATGAACCGGAACGTATGCGCATGCACAAACGCCCCCGGAACACCTTCAGTCTCTATCGCCGGCATGTGACACGCGACGCACGCGCTGCCGGCGCTTCCGTCTTTGTGGTGCGTGTGTTCCGCCAGCGTGGCCGTGTGCGGACCGTTCGCCGACGTCGGCCCATGGCAATCCAGGCATATCTGGTCCGCCGGCTTTCGTAACTGCGCGTAGTTTGCCGTGCCGTGCGCATCATGGCACGAAGAGCATCGAATGCCGTGCCCGTACATCACGCTCTGCGCAAAATCATTCCCTTGCATCCGATTCTTGTGCGCCGTGCAGTCGGGGAAATAATAGAAAGTCGTCTGCCCCAGCGTGCAGTCCTCCAGTTTCCAAAAGTCCTGCAGCCGCAGCCCGACGCGATAACCGACCGGCCAATCGTAATATTTTCCCTCGATCTGTTTCTGCAGCGGCTGCCCCTGCGAATGGCACTGGATGCACGTGTCATTGCCGGCGACCGCATCCATCTGCGCCGGATTGAGAACGTTGCCGCGCGACGGATGCGCCACGTGCTCGCTCCCCGGCCCGTGGCAACGCTCGCAGCCCACATTCCATTCCGCCACCTGCTTGGTCTGGATGTTGTAATCCACCGAATGGCAGCCGTCGCAGGTCGGGCCCGTGGGCCGCTGCATATTATCCGGCGGATACAGCGCTCCCCACCAATCTCCACCCGTCGCCGGAACCATGTACGGACGCCAGTTGTGCTCACCCACCACCCACTGCACCGGCAAAGGAAAATAATCGTCGCCGACCTTGGTGAAGTAGCGTTGCTTCCACAGGCTGCCATACACGAACGCAACCTGATCCACCCTGAACTTGGCAATCCGATTGGTTTCGAGATCGGGAATGATGGCGTCGGGATGGGTCCGCGGGTCGCGAACCACATTCGCCATCGGTGTCTTCTGCCAGCGCGCATAAATCTCGGCGTGGCACTTCTCGCAAGCCTGCGAGCCCGCATACCGCGCCGACCCGGCTGCCGCCGCCTGCTGCGATTGCTCTTCCGTGCTGAGTGGCCGCAGGCTCCTGATAAACAACACGAGTTTCCAGCTGTTGCCCGGCGATTCCAGGTGCGGATTACCCCAGGCCGGCATGCCCGTGAGCTGCACTCCGTTTTCAATGATGTAATGAATTTCGCCGTCGCTGAGATTTTGCGTCGACGTCGCCCGCAAATCGGGCACCCGCGGATAAAGATTCAGCCCGGGTTGCGTTCTCCCGCTCCCGTCGATTCCATGACAGGCGGCACATTGCGACACAAACAATTCCCGGCCTTGCTGCAGGCTGTCCGACGAAGCCGCAAACGGATTCTTCGCACTCCGCTCCACTGCCGGAACCGAAAGCCCCCGCAGGGTGCGAGCCACGAGCGTCTCCAACGCCGATGGTGCCGTTGTGGCTCGAAAACCTCGCCTCACCAGCAGCCACCCACAGGCAGCCAAAATTACCGCCACCAGCAGCAGTGCCAGAAAAAATGTCTTTAAGATCTTCATGCGATCGGAAGGCTACGCCTCGAAAAAAGACCTACTCATTCGTTCCCAGATCTCACCCTAAACCCGTCCCGGAGGACCTCAACGATAATAGCCCGGCGCTTCGGGCGCCAGGTACGGTGTAAAGGAGAGGAATCCCCTCTTGCACGGCCCCCTGAAGCTAGCGGCCCCGAGCCTGCCTGAGGACCTGGTTGTTCCTCCTGCGAGCCCAACAGAAAACCACGGGGCAGGGTCCGCGATGTTTCGATGTCCGCTGGTTGCCACCGCCCGTCCGCCATCGACACATTGTGTCAGTTTTGAGATTACTTTGGGACCCAGAACCCACTATCGTCTTCCGGCACCCCGCCGGCGCCGACCGCAACTTTCGACATCCACACGGGTTAAAGCTTGTAACTGGGATTTGGGGAAGCTACAGCAAAAACAGCAGAACAACGGCAAAAGAATTGCATGCAACTTCCACAAGTGCCGATGAGTCTAAGTAGGCAAAGCAGTATTAGGTCGGAGTCGGAGGTGATGACGGCCATGGAAAAAGCGACGAACGACAAAGATAGATTCACGACAACCGAACTGGCGGCACTCAGGAACGATCTGCTTCAGGGTGGCATGATCGATTCTTACGAAGCGGCGGAACTGCTTCAAGTCTTCCTGATGGGTCGTGGTTATGGGGTTTCGCCCAAGGCGGCGCTCGATGCTGCCGGCCGCGTGGAAATGGCCGGGTGTGCCCTGCCCGTCCTCATCCACGAACTCGAGAATTTGGCTATGGTGATGTAACCGCGCCGCGGAACGGTGACCCGCAACGCAGGCGAGACTCAGCGGCGTGAGAAGACCCGCAAAGCTGAGTGAGAAACCACAGCGATAAAGGCGAGTCGCAGGAGATCGACATACTGATTCGGCCACTCGAAACAAGATCGGTCAAATCAGTTCCAAATTGGATAGCCGGGCCAACCAGCCCGGCTATGTTGTTTTTGCCACGTCCCGTTCATGCACGACAGCTGAGGCTTTTGCTGACGAGCCAACTCGTGTCCGCGGATCACTTATTCAGTCGGGCTAAAATTTCCTTTTGATTCTCGATGATCCTGTCGAGGGCACCTTGATTCTTGAGAATGGCCGCCTGATTTTTCAGAATAGTCGCCTGATTCTTCTTGATCGTGGTCTGATTCGCCCGCAGCGTAGTCTGGTTGGCGATGATGGTTTTCTGATTCTGAACGATAGTCTTCTGATTAGCGATCACTTTGCTTTCTGACATTGTGCAAGCAGCCTCCCGCCGCGGGGATCCGACAAACCGACGATGCGGCTCAACAATAAACCGCCCAATTTCACCACACCCATTTGCCGTCGTCAATCTCGTTAAACACACTGGCAATAGCCTCAAGCTGATAACAGGATTGATCACCCCTTCTCTTTCGTAGCGCATTGACCTGCGGCTCTTTTCCACATCCTTCCACAGAAAGAAAATCCATTCGTGTGACGCGCAACCTTTACTGAAAATTCAGAACGTTCCAAGATGGGGTGTGCGCGCAATCGATCGAACCTCGGCTACCAGCTCAGCCTCGAACGGAAAGCCCGAAAACGCGCCATTAAGTCCTTATTCTGGAAGATTTTGCCCGCAACTATCTTGCGAATCAAGATTTTACGGGCGCGCCGCCATATCCCAATGCAATAACTACAATGAAATGATTCCATAAACAATGTCGGCTCCCGTGGTCCGAGTAGACTTTGGAGGCGCAAACCAACCAAAGGGCTCGGAGGAAAGGAGCCGAACATGCTGATTATAGGGTGCGATTATCATCCGGGCTTCCAACAAATTGCTTGTG
>DASSRO010000294.1:0-18613 GCA_035701745.1 Candidatus Sulfotelmatobacter sp. | reverse complement strand
TGAGCAGGCCGGCGACAATCATAAATTTTGTGCCGTAGTCGGCGGTGGCGAAGGCGATTGCGCCCTGTCCCCAGTCGTTGGCGAGCGTCAGAATATAAAAGCCGCCCGCGCCCACATCGCCGATAAAGCCGAGGATGTCGAGAATGTCGCCGCCGTTTGCCTTGTAGATGCGGCCTTGCATGGCGAGTCCCAGAAGGAACAACGCGGCGATCGAGATGAACAGTAGCAGGCCGCGGATCCAGCGCTTCTGAATCATGTGCCCAGCGCCGGGAATGAGCCAGCCTACCGCGGGAGCGACCACAGCCATGACGCTCGCGGGTTGCGCCTGCTCGATTCTGGTTTTGTCGGTTGTCGTATTTGCCATTCAGATATTCACAATCTCGCGTTGAATTTTGCCGGTAACTTCGGCAGACTTGGGACGCACCAGCACGTTGACTTCGCTGCGCACGCCAAACTCCGGCAAATAAATGCCGGGCTCGATGGAGAAGCAGGAGTTGGGAAGGATCTGGCGCTCGTCGTGAATCTCCAGATCGTCCATGTTGGCGCCGTTGGAATGAACTTCGGTGCCAATGGAATGGCCGGTGCGATGAATAAAGTAATCGCCGTACCCGGCTTTCTGGATGTGGCCGCGAGTGCTGCGATCGACTTCCCATCCGGCAATGCGGCGTCCGGACTGGATGGCGTCGACCACGGTTTTCACGCCGGCATCACGAGCGTCGCGCACGATGTTGAACACTTCATGCATGCGTCCCGAGGGAGCTTTGCCCACAAAACCCATCCACGTGATGTCGTAATAAACCGCGTCGGGCGTGTTCTTCTTGCCCCACACGTCGAGCAGGATGAGATCGCCTTCGCGAACGGGCACGGGATGGCTGGCGTGCGGCTCGTAGTGCGGATTGCCGGCGTTGGCGTTGACTGCGACAATTGGCGGATCGTCGGTCAAGAGATTCTCGCGGGCAAAAGCTTCCATGAACCACTGCTGAATTTCGTGTTCCGTGGTACCGCCGTTGCGCACGCGGCGGCCGATCTCTTTGAACGACTCGGCGACAATGGAGTCGACGCTGTCGCGGGCGGCGAAGTGCGAACGGATCTGCTCTTCGGTCCAGGTGGATTCGAACTGCGCGACCAGGTCCGCAGAGCTGACAACATTTTTACCGAGCCCGCGGATCAGGTCGACCGTGCCCGCGTCGACCAGCGAGACGTAAAAAACGATATTGTTTGGGGAATACTGCATGGCGAGATCGCGATAATTCGCCAGCATCGCCTTCAGCTTGTCGAACAATTCCTGCCAGCCGGAATACTGCTGCTTTTTGCCGGGCAAGGAATCGAGATGGCCGGCTTCAATCTTGTGCACGAGTTTCTGCGGCTCGCCTTCGGCGGGAATCAGGTAAAACCAGCGCCGGGTGACCATCAGACCCGTGGGAAGTCCGAGCACGCGATAGGCGATGGGGTCGCGATGGTGATGGTCGCAAAACAGCCAGGCGTCTATGTTGCGTTCGCGCAGCGCAGATTGGATGGCAGCCAGATTCATAGGGAAAATCCTATTGTAAATGGGAGGAGAGATTTTGGGCGAATCAGGGAAGCGCAGAGCGATGACTCCGTTCGCGACCATGCCGTTCGGCCACGAGTCGATAAAATCGAGGCAATGGGAACAAGCAATGCCAAAGAGAATATGATCCAGTAGCCGCGTAAAAATCAAAGAAGGCGGCCTGCTTGGGCCGCCTCTGGTCTTGCTTGATCACACTCGCAGCCTTCTTTCGCGAAGAATGCAAAAGAGGATGGGGTGCCGTGTTCGGTTCGTCACGCGGCCCGGGGCTGAACCATCGCCGGACGGTAGCCGCAGTCTTTTGCTTTCTTGAGCGCTTGTGTGGCTTCTTCCGGAGTGATCAACGGAGTAGTCTGGACGGATTTGCAGGCGCCACCGGCTGCGAATGCCATAGCGATGGCGGCGGCGCTTACGTTATCGGGCAGATCGACTATGACGATGACGTCGTACCCTCCGAAGGAAAACCACGCGGCCTCAATTTTGCCTCCCAGTTTCTCGATCGCGGGACGCACGGCTTCGATTCGGTTTTGCGGGTTTGCTACCAAAGCTTCCCAGCCTTCCTGGGAATATGCGACTTGCTGCAGGTAATGTGGCATAGCGCCTCCTTCCGATTCGGTAACTGGGGGCGAATGATCCCCCAGGACGGACGGGAAGTCAAGCCGCGGATGCACCGCGGAGGAAACGGTCGTATATCCATAGCGCGGCTGCCGTGGCCAGCCCGATGCCGCTGATCCAGAGCCAGATCAGCGTTGGAGTGTGCTGTACCTCGCCGAAATGATGCAGCAAGAATCCGCCGAAAGGGCCGCCGATGAGCGATCCGATGCCAATGGGGACAAAGGCGAAGCCCATGTAGGTTCCCTGCTGGCCCGGCGGGGCGAGGCGGGAAATGTATTCGTAGTAGCGCGGGGCTTGAATGATTTCGCCGAGGGCGAGAAAAAACAGCGAGAAGACGGCGCCCCATATCGTGGGACGGAACGCGAGAATCAGCCAGGAGAGCGCGGTGATCACCGTGCCTAGAATTACGGCGGGGAATGCGGGGATTTTGCGCGTGAGGAAATTTACCGCCAGCGTTAAACAGATTACGGTCAGGCCATCGACTACAAGAATCATTTCGACGTCAGCGTGAGAATCGATGTATCCGTGGATGAAGCCGGGCAGGCTGATGTACTGCTGCCAGAAGACGATCCAGTAGCCAGTGAAGATGACGAGGAACCACATGAACCGGCTGATGCCGATGAGCATCACGGCAAGGAAGGCGATCCAGATCCACCACGGGACGCTCCACTCGGGCTTGACCCACATCGCGATGCGCAGTAGCAGGGCGACCAGCAGCACGGGCAAGACCAGGCGGTAATTTCCCAGCACCACGCAGAAATTCCGCGCGACCGTCGCGATAGAAGGCGGTGGTGAATCGCCAGCTTTGCGCGGCTCGCGAAAAAAAAGCAGCACGACGAAAAACATGGCGAAGACGCCGAGGGCCACCACACGATACACATTCTCGACGCCGAGGTGACGATGAGCCCACGAAGCGAAAAAAGGCCCGGCGGCGCCGCCGATGTTGACCATGGTGTAGTAAATCGAATAGCCGATGGAGCGGACGTTTTCCTTGGAGGCGCGGGCGGTGGTGCCAACGACGCACGGTTTGACCAGCGAGATTCCGAGCGCGGGGAGGATGAGAATGAAGCCCACGAACAGACCGAGCGGGACCGCGTTGCGCACGGGAGCCAGCCAGGGCGCGCCGATCGAGCCGATCAGGAAATAGGATGCGCCGAGGATGAGATACGCGATGGAGAGAGCGCGGCGGAATCCCAGGCGGTCGGCGGCGGCTCCGCCGAAGATCGCGAGAAACCACACCATGCCGCCGAAGATGCCCGTCAGCGTGCCGGTCTGCTCGGTGGAAAAATTCAGTTGCTCCTGCAGATAAAGAGCCAGAGAGGCGAAGGCGCCGTAGTAGGCCAGGCGCTCGAAAATTTCTGTAATGTTCGCGATCCAGAAGGGGCGCTCGAACCCGGTGCGGATTTCTTCGAGGCGTTGAGAGAAGGGCAAAGTGGCTCCTGAGTTTTTTGGCGACGACACCCGGGCGGAGAACGGAGCGAAATTCCGGCGCTACGTTGCAATGCGCTTGCGCAGTTCTTCGGCCGACAATCCGATCACGCGAATAACTTTGTTTCTGCTGCTGTGGCCGGAGGCAATGGTAATGGAAGATCGCGGCAGCTTCAAAAGTTTCGCGAAGAAATCGATGCAGGCGTCGTTGGCTCGGCCTTCGATGGGAGGCGCGGTCAACGAGACTTTCAGCGCGTCGCCGAGTTCCCCGGTGACCGCGTTTTTCTTGGCGCGGGGATGAATCTTTACGGAGAACGTGACCGCTTGGCCGGATTGGTTGATAGCAAGCATTGAGTCTGCCAGCTCTCGACAAACATCTCGTCATTGCGAAAAGGTAATTCTTTCCCCGAAGATTGCCGTGCCGACGCGTATGCAGGTCGATCCTTCCTCGATGGCGACTGGGAAGTCGTGCGACATTCCCATGGAGAGCGTGCGCATGTCGACTGCGGGAAGTTTGCGGGCGGCGATGGCGTCGCGCAGTTCGCGCAGTTTGCAGAAGTACGGGCGGGCTTGCTCAGGATCGTCGGTGAACGGTGGAACCGTCATAAGCCCGCGGAATTCGAGCGATTCAAGGCGCGGCGCGGACATTAGCAATTCTTCCAATTCCCGAGAGGCTGGGGCGACTCCACTCTTGGCGGCTTCGCCGCCGACATTGATTTCGACCAGGACATTCAACTTTTTGCCGAGCGTCCGGGCTGCTGCGTCCAGTTTTTCGGCCAGTTTCACGGAATCGACGGAGTCCACGGCATTGAATAGTTCAACCGCTTTCGCGGCCTTGTTGGTCTGCAAATGTCCGATCATGTGCCATTCGGCTCCCTCGAGATCGGGCACAGCGGCGGCTTTCCCAGCGAACTCTTGCACGCGATTTTCACCGAACAGGCGGAGTCCGGCGGCGTGGGCCGCACGAATGGCTTCGGGAAGGTGGGTCTTGGTTACGGCCATCAGCGCGACTTCCTCTGGATCACGTTTTGCTCGCTTTGCTGCTTCGGCGAGTTGTGCCCGCACCTTTGCTACATTTTCAGAGACTGACATAAGAGAAAACTAAACCACAGAGGTCGCAGAGATCACAGAGGAAATGGGACTCACCCTCAAATCTACATGATCGCGGTGGGCGGAGCGGGCTCGTTGGGATCTCCCGCAGCGGAGACGGGCGCGAACATCATTAACGCTGCCAGGCCCACCAGAACGATCATTCCGCCGACCAGGTAAGAGGGGTCGTTGAAGATTTGGGGCGGATGGTTGGGCGCGCCCCACTGGGGAACGAATTGCAACCCGGCCCAAACCAGGCCCAGCAAGGCTTCTCCGGCGATGAGGCCGGAGGCTACCAAAACTCCGGCATTTTCGACACGAGCTTTCTGGGCGCTGTTGAAGCCGCGGCGGTCGGCAATCCAGTCGGCCAGGGAGCGGATGACGCCGCCGACAAAAATCGCGAACGTCGTGCCGAACGGCAGGTACATGCCGACTGCGACGAGCATGGGGCTCTTCACTTGCATCATGATCATCGCGAGGCCGAAGAGAATTCCGACCACCACGAGAGACCAAGGCATATCGTGGCCCACGATGCCCATGGCCAGGGTCGCCATGAGGCCGGCTTGCGGGGCGGGAAGTTCGGCGCCGCCGAATCCCACGCCTCCGGCTTTGATGCTGCCCTCGTGGAGCAACATTAGGGGAAAATACATGACGAGGCTGGCGACTACGACGGCGATTAATTCTGCAGCTTGAATCTTCTGAGGCGTGCCGCCGAGAATGTAGCCGACCTTGAAATCCTGCAAGAGTTCTCCGGCCACGGCCGACGAAACGCAGACCACCGCGGCAACTCCCAGAACCGCCGCGACTCCGGAACCGCCGGAGACTCCTAACGCCACCATCAGCAGCGCAGCAATCAGCAGTGTCGACAGGGTCAAGCCGGAGATGGGATTGTTGGAAGATCCAATGAATCCGACCAGGTTGCCGGAAACCGTAGCGAAAAAGAATCCGACGAGGATCATGACGACGGCGGCCAGAATCGCCGGCCAAAACAAGCCGGAGATTTTGATGTAGAGGAGGCACATCAAAATAAACATTCCCGCGATCAGGCTGAAGACGACCTTCGAACTCATATAGCGTTCGGTGCGAGCCAATTTGGCTTGCTCGGCAGCGGTCTGGCGCAAGTCGGAAAAAGCCTTGCCCAGGCCAGCGGTGAGGCTGGCGCGCATTTTGAAAAGTGTGTAGGCGGCACCGACGAGCATTCCACCAACTGCGATGGGACGAACAATGTAGCGCCAGACGGCGTCCGCCATGTTGGCCCAGTTGTCGGGGCTGTCAGCGGGCATGTATGCCTTGAGTTGCGGGCCGAGAAGAAAAATGAGCAGCGGGACCATCAGGCCCCAAGCGAGGACGCTGCCGGCGAACTGGATCGACGCCAGACGAATGCCAATGATGTAGCCTACGCCGAGATATGCGGGGCTGACGCTGGGCGCGGCAAAGACGGTCGTGCCCCCGGTGGGCACGACGTGCGTACTGCCCGCGGAGCCGAGACGAACCTGACTGTGGCCGAGACTTCCGACGCCGACGTGCAGGTCAGTGTCAGCGGCGAACAAGCCGAATTTTCCGAGGATGTAAACCAATCCGCCGAGGCCGATGTTCCAGAAAAGATATTTGGCAGCCTGGGCGCCGCGCTGTCCCGCCTTGTGAATTTCAGACGCGGCCAGCGATTCGGGAAAGGGCAGTTCCGGATCTTCCACCATGCCGCGGCGAACCAGCGAGATGAACAGGACTCCGAGAATGCTGCCAACCATGATCAAGGCGGTGGACTTCCAGTAGGCATCGGCAAAGCGGAAGGAGGGCCAAGCCTTGGAGAGCAGGAACGCGGGCAGCGTGAAGATTGCTCCGGCCGCGACGGACTCGCCAATGGAGCCAGCGGTGCGGGCAATATTTTCTTCGAGCAGCGATCCCTTCCAGGCGCGCATGGCGGCCATGGCGATAACTGCGGCGGGATAGGTTGCCGCGATAGTGATTCCGGCTCGCAGGCCCAGGTAAGCGTTGGCTGCACCGAGCACGACCGTCATGAACAGTCCGAGCAGGATTGCCCGCAGAGTGAATTCCTTCATCTCCATGGATTCGGGCACATAGGGCACGTGCTTCTTCTTGGCGGGCACGTCGGTGGCGGGAGTGCTCATAGACGAAATCCTCTGAGGACCGGAATGAAAAACACCTGCTTAAAATGATTTCAAAACAATGGAACGGCGCACGTTAGCACGCGGGCAGGGCGCGTGACAAGTATAGAGCCCGGGGACGCCATGTTTGGCGCATTCTGTGCGCTCAGCATCACAGCCTTTTTGACTTCTGTTATCTGAGAAGGCCAATTTCGACGGTAAGTCAAACTTTTCAACTATGGCTAAAGACACGAGAGGCAGGAAACCGAGTTTCAAATTGACGGCAACGGCTGGTTCGTTCGATTCATCTCATGCCTGATATGACTCCAACGTCAAAGGATTCGAATGATACGCCGGGATTTTTTTAAAGCCGCCGCGGTTTGTGGCGCAGCCAGCGCACTGCCTGTGGCCATGGGCCAGGAGCAAGCCAGTACGAAACAGGAGAACGGTTCCATGAATCAGATTCCGCTGACATCCGCCGCCGGGACTCGCAAGGGCGACATGTTGTACCGCACGCTGGGCCGAACCGGGGAAAAGGTTTCGGCGATTGGGATGGGCGGATTTCATCTGGGACAGCACGGGTTGACGGAGGACGACAGCATCCGGCTGATTCGCAGCGGCATTGATCGCGGCATTACGTTCATGGACAACAGTTGGGACTATAACGAGGGCCAGAGCGAAGTGCGGATGGGCAAGGCGTTGAAAGATGGATACCGTCAGAAAGTATTTCTGATGACGAAGATCGATGGCCGCACGAAAGAGGTCGCGGAGCGGCAAATCGAAACCTGCCTGGAAAGGCTGCAGACCGATCACATCGACCTGGTGCAGCATCACGAGGTGATCCGCTTCGACGATCCGGACCGCATATTTGCGGAAGGCGGGGCGCAGGAAGCGATGGTGGCGGCGCAGAAAGCAGGCAAGATCCGCTACATCGGATTCACCGGCCACAAAGACCCGCACATTCATTTGTACATGCTGAAAGTGGCCGCCGAGCACGGCTTTCATTTCGACACGGTGCAGATGCCGCTGAACGTCATGGACGCGCACTTTCGCAGCTTCGGGCAGACGGTTTTGCCGGAACTGGTAAAACAGGAGATCGGCGTGCTGGGCATGAAGTCGATGGGCGACAGCGTAATCCTGAAGAGCAAAGTGGTGACGCCGATCGAGTGCCTGCATTATGCGCTCAGCCTGCCCACGTCGGTGGTGATCACCGGAATCGATAAACCCGAGATTCTCGATCAGGCTTTTGAAGCGGTGAAAAGCTTTGAGCCGATGAACCGCGAACAGATCGCGCAGCTGCTGTCGAAGACGAAAGAAGTGGCGATGGCCGGCAAGTACGAGCTGTTCAAAACGTCATCGCACTTCGACTCGACTGCCAAGCATCCTGACTGGCTGGGGGGAGATACACCAGATGTGCAAAGGTTGGCCCCGCCAAGCGCGTAATTAGAATCCCGCAGCGCGGCATACCGATGACCTACCGATTGGTCTCCCCGGGAGTATGCGGTGATCGCCGCGCGGGTGGCCATCCCAAAATCACAGAGGAAATACTCGGCGATGCGCTGGTCGCGTTCAGATTGCCGTGATCAAGATAAGCGAAAAGGCTCGGAACGACGTGGCGTAGCCAAAAGTAAGGCTTTAAGAGGCGTGATAGGTGTAAAATAGGCGCACTTGATGTTCCCTTCGTATTCTTCGCTTCTTGAGGTGCAGGTATGAACGTCTCCCTCAACCGTTCTTTGACTCGCCCCTATTATTGCCAAGATTGTGGTAGCAGGGTTGGATTCCGTTCGCGCCGTCGGACCGTGACTGAACGGTTTATCCTGCCACTATTTCTGCTGAAACCAGTGCGCTGCGCGGAATGTTTTCGCCGGGACTACCGGCTGATTTTCACGCCCGTGCGCGAGCGAGTAGTGGACACGACCAAAATGGCGCCCGGGAAAGTGTCGACGGCTTCCAAGAGCAACGTTGCCTAGCGGGAGCTTCGCCGCTATACTGCAGATGCAAGCTAAGTTTGGCCGCGGCGGTTGAACCGCGTGACGATGGGGAGGCCGTCTTCAGCAGTAGTGAGGACAGAATCCGGGCTAACCATAGCAGTATTGCAGTATTAGGGCATTCCATTGTTTCGCAGGCTTCTCAAGGCTGGACGCGCCGAGTTGCCGAAAGTCTGTTCTGCGTTTTCTTCCCTTCCGATTGCCGCATCTGCGGCGAACCTCTGTTGAATATTTCACGGCTACCGGTGTGTCCTCCTTGCCTAAATAGCATTTACCCGATCCGGGGGAAAGTTTGTTCGGTGTGCGGGGAGCGCGTATTTTCCTCGTACGCGGAGAGCGAGGGCGGGGCACTGAGGCGATGCCCGGTTTGCCGGCGCGTTCGCCGTCCTTTTGAGCGGGCCGTGGCGTACGGACAATATGAGGGTGGACTGCGCGAATTAATTCACTTGCTTAAGTACAGCGGCGTGCGGCCGGCGGCAAAGGTTTTGGGAGGCTTGCTGGCAGAGGCAATGGCCGGACTGGAGCCTGAGGCTGAGCAACTGACGTTTGAGCAACAGAAAATCCTGGTGGTCCCTGTTCCGCTGTCCAATGCGAAACGGCGGCAGCGCGGGTTCAACCAGGCGGAGATGATCGCACGGGCTGCGTTGAAGTTTCGTCCGGCGAGCGAAGGATGGGAGATTGCGCCTGACATTTTGTTGCGCACTCGCGACACCGAGTCGCAGATTGGACTGAGCAGCCACCAGCGTCGCGAGAACCTGCGCGGGGCCTTCGCTGTGGGCCGTGCCACGGCGGTTACTGGCAGAATAGTGCTTCTGGTGGATGATGTTTACACCACGGGCGCTACCGCGAGCGAGTGTGCCAAGGTCTTGCAGCGCGCGGGGGCGTCGGCGGTATGGGTGGGCACGGTAGCGCGTACCCTTAAATTGGCATCTAATTACGAGTCGTTGGACAGCGCGAACGAGGACGCCGTAGCGCCGGAGAGCGAAGGAGTATTAACGAAGGCAGGAGAGAGGTAGAGCCCAAGGTCAAAACGTCTAGAGTTTCAACACGGCGAGTTTTTGGAGCGCTGAATTATTTATGTCACTGAGGATGGAGCACGATGCAGGATCCCGGCACGGCACCGGCCTGTTCTCGGGGGCGGCGGCCGCGCACCGTCCCGGGGACGGGCACGCATTGCTGGCACCGGTGCTGGTACTGAATGCGTCTTACGAACCAATAAACGTTTGCGCTGCGCGCCGTGCGCTGGTGCTGGTTCTGAAGGGCGTGGCCATGACCGAAGAAGAGAATGGGCACTTTCTGCATTCGGCCCGCGTTGCCATGCGGCTGCCTTCAGTGATTCGGCTGCTCGAATATCGGCGGATTCCGCACCAGAGCCGAGCGCTCTCGCGCAAGAACATTTTGCTGCGCGATCGGAATACATGCCAGTACTGCGCGACGGTGTTGCCTTCAAGCGAGTTGACACTCGACCATGTGATCCCCCGCTCGCGGGGAGGTTCGTCGACCTGGGAAAATCTGGTGGCGTGCTGCCACGCCTGCAATCGACGGAAAGGCAACCAGCACCCTGCCGAGGCCGGCATGAAACTGATGCGCGAACCGCGCGCCTTCAATTTGCACACCAGCCGTCACATCATGCGGCTGATGGGACGGTCGGATGATAAGTGGAGGAAGTATTTGTTCTATTAAGGTTTCAAGGTTTCAAGGTTTCAAGGTTCAGAAGTTTCAGAATGGGACTCCGTCGGCCTCGGGCTCACGAAAAGAATTGAGCGTTCGCGCCATTATCTAGACTTCACGTGTGGCGCAATCTTATCGAGAACTTTTGGTTTGGCAAAAAACCCAGACTCTGTCCGTCGACATCTACCGGCTCACTGAGCAATTCCCGCGGGTTGAAATCTACGGCCTAACGTCGCAGATCAGAAGAGCTGCCGTTTCGGTTCCATCCAACATTGCTGAAGGTCAAGGTCGGTCAACCCGAGGGGAATTTCTGCACTTTCTCAGGCAGGCAAGAGGATCTTTGCTGGAACTAGATACGCAACTTGCAATAGCCTTGGATCTGAACTATCTAAAGGCCGACGAGCACGAAAAAATGGACCACAAAGCCTACCAGGTTCTAGGTCTCCTCAATCGCCTTATCGAGTCTTTACGCACGAAACCTGTGAAACCTTGAGACTCTGAAACATTGGTCACTGCGGTTTCTGCTCGTCTGGCTTCTTCTGATCCTGCGGCTTGTCTTTCGGGACTTCCCTGCCTTCGTAGAGAATCTTGGAATTGGCGCCGAAACGTTTGTAGTCCTCGTACTTCACGATTTCCTTGATGTGCACGTCTTCGAGTTTGAAGTGCAGTTCATCGTCGGCCTTGGTGTAAACCGGAAACCAGTATTGGCCGTCGATCTGCTGCCGCCAGGTGGTGAACTTGGGAAAGAGATTCTCCTGGTCGCCATGTTTCTGGCGAATGTCGGGCACGGTCTTGCCGTAGGTCTTGACGATCTGGAAATCGTGATTGTCGACCCAGACGCGTCCCTGAAAGTAGCGCTTCTTGCCTTCTATTTTCTTGGGGGCGATGTCAAAGACATAGCATTGCAACTCGTCTTCTTTCTGTTGGCCGACGTAGAGAATGTTGTATTCCGGAAGATCTTCTTCAGTCAGCACGAAAGGCAGGCGGTGGCGAATATCCTGGAAATCTTCCTGCGACATGAAAATCTTGGTGAGATTCGACTGCGGCGCGAACACCACGTTCTCGATACGATGGCCCTTGTCGTCGAACATGACGTCAAAAACTTCGTGATACTCGCCGTCCACCGTGCTGCCATCGAGAGTCTGGACCTTGACGTCCTGGCGGTAGGTGTACTGGTCGCGCGCCTTGGCGAATTCCGTTTCCTTAGCGGCGAAGCGCTTGATAATTTCTTCCGGCGTGGTGCCCGAAGGAGGAGTGTTCTCCAGGGGGCCTTCCTGCGCACGCGCCGATAGCGCCAGCCCACACCAAAGCACTGCAGCACCCAGAAGCAAGCGAGCGGATACAGATTTCATACCCTTAGTTTAACGAATTTCGGGCGTGGTTGCTCTGCGGGGCCGAGACTGGCCGGAGCATAAAATAAAAAGGCAGGGACCGCGGCGACCCTCCCTCCAACCCCTCTCCGCTCAGTGAGGTTGAAGGGTAGGGTGCTGCAGTTCTGCCATTCACTTGGATGCCTTCTCGAAAAAGAGGTTGGTGTGAAAAAAATCTTTCGATCTAGTCGCGGTCGTTAGGGCGAGAAGCGGAAAATCGGGCATTTACCCGATACAAAAGCGAGAAAATTACATGCCTCAACGACGGGCAGAAACAGCCGCAACCCAGTAGAAATCCACCGCCTGAGGCTCGAAGTGGCCGAGAAAGAGAACGCGGCGGCCCGCGGTTTGACGCGCGACATTCACTTTCCATGAGGATGGTGCTACCAGCAAATGTTCTTGTGCAGGAACGCCTCCTGCGTCGTAGTGGAGCGCCGGTTGGTCGCGATAAAACTCGAGCCCGTACTCCAGTTCGCGCGAAACGCCGAAGACCGCCAGGGGCAGGCGACGTGTTTCGACTGTGGCAATCTCAATGGCGAGGGGGCGAGCGGAAAGTTTCTGGTCGATGGAGTTGGTCCCCATCTTCAAGACCGCCGCGACGGACAGTACGACAGGAATGAGTGTTATGAATCTCAGCATGCGAAGGCGCAAGCGACTGGCCAGCGTGAGCGCAATGGCGGCGCAAAGCGCGATGGCAACAACCATGGCGAAAACAGTGAAGCGACCCGCGTACAGGCGATGTCGCAGCACGATGCTGTTGAGCAGCAGAGCGGGAATGATCGGCAAGGCCGCGACCAGCGCATGCAACACCGCCAATCCCTTGGAAACACTTTCCTGCTTAGTGAGGCGGCGGCGCAAGTAATCAGCCAGCAAGATGGTTCCGGCCGGAATTGCGGGAAGAATGTAGCCGGGAAGTTTCGACTGCGACAAAGAAAAGAACAGCACGGGAACGAGCAGCCAGCAGCAGGCAAACAGGTTGAACTGCCATTCGAGATCAGGTTCTGGAGAAATTGATTTGCGTTCGGCCCACCAGATTCGCGCTGGCTCTACAAAAGCCGCGATTGCAAAGACCGTCCAGGGAACAAAGGCGAGAGCGGTGACCGGCAGGTAATACCAGAACGGCTGGCGGTGATGATAGAGGTCGCTGGAGAAGCGTGCCAGATTGTGCTGCAGAATAAATTCGCGAAAAAATTGCGGGTTGCGCAGTTGCACGGCGAAGTACCAGGGCAGCGCGATCAGGCAGAACAGAAGAATTCCCGGCAGCCAGATTGTTCGCAGCACGAGGCGAGATTCGCGCGCTGCCAGCGAGAACAGCAGGATTACCGCCGCCGCCAGAAAAGGCGCGACTGGGCCTTTGGCTAGCATCCCCAGCGCGATGAAAAAATAGAATGCACCCAGATACGCTCTCTTATGAGTCTCGCGCCACGCCCACCACGCCAGCAGGCCGATGCTGAAAGTGGCGGCCAGAGCAATGTCCATGGATGCGGCGCGCGCATAGCCAATGATTCCTGCGCAAGAAGCAGTGATCAGAGCAGCATCCACTTCCACGCCACGGCGAAACTTGCGGAAGAAAAGATAGACGGCAATCACCAGCAGGGTGGCGTCGAAGGCGGCGGGTATTCGCGCCGCCACATCGCTCACGCCGAAGACTGAGTAAGCCAGCATGGCTTGCCAGTAATAAAGCGGGGGCTTCTCCAGCCAGGCATATCCGCCTAGCGTAGGCGTAATCCAATCGTGGCGGTCGAGCATTTCGCGGGCGACTTGGGCATAACGAGGCTCGTCGGCGCCAATCAAGCCGAATTGGCCAAGGCCATAGAAAAATAAAAATGCACAGAAGCCAGCCAGCAGCAGGACGTCGGTGCGGGTGCGAGCGGTCATGAGGAAATTGCTGATTGTTGATTGTTGATTATTGATTGAACGGCCGGCAAGCAGGCTTTTCAACTCGACGAATCAAAAATCAGCAATCAAAAATGGTTTGCCTATTGTACGGAAGGGCCGCCGCGAAGTTGGGCTAGTACCTGACGCACAGCTTCGGCGAGCGGGCCGTCGACCGAGCAACCGCTGGCACATTCGTGGCCGCCGCCGCCGAAACTCTCGGCCACGTGCGCAACGTTCATTTTTCCCTTGCTGCGCAGACTCACCCGGTAGCGCGCATCGGGCAACTCGCGAAAGAACGCCGCGACCTCGACGCCACCAATGGAAAGCACGTAATTCACCAGGCCTTCGCAATCCTCTTCGATGGCGCCGCAACGCTCCATCTGCTTTCGCGTAACGAAAGCGTAGGCCAGATGCCCTTCGACGTTCAGGCTGCGGAGGGCCTCGCCTAACAGGCGAATCTTCGACTCCGAATGCGCGAAATAGATCCCTTGTGCGCAGTGCGACGGGTCCGCGCCGGCCAACACGAGTTCGCGCGCGAGGGCAAACGTGTTCTCGTTCGTGCCTTGAAACATAAACGATCCGGTGTCGGTCATGAGCGCGGTGTAAAGGCAAGTGGCAACCTCGGGGGAAAACTTCACGCCCGCTTCCCGCGCCAGGCGAAAAACCATTTCGGCGGTGGCCACGGCGTGAGGATCGATCCAGTTAACATGCGCGAAAGGACGTCCACTGACATGATGGTCGATGCTGATCAAGAAGCGGCTTTCGAGGCCTTCGAGACGGGTGCGATGGATGCTATCGCATTCCAGGATAATCGCCGAATCGTAGCTGCCGATCACGTGGCTGGACTGCACCACTTCGTTGGCGAAAGGAAGAGAGCGGTAAACGCGGGGGACGCCATCGTGCAGCACCACATCGGCGTGCTTGCCCATGGCGCGCAATATCTGGCAGCAGGCGAGGGCTGATCCGACGGCGTCGCCATCGGGGCGGGCGTGCGAGGTCAACACGAAACGTTCGTGCTCGGCGATCTGCCGGAGCACATCCTCGACGCCACTAGTCCTTTTTTCCACCGGTGTCCTTGCGAGCCTTGGCTCTCTTTTTGGCCCGGGCCAATAATTCTTCGACGCGCGCTTTTTCCTGTTCGGCGCGATCCAGCCGGAAATGCAACTCGGGAGCGCGCCTGAGGCGCAGACGCTCGACCAGTTCGTGGCGAATATATTCGCGCGCGGCCTCCAGCCCCTCCAGGCTCTGGTCGGCGTCGGCATCGTCGCCTTCGACATTGACCCAAACCTGCGCGGAGCGGCCATCTTCGGCGATATGGACCGCGGTCACGCTGACCAGACCGATGCGGGGATCGGCGAGTTCGCCTTCCACCAGCGTTTCGATCTCCTCGCGCAGAGCCTCGCCGACCCGACCGCGATGATATTTCAGCCCGCGCTTCTCCACGAACAGCACCTCGGGTAAAACGCATGAGAATATCAGAAAATGGGGCCCTAGTGTGTGACCCCAAGGAGCTATTGTCGCCCGGATATGCGGGATGCGGGTAAGTACAGAGGTAACAATGCGATGGGGGAGTCCGAGAAACTTCTTTATCTTTCGGGCGCCCGGCTTCGCCTTCGCTTGGACAGCCGAGGCGGCTGTCTCTACGCAAGTCGCTTAGAAATATTCCACGAAGGAGTCGGCGATTTCTGCGCCGTGGTTGTTGGCGATGCGGGTGGCGGCACGCTCCACATTTTTCATCAGGCCATCGAGGTAATCGCGGGAGTTAGAGATGGCGGCGACGCCGATGGTGGCTCGATTCCACAGATCCGCGCCGTCGAGCTCAGCGACAGACACATTGAAGCTCGTGCGGAGCCTGTCTTTCAGGCTGCGCACAACCTGGCGTCGATCTTTGATGGACTGCGCGGCTTCGATGTGAAGTTCGAGAGTGAGGAAAGCGATGGGCATTCAGTTCTCAGTTCCCAGTTCTTAGTTCTCAGGAAAACCGACAACTGAGAACTGAGAACCGAGAACTGAGAACTTGTTTACGCCATTACTTCGGCGGCGATGCGCTCGGTAGCGAAGGCTTCGATCACGTCGCGCGCTTTGATGTCGCCGTAGTTCGCGATGGAGATGCCGCACTCCATGCCGTTGGTGACTTCCCTGGCATCGTCTTTGAAGCGACGCAGCGATCCCACTTTGCCTTTGAACACGACCACGTTGTCGCGCAGCAAGCGCACCTCGGAGTTGTTTTTGATCACGCCGTCGGTCACGCGGCAGCCGGCAATCGTTCCCACCTTCGGAATGCGGAAGGTCTCGAGCACCTCGGCGCGGCCCTGGTAAGTTTCCTTGATGGTCGGCTCAAGCAGGCCGGTCATGGCACGCTTGATCTCGTCCTGCAGTTCGTAAATGATCGAGTGCAGGCGGATGTCGACTTTTTCCTGTTCGGCGAGCTCCTGCGCCTTGCGCTCCGGCCGTACGTTGAAGCCGATGATGATGGCGTTCGACGCCGAGGCCAGCAGCACGTCGGTCTCGGTGATGGCGCCCACTCCGGACCGCAGCAACTTCAGGCGAACTTTCTCGTTCGAAAGTTTCGTGAGCAGGTCGCTGAGCACTTCCACCGAGCCCTGCACATCGCCTTTCAGGATGATGTTCAGTTCCTTGGTGCCGGCCGTTTTGATCTGCTCCGCCAGGCCTTCCAGAGAAACACGCGAACTCTTGGCCAGCGCGGCTTCGCGGGCTTTTTGCTCGCGATATTCGCTGATGCCCCTAGCCTTGTCGCGATCGGCGACCACAACGAACTGATCTCCGGCTTGCGGCAGACCTTCCATACCCAGAATTTCCACTGGCGTGGATGGCGGCGCGGACTGCAGCGCGGCACCGCGATCGTCGAACATGGCGCGGATTTTCCCGTAGACGTTGCCGACAACGAAGTTGTCTCCGGCAACCAGGGTGCCGTTTTGCACGAGCACGGTGGCGACAGGACCGCGGCCGCGATCAAGTTTCGCCTCCAGCACAACCCCGGTAGCAGCGCGCTCGGGAGTGGCTTTCAACTCGGCGAGGTCGGCGACCAGGCAAATCATTTCCATCAGCAGGTTAAGATTGGTTTTCTTTTTCGCCGAAACGTCGACAAAAACCGTTTTGCCGCCCCATTCTTCCGGGACCAGGCCACGATCGGCGAGTTGCTTCTTCACGCGATCCGGCATCGCATCAGGCTTATCGATTTTGTTGACGGCGACGATGATTGGAACCTCGGCGGCGTGCGCGTGGTCGATGGCTTCGACGGTCTGAGGCATGACGCCGTCATCGGCGGCCACAACGAGCACGACAATATCGGTGGCTTTCGCGCCGCGTGAACGCATGCGGGTAAACGCTTCGTGACCCGGCGTATCGAGGAAGACGATTTCGCGCCCGTAAGCGGGAGATTCCTTGTCGGTGATGCGAACTTTGTAGGCGCCGATGTGCTGCGTAATGCCGCCGGCTTCGCCTTCGGCCACGCTGGTTTCGCGAATCGAATCGAGCAGCGTGGTCTTGCCGTGGTCGACGTGACCCATGATCGTGACCACGGGCGGACGAGGGGTGACTTCGATTGCCGACTCTTCCCCGCTCGCGGCAGCCGCGTCGATATCCTTAGAAGCTTGCTCTTCGAAGGTAATGACGTTGGTCTCGGCTCCGAAGAAGCGGGCCATTTCGCTGGCGAGTTCGGCGTCGAGCGTCTGGTTGATGGTGGCGAAAACGCCGCGTGCGAGCAGGCGCGAGATTAAATCTTTCGCGCGAATGTCGAGTTTCTCGGCAAGATCCTTGACGCTAATACCTTCCGTGATGGTGATATTGCGCGTGATCGGCATGGGCTCGTTCGACACCACCATGCGCGGTGGCGGCGTGTAGCCCTTCATTGGACCTTCTTTTACGCCACGCGGAACGTAGCGCTGGCCCGGACGTCGCGCGGGCGCACCCGGACGGCTGCCCGGGCGACTTGGTCCTGGAGGCGGAAGCCCCGGACCGACACCAAGAGGACGAGCACCCGCTGGCGCCTGGCGCGTGGGATGCATGGGGCGGCGTTCGCCGGGACGCAGCGGACGCGGCGGTCCTCCGCCGGGAACCTGCGGACGCGGACGCTGAAAAATTGGCTGGCCGGGCACGGGACGCCCGGGCGCGGGACGCATGGTCCCTGCTGAAGTTCCGGCTTGCGCTGTGGGCGCGACTGGGCGCGGCGGCGGAGCTTTGTATACGGGACGCGGTCCTGTCTGCGGAACAATCATTCGCGGAGCAGGTGGTTGCGGCGGACCTGCGACAACAGGCGGTGCTGGCGGACGCGGCGCGGCTGGCGGAGGCTGAGGCACAGTCGATGCCGTGACTGCAGGCGCTTGCGGCGGCGCTGGGGCCGGAGGCGGAGTCGCCGGACGCGGCGGTGCTGGAGCAGTTTGCGCGGGCGCGGGAGGCGCTGGAGGAGCAGGCTTTTCAACAACCGGCGTCGCCATTTGCGGACGCGGCGCGGGAGGTGGCGGTACCACGGTCGCTGCCGGAGGTGCGGCGGGCGGCGGCGTAGGCCGCGCCACTGGTGGCGGAACGACTGCAGGTCTGGCAGCCACGGGAGCCGCTGGCGGCGCTGGTGGCCGAACCGGGGCCGCAGCCGCTTCCTTTTTCTGCGTGATTGCCTTCAGCACATCTCCGGGACGGGAAATGTGCGACAGATCGATCTTGGTCTTGATTTCTTCTTCGCCGCGCAGAGGGCGCGCAGAGCGGGCGGACGGAGACTGTGCCTCCGCCGAGCCACGGATGTAGGCCCGTACTTTTTCTGCCTCATGCTCCTCGAGCGAACTGGAATGGGTCTTCTTCTCCGTCACCCCGACGATCGGTAGAGCGTCGAGAATGGCTTTGCTTTTAACTTCCAGCTCCCTGGCGAGATCGTTGATTCGAACCTTGCTCATCCGGCCTTTCTTGTAC
>DASSRO010000293.1:0-2978 GCA_035701745.1 Candidatus Sulfotelmatobacter sp. | reverse complement strand
GAAGCCGATTTCGATTGTGCGCTCAGCGGATTCTTTTCTCAGCGCGTGATCCATGCCACCCTGAACGATGCCGAACAGAGCCTGCGTACTGTTGCCAGCCGCCAGCTGCCAGTTGCCAGCACTGTCATCCCGGGCGGAAGCGGTCAACCCGCTTGCGGATTCAGTGGCGCAGCCGAGGGATCTGCGGTTTTCGTGATTGCTGATGGCTGAGGGCTGATGGTTGTTCCATGGCACCTCATTCTTATGCTCCTCAAAATAGTTCTTGCAGTGCTCCGCCCAGCGCAGCGTCATCTCCATGGAATCGCGCAGACGGGAAGGTTCGGCTGGATACTCGGTGCATTCATCAAACGCCATGATGATGTCCGCGCCGAGCCCGATCTGCACTTCAATCGACTTTTCAGGCGAGAGAAAATGCGAAGACCCGTCCAGATGCGAGCGGAAAGTGACGCCTTCTTCGTTCACCTTGCGCAGATCGCTCAAGCTGAACACCTGAAATCCGCCGGAATCGGTCAGAATTGCGCGAGGCCAGGCCATGAAGCGATGCAGTCCGCCAAGCTTGCGAATCTGCTCTACGCCCGGCCGCAGATATAAGTGATGGGTGTTTCCGAGCAGGATCTGAACGCCGAGTTCTTCGAGCACATCCTGCGGCACGCCTTTGACTGTTGCTTGCGTGCCCACGGGCATGAACACTGGGGTATCGACCGTTCCGTGCGCAGTGTGCAGCCGTGCTCGTCGCGCGAGACCGCTGGTTTTGTTGACCTCAAAGCGAAGCGACATTGAAGGGCGATTCTAAAGGAAGAACTCAGGTTAAGAGCGGAAGGCAAAATCGGCCGTGTTTTGAATTTCTGGCGGAGAGTGAGGGATTCGAACCCCCGATACCCTTTCGGGTATGCCGGTTTTCAAGACCGGTGCCATCAACCGCTCGGCCAACTCTCCGGCTGGAATCAGTTTACCCGTTCGTCATGGCCCGGCCAAATGCCCTGTTTTCACCGTATTTCCGGCCCCAATCCGCCGCAACTCTTTTGCTTATGCAGGGTTTACAGTATTGGCAGCTGGAAAGGCTGCTCTGCTCCGTTTCCAACGTGGAGCGCCTCGGGAGCCAGGTGGCTTCTGAAGGAGGGGTTATGAGGACTCTTCGCAGCATTATTAGCATTCTTACACTTTGCATGTTCATGTCGGGATCCGCGCTGATGACGGCCGCGCAGACGGCTGCTCCTGATAACCAAGTTCCCGACACCCAGCAGTACGATCAGCCGAACGACAATTCGGCGACTTTGCCTGAGGCCGCCACACCCCAAGATCCAATGGCGCAGCCCCAAGATCAAGCTCAACAGCAAGAAGACGAAGTGCTGCCGCCGCCCAGCAACGATTCGGCGCAATCGACGCAAGAAGATCCTCCGGCGCGTGCAGCTCGCCTGCAATACATAACGGGTTCAGTTTCCGTACAGCCGCAAGGGACGGGTGACTGGGTCGCGGGCGAGATCAACAGGCCACTCACGAATTCCGACAACATCTGGGCCGATAAAAACTCAAAAGCTGAAATCGGCGTAGGCACGGGCGTGGTCCGCATGGGCTCCGAGAGCAGCCTCACGCTTACCAATGTGATCGAAAACACCGTGCAGTTGCAGCTACATCAGGGCGAGTTGTATTTACACGTGCGCCGCTTATACGACAACGAGAGATATGAGGTCGACACGCCGAACCAGGCTTTCACGGTCGAAAAGCCAGGCGACTACCGCTTCGATGTGAATCCAGATACTGACAAGACGATCATCACGGTATGGCGTGGCGAAGGCGAATCGACCGGCGATGGCCCGACCGTCCGCATACATGCAAATGAGCAGGTGAGGTTCAGCAACGGGACCTCAATGACAGTGGATACGCACACTGCGCCAGGGCCGGATGATTTCGACGAGTGGGCGCAATCGCGCGACCAGCGACAAGATCAATCGGCTTCATCGCGCTATGTTTCTCCGGACACGGTTGGCGGAGACGATCTCGATGAATATGGCGTGTGGAAAGAGACTCCCGATTATGGTGCGGTCTGGTACCCGTCGGTTGCTCCCGGTTGGGCTCCTTACTACTACGGGCACTGGATTTGGGAAGCGCCATGGGGATGGACGTGGGTTGACTACGAGCCCTGGGGATTTGCTCCGTTCCACTACGGCCGCTGGGTTTACGGCGGGGGTGGATGGGGTTGGGCGCCGGGTCCAATTTATGCCCGCCCATACTATGCGCCAGCTTTAGTTGCGTGGTTCGGCGGCGGAGGCTGGGGAGTCGGCATCGGTTTCGGCGGAGGCTTTGGTTGGTGCCCGCTGGGCTGGGGTGAGCCGTTCATCCCGTGGTATGGGGCCAGTTTCGGCTACTTCCGCGGCGTGAACTACACGAATACGCGCATAACCAATATCAATATTACGAACATTTATCACAACAATTTCGTAAATGGACGGCCTGTTCCCGGCGGCGGAATTAACGGTGCGCATAACGGCTCACAGTTCCACTACGCGAACATGAACCGTCCGGGTGGATTCACCGCAGTATCGCGAAATGCTCTGGTGAATTCGCTTTCGGTGGCGCACAACAATATTCGCGTGGCACCGAATCAGTTGAGCCGCATGACCCCCGTTCGTTCACTTGGGGTCGCGCCGACTCGAGCAAGCATTGCCGCATCGACGGGAGCCAGGGCCGCAGTTCCACCGGCGCATGCCTTCTCGCGCCCGGTGGTAAGTCACATGACTGCCCCGAATCGAGGTTCATTTAATCGAGGACCGGTGAACGCTTCATCGCGGCCGGCATTCAACAACAATGGCGCGCGGCCACAAGCCGGAACGCAGAGATCTGCGATCGGCAATGCTAATCGTGGACCGGCGTTCAATAATTCCCGAGCGCCGCAGACCAGCACACGCACACCACAACCTGGAAGCATGGGGTCGCGGTCCGTGCCGCGTCCGCCAAGCGCTGGAAATTTCGGCGGTCGT
>DASSRO010000292.1:0-2413 GCA_035701745.1 Candidatus Sulfotelmatobacter sp. | reverse complement strand
TAAGTAACAATCGCCTGTTCATAATGGCCCTGAGCGCCGATTCCGTCGGCCATCAACCGCATCGCATCGGCGGCGGCCAGACGATTCCCTGCCGCCAGAAAAATGTTATACGCATCTTCACATGATGGGGCAGCCTGACCGGGCTGCTCGCCGTACAAAAGAACCAGACACTCTTCCTTCCTTCCCAGGGCATAAAGCAGCTTTTGGTCCCGGTCGGAAGCCTTGCGCATCGCATTGCGGACGATGGCGAGTGCGGCCGGCTTGTTGTCCTTCATCGCGCGAGCTTCGGCCAGATCAATTCTCGGGTCGTCCGACGAGGGCGGCGGCAGGCTCCGCATTCGATGAATTACTTCCATGGCCTGCCCGCCGTGACCAGCGACGGACTGCTCGGTTGCCAGCCTCAATCCGTATTCGATGTTGTCGGGGAACAATTCAAACAGGGCGTGATATACCGAGGCAGCTTCTTCCTGTTTTCCAAGGCTCTCGTAATATTCTCCCTCCACCAGCATGTGTTGCGCGCGCGGCAGATCGGTCGCCAGGTCCAGCGCCTTCTTGGCCTCCTCACGACGTTTCTGCTCATAGCCGAGGTGCGCCCACGCCCGCGCCAGCATGGCGTGGACAAGCGAGAATTTCGGATCAGCAGCAGCCGCTTGTTCCAGAAGGTCCTTGGCGGCGAGCGCGTCGAATTGCCGCAGCCTGGCAAGTCCAAGCGCGTAGAACTGGGCAGCTTCCGGGTCCAACGGCAACGCCGCGAGCACACCGGCCTGCTCGGAACCCTGCAATTGCTCAATTCCCAGGCGAGTACGAAGTTGCGAACCAATCCGTGAAACCAGGCGGAAGAAATTCTGTGTGGTGCCGACCTCAGCAACCTCCGTGAGGATCTCTCCAGTTTTCGCGTCCTGCATTCGTACATCGAGCCGAAGCTGTCCACCATCAGGCGGGCCGATCGAGGTGTATGAGCCGAGCACCACCACGTCACTGTTTAAGGCGTTCCCTATACGCGCGGTCGTAGCGCGATCAAGCGTGTCGGTCTGAGACCATGGCGATGTCGTGCGGAGACTGGCAACCTCTTCTCCCGAAATAAGGCGGAGCTTCTCCCCGGCTGCCAGTTCGGTGCTGAACATCTCAGAAAGGGCAGTACCCAGCCAGGCATCTTGGTTACGACCTGAAAGGTTTTTGAACCCAAGAACCGCCACGGATTTGCGCATCTGGACTTGCTGGTTTCCTGCTATGGAATGATTGCGAGCGAACTCAGTTGAAACCGATCCCCACTTGAGCCATCCCGCCATGGCCAACACCACGAGCCCGAGGGCGCATACTGCATATATTGGTTGGCGGCGCTTTGGCAGCAATCGCGAGAAGAACTGCGGCAAGTTTCCAGACGCTGCTGACGCGTGCCCCGCTGGGGGGATCGGATTTTCGGGGACTTCTGCGACCTCTTTCTCAGGCACCACCGCCCCCGTTGCCTTCTCAATTACCGCAACCGGTGCGATGAAACGATAACCACGGCGTGGGACCGTCTCAATAAATCTTGGTCTCTCGGGATCGTCATCAAGGGCCGCACGGAGCCTCTTCAGGATCACGTTCAGGCTTCCATCGAAATCAACATGGGTTCCCTCCGGCCACAACGCCTGCCGAAGCTCCTCCCGGCTCACTACCTCCCCTGGATGTTCAAGAAGCAGCACTAGCAGGCGGAAAGGCTGGTCCTGGATTTTGACGCGTCCACCATTGCGGGTCAGAGTACAACCAATAGGATCGGCTTCGAACAAGCTGAAGCGAAAAAGGTTCCCGGCCCCACCCGCACGGTTCATGAACATCTCCCGAAAGTAGGCGGAATCATAACATCGCTGCCGAGGCATGTCAGCGATCTTCGTACTGCATTCAATACAAATGACTTCTCAGGTCATTCAGGTTTAACAGGCGTTTCCTTTGACCCGATTCAAGGGTTCGGCGAAAACATCAACGTGCGAGAAAAGATCCGTCAGGAGGAACAATGAAATCTCTTACACGTAGTTTGGCCGTTGCTATCGTGCTGGCTGCAGTCGCAGCAATCTCCGCCCAGAGCGGCCAGCCCCACCCATCAAAAGGCGCTAAGCCCCAGGCGCCCCCGAACGTTAAGTTGCAGCCATTAAATGTGAAAACCGGCCTTTGGGAGTCTACCGTTACGTACACCCGGACAGGTCAATTGCCGATCTCCGCTGGAACACTTGCCAGACTCACTCCGGCGCAACGCGCCAGACTCGAGGAGAGGGCCAAAGCAAATGCCGGAAATTCGACCACAACCACCAATCAATCATGCCTGAAGAAGGAGGATTTGGAGAACCCGGACTTCACCGACAAGAAGAAGTGCACATGGACGACGCTCGAGTCATCCAGCACCGGAGCCAAAGGAAGCGCTACTTGCGATTATCCG
>DASSRO010000291.1:0-22380 GCA_035701745.1 Candidatus Sulfotelmatobacter sp. | reverse complement strand
TGACGGGGTCTAGGGCCGATGTGCAGGGCTACGAAGCCTTCTGATCCGTAGGAATCAATCAAGGATGCGCCGGGGGAAAGTAACCGAGAAAAGAAAACGCTCAGGCACTCCTCTGCCTTGGCACTGTGCTCAATCGTGCAGCTTGTAGTTTCCGGTTTTGATTTTGCAGTATGCGGTTTAGCTCTACAACAATTGCCATCTGCTTCCGTGGATTCCGTTCCATCACGGCTTTTAGGCAAAGTTCGTTCCAGACGCGCTGGTGTTGGCTGGTCATCGCGCAGCTCCTTCCACAAAACGAACCGGAGCAGGTCAGGTTGCAACGGGGATATGTTTTTATAGCACCAGAATTGGTGCAGTTCAAGCGGATTTCTTTGTAGGCGGACAGAACTCGATCACTCTGCCGCGCTGCTGCGGAGGAACCCACTTCACACGCTTCGAGAAGTTGCCCGGTATGTAAAACTCAATTACTTTTGCCACGGCTCAGTCCTTCAGGTCGCCTGTTCGCTCACCGTGGACAGGCGTGCCACCGCGTTCAATGTCCCTGCCACTCCCACCTGCACTGACAGCGGATTGAATCGGTCAACCTGAGTTTTTTCAGGGGCAGCCTTACACACCGCGCAGGACCTCATCCACATCTTCTTGCTCCATTGGACTCGCGGATCGTCGGTTGGGATGCGACAGGATTGTCATCAAATTGTCAAACTAATGTTGCGCGAACATCGCAGTTGGCACTAGTCTCCGTCCCGCCGACGAACTATTATTCTGGCAACGGCTGGAGGACGTATGTCGCAGGTGCGGAGCGACTCGCGTCGAAGTACTCGTGTTCCCCTAAAGGTCGTATTGTCGGCTCGGGGTCTCAGTGAGCGGCTGACATGTGACGGGGAGACCATTGTGGTGAACCGCCATGGAGCACTGATTTCATCTACGGTTCCGCTTCCCATCAGATTGCAGATCGAAATCCACGTAGTGATCACGGACAAGCGTGCAAATGCCGAGGTCGTCTACCTCGATGCCGAGTCGCCTTTTGTCTGTGGAGTTGCGCTGGAGAAACCTGAAAACATTTGGGGGCTATCGTTCCCACCCGACGACTGGTACGAAGATAGGCGTGAATCGTGACATCTGAGGGCGTCGGTGCCAATCCCGTCCGCCGTTGGATTTTCCGACGCTACAAACGTAGGAACAATCTGGGAACAATAACCGTTCCCACCCGCTCCCGGCGCTTACTTAACGTTCCTACGCGTGTCAACTAAGTCCTGTGTTTCCAATTTCTTTCGACCTTGACACGGTAGAGGTCAGGAGTTCGAGTCTCCTCGTGCCTACCATTTCTCTTCTGCCCACCCGGCAGCATTTCTCCAAATTAGGTCGCTGGCATTTCGACGCGATGTTCTGGTAAGTTCGACTGCCTACGGGGGTCGAGGATGAGCGGGAATCGCGGCGTGAATGCGTCGAGCGTGGTCAATATTGAGGACTTGCGCGCGTTGGCGCAACGTCGGATCCCGAAGTCGGTGTTCGATTATCTGGATGGCGGGGCGGAGGCGGAACTCACGCTGCGCGAGAATTGCCGCGCGTTTCGCGAAGTGTTGTTTCGTCCGCGCAGTGCGGTCGCGGTGGGCGAATGTGACTTGAAGACTCGGGTGCTGGGGCATGAACTTTCTTTTCCGGCGATGCTGGCGCCGGTGGGATATAGCAGGTTGATGCATCCGGGCGGAGAAGTTGTGGCGGCGCGCGCGGCGGGAGAGGCAGGGACGGGATACATTCTTTCAACAATCTCGGGTCACAAATTGGAGGACGTAAAGGCAGGATCGCCGGGACCGGTTTTTTATCAGTTGTATTTGTTGGGAGGACGCGAAGCGGCGGAAGGCGCTTTGGAACGGGCTCGCCGCGCGGGTTTTGCCGCATTAGTGATTACGGTAGATACTCCCGTAGCCGGATTGAGGGAGCGCGATCCACGGAACGGAATGAAAGAGCTCTTGGGCAGTTCTCTATTCGCGAAAATTCCTTACCTGCCCGACATTCTCGGGCATCCAGGATGGCTGGCGTCGTTTCTGATGGATGGAGGGACGCCGAAGCTGGAGAACATCGTGATCCCGGGCAAAGGCCCGTTGGATTTGGTCGACGTGAGCGCGGCCTTAGCGCAGGCTACGGTGACGTGGGAGGATTTGCGCTGGATTCGGAAAACGTGGCCCGGTCCGATTGTGGTCAAGGGCCTGCTGACGGGCGACGATGCGCGGCGTGCGGCAGACGAGGGCGCATCGGCGGTGGTGGTATCGAATCATGGAGGGCGGCAGCTCGACTCCGTGTTTCCGACGCTGCGTGCGCTGCCGGAAGTCGTGGCCGCAGTGAATGGTCAAGTGGAAGTGCTCATGGATGGCGGGGTTCGCCGCGGCGCCGATATTGTGAAAGCGCTTTGCATGGGCGCGCGGGCCGTGCTCGTGGGCCGAGCTTACGCGTACGGCCTGGCGGCTGGCGGGTATGAGGGCGTGGTACGGGCGCTGCAAATTTTGCGGGCCGATGTGGAGCGCACGCTGCGACTGCTCGGCTGCCCCTCGGTCTCGGCGCTGGATCGATCCTATGTCGAAGTGCCCCGGGCCTGGACGGAGCACTGAGCAGCATTTCTATTTTTTGCCAAGCCGTCTAGCCCTGAGTCGGATTGCGGTCGGTGATGGTTTCGGTTTTGGCGTCCCAGAAAATTTTCTTGCCGGTCCAATAGGATTCCGCAGCCATCATGCACGCGACGGAATGGGCGAAGCCGTTGTGCACGGTCACGTGCGGCTGCTGGCGCGAACGCATGCACTCGAACCAGTTCGCCATGTGCTCCGTGCTGAGGTCGTCGATGCCGAGAGGCGGCAACTTGGTTTCGCCCGGCAGGAGCACGACCTGCGATTTTCTCTTCTCGTCGACGTCGGCGTCATCTTCGTGCGTCCCCTTCTCCTCGACTAGCCGATAACGCGGGCTGCCTTCACCGCCATCGTTGATGAGGCTCGCCTTCTTCCCCATGTAGCGCGTAAAACTCGGCGCGTCGTTGCCAAAGCTCGTGGAATAGCTGACCAGAAAACCCTTCGGATATTCGAGCAGCGTCTGAAACGTATCGGCGGTTTCGCGGCCGTCGCGCCACGCGAAAACTCCACCGTGAGAAACGGCCGAGGATGGGAAATCGTCGTCCATGAACCAGTGCACCGTGTCGATGGCATGGCTCATCCACTGGTCCGGGATGCCGCTGGAAAATTCCTTATACAGGCGGAACTCAAAATACATTTGTGGATCGAAAGGACGCGCAGGCTTGGTGAGAAGCCACTTGGCCCAATCGGTATCCGTCTCGCGAATTTGCTTCACCTCGGGACGACCTCGCCAGCGCGGGCCGTGATAGTTCCATACGATTTCAACTTTGCTGACATCTCCGAGCGCCCCGCTGCGCGCGATCTGGTGCGCGGCTTGCTGATAAGGCTCGCTGCGGTGCTGAGTGCCCACCTGCGTGATGGTTTTGGCCTGAAGAACGGCGTCGCGCGCGGCCTGCGCTTCCGAGAGCACATTCCCCATCGGCTTTTCGACATACGCGTCTTTGCCGGCCTCGGCCGCCATCTTCAAGATTGGCGAATGGGAATGTTCCGGGGTCGAGATCATCACGCCGTCGATATCCTTCATGGATAAGATCTCTTCGACGTGCTGAACCCCACGTGGCGACCGACCGTAATACTTCGCGTTGGTGGCGACAGCCCGGTCGCGATTCACGGTCCAAAGATCGCAAACCGCGATCATCTCCACGTGGTGACTGTCCTTCAACTTGGAGGCGATCAGGTCGAGGTCGCGCCCGCGATTTCCGATGCCGACATGAGCGAGAGCAATGCGATCGTTCGCGCCAAGGATCTTGTCGTAAGACAAGGCCGTACGCGGCAGGACGACGCCGCCCGCGACGACTGCGGCAGAGTTGCCCAAGAATGTGCGGCGGTTTGTCTGCGAGGATTCGCTCATGATTTTCTCCAATCTCAAGTTGTCTTCAATCCGTTTGGAACCAAAGGCAGGGAGCGCGGGCGCACGCCGCTGGCGTCGAAAATAGCGTTGGCGATAGCGGGCGCCAAGCCCACCATAGGACACTCGCCGGCGCCGGCGGACGGAAGGTCTTTGCGGTCGAGCAAAACGGTTTCAAGAGCGGGAACGTCGCTGAAACGGGGCACGCGGTATCGAGACATCCTGCCGTTGAGGATTTTGCCGTTGTCGAATTCGATGGCTTCGAAAAGCGCGCCGCCTAATCCCTGGACGTTCGATCCTTCGATCTGATTGCGCAGGTTGTCGGGATTCACGATCGCGCCGCATTCAAAAGCGGAAACCACTCGAACGATCTTAACGTCGCCAGACTGGCGATCGACATTCACCTCCGCGAAAGTCGCGATGTTGCCGAGTTTTTCGTAGCCGCCGCCCATGCCGAATCCCTGGCCTGGAGTTTTGCTCTTGCCCCATCCAAATTGTTTGGCGGCCGCTTCAAACACCGCACGCAGCCTCTCGTCTTTCAGGTTTTTCAGGCGGAACTCGAGCGGGTCCATCTTAACCTCATGCGCCATCTCGTCCATGTGCGACTCACGCGCGAAGTGATTGGCGGTCGCGGCCAACGCGCGGTACGAGCCCTGGCGCAGAGGAGAATTAGTGGCGTGAAAGACGATGCGCTGGTTGGGAATCTCGTAGTAGGTGCGAATTCCTGCGGAACCGGAGTTGTAATTGTGAAACTCCCACGCCACGATTGTGCCGTCGTTGCGCGCCGCGCTCTTCACGTCAATGACTCCGGCCGGACGAAAATAGGCCCACGTGAATTCTTCTTCACGCGTCCACACGACTTTTACGGGTCGCTTCGCCGCTCGCGCGAGGCGGGCAGCTTCGATGGCGGTTTCTCCGGTGTGTTTGCCGCCATAGCCGGAGCCTGTGTCAGGCATGAGCACCCGCACCCGATCTTCGGGAATTCGAAATGCTTCGGCGAGTTGGGCCCGCACGCCAAAGGGGCGCTGCGTGCCGGTCCAGACCGTGAGGTTGTCGCCGTCCCACTTGGCCAGTGCAGCGCGGGGTTCGAGTGGAGTGTGCGCAATGTAGGCCACGGTGTAGGTCTGTTGCAGGCGATGATCGGCGGAACTTAAAGCCTGATCCAGATTGCCGACGTCAAAGCGATCGCCATCCCCGGTCGGGTCTTTGCCCTCGGAAGTATTTTTGCGCAGATAGTCGAAAAGATCTTTGTTGGAAGGCTGCGGGTCCGATTTCCATTCGCCTTGGATTGCCGCGACTGCAGCGGCTGCCAATTCGGTGCTGGCGGCGGCGACGCCCACGAAGTTGCCATCGTGCACGACCGTTGCGCCCATTTGCTCCGCTTTTTTCGTATCGACCGAAACCAGATTCGCGTTAAAGGATGTTGGTCGAAAAACTTTACCGTACAGCATGTCTGGCAGTTTCTGATCGGACGGATAGCGGTGCCGGCCCGTTACAAATTCACGACCGTCCACTTTGGCAGTGGATTGGCCTGCCACTTTCCAGTCGGCTGCAGGAATCAAGGGAGTGTCGGCGGAAACTGTTTGGGTCAACTGCTGACCTTTGGTCAACGCCGCGAATTCGATGGAGCGATTGCTCGCGGGACCGGTTATCTTGCCTGCGGCGATACCGAGGCTTTTGGGATCGGCCTGCCACTGCGCCGCGGCCAGACCTACCAGCGTCTCGCGCGCAGCCGCTGCAACTTTGCGAAGCTGCAGATTCATTGTGGGCGTGGTGCGGCTGCCGAATGTTCCCATATCGAAGGGCGTGAGTTGCGTGTCGCCCATCACCATTTCAATGTTGTCGATGGGCACACGAAGCTCTTCGGAAACCGCCTGACTGAGCGAGGTACGAATGTTCTGGCCCATCTCTACTTTGCCGGTGTAGACGGTAACTTTGCCGTTCTCGCCAAGGTGAAGCCAGGCGTCGATATCTTTAGGCAGATCAGTGCGGCGCTGACGCGCGCCGCCGGACTCTTGCGCGGCTACTGCCGGTTTCAATACCGAAACTACGAGTACTCCGGCGCCGAGAAATTTGAAGAACTCGCGGCGATCGAGATCGAAGCGGTAGGGAGTCGCGGCCCGCAGTTCGTAACGCTCCGGCTCCAAGGGGATGTCCGTGTGAGTTTTGGGGCTCATCGTGCCGCTCCTTTCCCGGCAGACGAGGCCGTCGCGACTTTCGCCGCTTTTTGGATTGCGCTCACGATGCGAGGATAGGTGCCGCAACGGCAGATGTTGCCGTCCATGAAGGCGACGATTTCATTTTCTTTCGGCGAAGGATTTCGCCGCAGCAATGCGACCGCCGACATAATCATTCCCGAAGTGCAGTAGCCGCATTGCATGGCGCCAGCCTCGAGAAACGCTTCTTGCACCGGATGAAGCTGTTCACCGTTGGCAATTCCTTCAATGGTGGTGACTTGCTTTTGTGAAACTGTACTGGCCCTGGTGACGCACGAGCGTTGCGCCTTTCCGTCGATCAGGACGGTGCAGGCGCCGCATTGGCCTTCGCCGCAGCCATATTTGCTTCCAGTGAGATCGAGTTGCTCGCGCAAGACGCTAAGCAGGCTAGTTTGCGGCCCAACTTCAGCGGTATAAGACCTGCCGTTAACAGTGAGATGAATGGTCGACATCTTCCATGCTCCAGATTCGAGGGCGCGATTAAATGGTGAGTGGGGCGTCTTTCAAAAATAATATACCCGTCGATGATTTGATTGAAGCTGCCAGCTCTCTTGCCTGCAACGTTTGATGTCATGTTGCACGGTTGTGGCGATGCGCTCCAGCCTTTAGGAAGAGAGCCCGAGCGCTTCCGGCTTGGCCGGCGTGAGTTCCTGCGCGAGTGCACAGACGTGCAGAATAACAACGCCGAGCAGAACCGGAATGATTCTCCGGTTCCGCGCGGCAAAGATGTCACCCATGTTTCCCCCGCTACGATTTGATGGTCTTCGAAGCTGCATCCCAGGTGACCGGCTTCTGGCGGAAAAACGATTCGTTGGCCATGTGGCAGGCGATGGCAGCGTTGTTGCCGAAGACGGCATCTTCGGTTACCGGTTTACGCGATTTCACCGCCTGGAAGAATACATTCAGGTGAGGACGCATGTCGTCCCAGTCGTGGCCTTTATAAACCACATCTTCGTGTACCGGTTCTTTGTTGAGCGGCGGGTCATGCTCCTCGTGCCACTGCTTCACATATTCCTCGCGCATTTTCGCGGGGAAGCTGAAGCTGTAGTAGCTGGGCTCGGTGTCTAGGCCGGATTGCGCAGAGTGCCGCAGCTCGAATTCACCGGCATCGAGAATTCCTTTCGGACCCATGAAGCGCGCCAGTTCTGGCGTTTCGCAACCCAGATCCAGGCGCACATAAACCGGAATGCCGTGGTAATCGAAGAGTACGGTGTGAAAGTCTGGCATATCGCGGCCGTCTTTGAACCGGAAGATGCCGCCCATCGCCGTCGCGGAACGAGGAATCTCGTTCCAGCCCAGCGTGACCAGCATGCCGCTGATGAGGTGCACCATCAGGTCGCCGGCGACGCCGGTGCCATAAGCTCGCCAGCAGCGCCATCGCGCAAAATGCAGCTTGTTGAACGGAATCTTCGGAGCGTCGTTGAGCCAGGTATCCCAGTCGAGGTTTTCTGGCGACAGATCGGTAGGTGGCGGATATTCCCAGGCGCCGGTAGGATCGTTGCGGCCGAGCGTGAGTTCCACCATTTCGACATCGCCAATCGCGCCAGCCGAGTAGAGTTCGCGGGCTTTGGCGCAGAGAGTGGAACTGACGCGCTGCGACCCAATCTGCACGATGCGATTATTTTTCTGCGCCGCCTCGACCATGGCGAGGCCGTCGGCCACGTTATGCGACATCGGCTTTTCGCAATAGATATCCTTGCCGGCGTTGCATGCGTCGACCACGACGCGACGGTGCCAATGATCGGGCACCGCGGCTACGATGCAGTCGATGTCCTTGCGATCGAGCAAATCCCGATAATGGCGCGAAGTCGGAAGGCTGGAGTTCGCGGTGATTTCTTTGGCCAACGTGTGGCGACCGTCGTATAAATCGGCGGCGCCCACACACTCCACGCCGGGAACGGTGATCGCACCGGTGAGCAGGCCGGAACCTTGCATGCCGATCCCGATCATGCCAAAGCGAACCCGATCACTGGGCGCCACGGCGCGGGGAAAAGGTTGAGCTTCAAGCCGAATGGTTTTCGAAACCAGCAAGCCGCCCGCGGCAGCCGCCGCACTTCCTTGCAAGAATGCGCGTCGCGAAAGAATGCGTTTCATGCCAATCCCTCCGAATGATTTATGTCAACGGATCTCTGATTCGATTACTTCTTCAGCGGCTTAATGGCTACTTCCTTGAAGAAGACAATGTCGTTGTCGCTGTGATTCTGCAGGCCAATATAACCAAAGTCTGGCCGCGGTCCGCGCTGTGGTTCGAAATCAAATTTGCGATCTGGTACGGGATCGCCATCTTTGTAGTCAGTAATCTTCACGCCGTTGAGAGTCACAATGGTTCGCGAGCCATCCAGCGTGATGTCCATGGTGTTCCACTCCGGGCCCGGTTTCCACGCTTTGGCCAGCGGCTTGGTGAGCGAGTAGAGCATGCCGGTGGAATGGTACTCGTCTTCCTTCGAAGTTTCGGGATGGTTGTCGATTTGCACTTCGAATCCGTAATGCACCGGCATCCATTCCTCGCGAGGTTCGATGGGAATGCGAATGAAGACGCCAGAGTTGTCGTTCTCGTCGCGCATTTTGTAAACGACATGGATGGTGCAATTGCCGATCTTGCCGCCGGTCCAGTAGAGCAAGCCCATGCCGCCGTGGGTGTGGATCAGGCCGTCTTCAACTGTGTCGCCGCCCGGACCGACATGCTTCCAACCCGTCAAATCCTTGCCATTAAAAAGCTGTTGCCACTTGTCGGGATCGCCTTTGCATGCATTGTGATTTTCATCGGCGGCGAAGGCCAGTGTCGCCAAACCGCTCAAAAGAAAAAGTGAAATAATAAATCGTTTCAGCATTGAGAATTCTCCTCAGTTTTCTCCCTGAGCTATCGCGGGACAGACCACCATACTCGCACCCACGGCGGGAATCAAATGAATCAGAGTTGAACTTTGAACTTGAGCGAAAGAGCTGTCGCGGGATTTGAAGCAGGGCAGAGAAGAAGTCACCAAAAGGGTGCCCCACCCTTGTCCCGCCGGTTGTTGGCGGGACAGGGTGGGGATTTTGACTCTAATCCATCTCTCGTCGCTGTGCGCCGAACACCATCATGCCAGTTGCAGCGCCGGAACTGCCTTCCGCTTCGCGCTTCTTCTGCCAGTCGGCTTCGGTAAGCACAGTGATGCTCTCGGCTTTCTTCTTTTTTAATCCCGCATTGATTGCCGGAAGTTCCTTCTGCGTCAGCTTCTGGAAATCGCCGATCACGTCTTCCAATTCATGCGCCAGCGACTCGGCCCGTGCTGCTTGATACTCGGCGGGCCGTCCCTCGTAGCCGTTGACCGACCCGTAGAGCTGTCCGAGAAGTTCGCGGATGCGTTCTTCGCCGGTGATCATGCCGCCTTCTTTGGTGGCTACGATCTTGGAGCGGAGTTCGTCGCATTTCGCCGCCAGATCGTGCAACTGCTTGCGTAACGGATCTTTCTCGGGCAGTTTGGCCGCGCGTGCATTGGCCGCATTGCGCACGCCTTCGATGGCGTCGACGGCGAAGGTCATGTGCTCGATGGTGTGATAAATCTTCATCGTCAAATCGAACTGCGCCTTGCGATCTTCCAGCGAAAACTTCGCTCGCGGATCGAGTACCACGTTTAACTGCTCGGTATAAACGTTGTCGCCCTTGGTCATTTTCACCGTGTAAGTTCCCGGAAGCACGCGCGGACCCTGGGCTGCCTCAAACAGGGCGCTGGCCGCAGGAGGCACTGCGGGAGCCTTGACCCGCATCGACCAATTCGCACGGTTCAAGCCACGGTGCTTGCTTCCGGCGACGCTGTCGACCACTTTGCCGTTGGAATCGAGAATCTCGATCTTCAGATCGCCGAAAATGTGCCGTCCTCGCTGGTAATAGGTGATTTGAGCTTCATTGGGGCGGCTGCGGCCAACGAACGTTTCATCTCCTTCGGGCCAACCTCCAAACGCGTCGAAGTACTGAACCGCTTTTCCGGGGATTAAAGTTGCTTCCTTCGACATCAGGTCCGGAGTTAACGCGCGAAGCGGAGAAATGTCATCGATGATCCAGATCCCGCGCCCATGCGTAGCCAGAACCAGATCGCTCTCCCGCGCATGCACGGCAATGTCGTCGACCGCTACCGAGGGGAAGTTGCTGCCCTTGTATTGCGCCCAATGCTGCCCGCCGTCGACGGACATCCAGAGGCCGAACTCGGTGCCCAGGAAAAGCAAGTTGGGATTGACCGTGTCTTCTTTGATCACGTGCGCGTATCCGCGCGCGCCGCTCTCCTGTGCCGCAAGCGCAGTCCAGGTCTTGCCGTAGTCGGTGGTCTTGTAGGCGTAAGGGGCCATGTCGCCGAACATGTGGCGGTCAAAGGTGACGTAAGCGGTGGCTTCGTCGTAACGGCTGGCTTCTACGGTCGAGACCCAGGAGTTTTTCCCCAAGCCACTCACATTGCCCACGACATTGTTCCAGGTCTTACCGCCGTCCCGAGTGAGTTGCAGGTTGCCGTCATCGGTTCCCACCCAGACGACCTGCCCATTTTTGGGCGATTCTGAAATCGAATAAATCGTGGTATGCATTTCCGCCGAAGAATTATCGACAGTCACGCCGCCGGATTCTTCCTGCTTCTGTTTTTCTGGATCGTTCGTGGTGAGGTCCGGAGAAATGCGGTCCCAGGTTTGCCCGTGATCGCGCGAGCGGAACAGGAACTGCGCGCCGATGTAAATCGTCCCCTTTTCATTGGGGCTCATGTGAATGGGAGTATTCCAGTTGAAGCGCAATTTCTTTTCGCCGTAGTTTGGCAGCGGCTTGATGCCGCGAATTTCGTGGGTGTAACGGTTGACGCGGCCAATTTCGCCGCCTTGCGCTTCGGCGTAAATGTAGTTTGGATCGGAAGTATCTTCAAACATCCAGAAACCGTCGCCGCCGAACATGTTTTCCCAACGCGCGTTGGAGACGCCGCCGGGATAGGAGGAATCAGCGACCCAGGAACTGTTGTCCTGCAGTCCGCCGTAAACGTGATAGGGATCGGAATTGTCGGTGCTGACGTGGTAGAACTGCGACACCGGCAGGTTCATCTGATGCTTCCAGCGATTGCCGCCGTCCTCGCTGCGCCAGAGGCCGCCGTCGTCGCCGGCGATCACGATGTTGGGATTTTTGGGATTGATCCAGACGTCGTGGAAGTCGCCATGATCGGAGCCGGAAACCACGTTGAACGAATGGCCGCCGTCAGTGCTGTAGAGCAGGATGAGATCGGGCTTGAAAATTTTATTTTCGTCTTTCGGATCGACAATCAGATTGCCGAAATAAAACGGGCGCCAGACCATGTAGTTGCTGGCGTCAAGTTTGGTCCAGTTCGCGCCGCCGTCATCCGAGCGGTAAAGTCCTCTGCCTTTTTCGGCTTCGATGTTGGCATAGACGACCTGCGGCTTGGCGGGAGCGACGGCAACAGCGACGCGTCCCCAGGGCTTGGGTGGCAGTCCTTTGGCGCTGCTGTCGCTAATTTCGCTCCAGTGGTCGCCGCCATCGGTCGACTTGAAGAGTCCGCTGCCGGGGCCACCGGAACGAAACGTCCAGCCTTGGCGCCGGAAATCCCACATGGAGGCGTAGATGGTTTTCGGTTCCTGGCGGCTCATCGCCATGAGAGCGCAGCCCGACGACCCATTAGCGCCAGCCAGAACTTTATTCCACGTCTTGCCGCCATCAGCGGTCTTGTACACGCCGCGCTCGTCGCTGTCGTCCCACAAATGGCCCATGGCGCAGACCAGAACTTTGTTTCCGTCGGTCGGGTCAACCAGGATTTTCGCAATGTGCTCGCTATTTTTCAGGCCAACGTTGGTCCAGTTCTCGCCGCTATCGGTAGATTTATACACCCCGTCACCGATCGAAACGCTGTTGCGCAGCCAGCCCTCGCCGGATCCCACCCAAACAGTTTTCGTATTCGAAGGATCGATGGCCACTGCGCCGATCGACTGTGCGCTCTCGCGATCGAACACCGACTTGTAGGTCGTCCCGCCATTCACCGACTTCCACACACCACCGCTGGCCGAGCCGACAAAAACTGTGATGCGCCCATCCTGCTCGACGGCGTCTATGGCAGCAATTCGCCCGCTCATGGCCGCCGAGCCAATGTTGCGTGCCGGAAGCCCCGACACTGTAGCTGCGTCGAATTTGTAATTTCCCTGACCGAAAGCGAGAACCGCGCAACTCAGCAAAACGATTCCAGAACCTAAGCTCAGCTTCAGCATCCACTTGCACCTGCGATCAGCAGCATTCATTGAGAAATCCTCTTTGAGCAAAAGTTGTTCAGGTTGAGGCAGCGGTTCGGCCGCCCGCCATTTACCGGTCTCGACCAGGCCGGTTACTTCTTATCGGAATCAGCCTTGGGCGCCTGTTTTAGCGAAGCCGGCAGGGCGAAGTCCGCCTTTTCGATGGGCACATTGACTTCAATCTTTTCGATCGTCGTGGTCTGCGCGGCCGGGTTCGCCTTCGTTCCCTGCGAAATCGAGTGAGGATACATAACCCCCGCCACTGGCTTGTACGAGCCCATGTCGGTTATGGACTCACGCACCGATCCCCGGATGAACTCCTGCACCTCTTTCCGAATTTCGAGGAACGTATCGGGATCGAGATAGTAGTAAACAATGTCGCCATCCTTCAGCGTAACTTTCAGGCGGAGTGCGTCGTCCCCGTCCACTACGTCGTGGCCTAGAAACTCAATCGTGTTGCCCTTTTCCTTGTAATCCACCAGGGGGCCGTCGAAATCGGCATCGAGCAGCAGATCCTTCAAGTCATCTTCGCCCATCAACTCAGGGTCTTTGTGACCTCCGAAGGGCTGGATCTGCCAACCGGTAGAGCCGTCATAGGCGGTGACGGCGGTCATGCCTTGCAGAGTGAAGGTTTCGCGGATGAGGTTCGGCCGCTCATTTTCCTGCAGGGAGGCGGCGACCATCCCACCGCCGACATTCAGTTTGCCGATCATGCGCACGGACTTGATCGCCTTGATCTTTTCGATACCACCCTTGGCCTGAATATTCTTGTTGACCAACTCTTCGGCAGTTTGCCCGCAGGCGAAAACGCTCAGGCATGTAACGGCCGCCAACACAATCACCGCGTGACGCATGGAGAAGACTCCTGTTGTATGGGACTTGGACCTGGGAAATAGACGAACAGTACTCTACTCGTTAGTAGACGAAGTTGCCAAGTCTTGGTGAGCAACTGTGTTGACATTGCCAAGGGAAGCTTAGCGGGCGCGGGCGAGGACCAGGGTCACGTCGTCGGGTTGTTCGTTGTCGCCGATCCAGTCGTCGACGGCCATGGTGACAATCTGGCTGATCTGGGGCAGCGGAAGATTGCGATTCTCGCGGACCAGGTCGATGAGCCGCTGCTCGCCGAATTCGCCGAAGTCATTTTCCGGCTCGGTCACGCCGTCGCTGTAGGCAAGAAAGATTTCGCCGGGATGCATTTCCACCGCACCCTCTTCGTAAGTCATATTGTCGAAGAGGCCGACAACTGTTCCTCCCGCTTCTAACCGGCGCACGCTGCCGTCTTTGCTGATCAGGATTGGAGGCAGGTGTCCGCCATTGCTGTAGGTGAGGTGGTGGGAGCGGCCGTCGTAGATTCCGAGGAAAAGGGTGGCGTACTTTTCGGGCGGGGTGCTTTCGTAGAGTTGATGATTGAGCAAACCCAGCAAAGCTCCTGGGGAAACCTCTACGCCCTCGGGCCAGGTTGCCATGATGCGGCCTTCGCCGGAGACCGCGCCCACGGCTACCGGCTCACGCATCTGGGGAAGGTTTTCCATGCTGTACGCGCGCACCGCGGAGTGGATGGTCGCCATCAAAAGGGCGGCGGAAATGCCTTTTCCGCTGATGTCGCCGACCGCGAGGATGAGCTTGTGCGAACTGGCGGTCAGAAAGTCGTAGTAGTCTCCGCTGACGGTGCGGGCGGGTCGGCAGAATCCATGCACCTCAAGTGACTCCAATTCGGAGACCTGGCGCGGGAATAACTGTGCCTGCACTTCCTGGGCGATGGCGAGTTCATTCTCCAGCCGCTGCTTTTCTTTCTGCTCCAGAATCAGTTTCTCGATGGAGGCGGTCATGGAGTTGAACGAACGGGCCAGGTCGGCGAGCTGATCGCTCGACGTTACCGGGATGCGATGGCTGAAATCGCCGCGATCCACGTGCTTCGTCGCGTCATGGAGGTGCGCAACCGCGGCCGTCACGGTGCGGGTCATGCGAGTGCCGATGATCAGTGCGATCAGCTCGATGATGGCAAAGAAAATTCCCACGCCAAGAAGTATGTAGGCGACGCCCTGTACAAATTCGCCGAGCGCGGCGAAGAGATGGCCATATAAGACCGACGGGCGGGTACGCACCCGGACCAGGACATTTCGTTCGATATTTCCGTTGGACCAGTCGACCGCGGAAAGCGATGTGCCGGCCAGCGGGATCTCAAGGTCGAAGCTGCTGGAAGGATTTGGCACGGTGCCCACCGTGAAAGTTGGTTGCGATCCTTCATGATCGGCCGCAGTTTCTGGTTTCGCGGGGCCGCTGGTACTTTTTGCGGCGGCTGGGTTGATCATGACTCCCGAAGGAAATACGGTGATTTCGCCGAGATCGGAGGCGATGGCGCCTACTAAGTCTTTGTCGAATGGCTCACTGGTAACCACGTGGAGGGTATTGGACTTGATGGGAATCGAGGTGGCGGCTCGCAAGTGTAACCGGCCGTGATCACGCACGATGTCGGCAAATCTACCGTTGATGAACGTGGGAGACGTAAGGGACGTGCCCTGGAATTCGGCGCAAAGCGGGAGCGGCTTCTGCTGATACCAAGCGCAAACCTGGCGGCGGGACCATGCCCGGTCGCGTTTACGCAAGCCTGTCAGCGACTCTGCGGCGGGGTTGTCCCCACGCTCCAGGCGCGCCGCCAGTTCGTTGCTGACTGCAGCGTTTGCCGCTTCCAGACTTCTTAATCGCGAGTTGATATCGGAGGTCACGACGAAGACCGCAAATTGTCCAGCCAGACCGTAGAGCGTGACCAGAGCCATGGTCACGAGCAGGACCGCGGGGATCACGCCAATGAATACGTAAGTGACGATGAGCCGATTCCGCAGACGCCATAAGACCCGGCGCCTCAACCACCGGAAGGCAAGAACGCTGAAAAGTACGACTGCGAGGAAGGTCAGGAACTCGACCCATCCGCCCAAGTGGTCGCCCCAAGTAGGAGCTAACAGGCCGAGCAACTTTTCCAACGCCAGAAGAACTATGGCCATGCCCGCCAGATAGCAAGCCAGCCGCGCCATGCGGCCTTTCGGCCACAATTCGGCTTCGATCAACCGGAGCCGCAATTCTGGATAGGACCATTGCATGTTGTTCGTCGGGCGTGCGCAGAAATCAGGATTATACGGCGATGGGAACTTGGCCTTGCCCCGCGAGCGCATGACGCTTCCCGCCCGCGTTCCGCCGACTAAATCTCCGGATACAGATCGAAGAACGCTTCCAGGCTGGTGCGCAGTTGCTTCTCAATCTCTTCCTTGCTGCCTTCGAGCACGTGCATGGTGACATGGGCTTCCCGGCCATTGGAAAGCTTTACGGGAGCCTCGCCTACTTCAACCACGTCTTCAGAGGGCAACAGCCTCATGCCATAAACCAGCGTTAGATTTGCCATGACTGATTTTACGACGTTACCGGCGAGTCCCGCGAACCGCGCTTTGGCATTTAGGAATTCGGGGGTTCTCGTTTAGAATTCCGCAGTGCTTAGAATTCCAGCTTCTTCCCTTTGGATTGGTCTTCTCGCGTTGGGGTCACTCACATACGCATCCGCGCCGGTTTTCGCGCAGGAGGCAGCTGGTAATCCCCAGTCCGCCGAACCGCAGGTCAAGGTCAACATGCTGAATGTCTGTACCCCTTCGGCCGAGGAGCAGAAAGAGATTGCCTCGGCGCTGGCCCGCGTCCCAAAGCAACCGTTGTTCGGCACCGACTTCGAAGTTTCGCGCGGGCGATCGACTCTTACCGACATGCCTAGCTTCCTGAAGCCGGGACAAGGCGGCCATGTGGCGGGCGAGCCGTCCATCGCTACGTACGTAAGAATTCGCCGCGAATTTTCGGTGCAGGCACTCTTCTCCAGCGTGCAGTACTCCTTTAGCAATGATGGTCAGAACATGGTGGAGACACTGGTGCTGCACGTTCGCGATCCTAAAGATCTGATCCAAGTTTCGCTGGAGGACAGTGCATCGTCGGTTACGAGTTCCGAGGCCATGCTGGTGGCAAATACTCCGGCCACCCGGGTGCGGCTGGAACGTTTCGGCAAACCGTCGGTCGCGCTGGCCCGCTGTGCGGCCACCGAGGCCGGTCCGCCGCCCGACCAGAGCGCCTACGAGCCCCTGTTTCGCGGGGCCTCGGACACGCTGGCAAACTATCGTGGGCTTTTGGGCGTGAAAAAGATTGTGCCGGAAGAGCTGGCGAAAATCGGCGGTGAATCGAAGCCAGAGTCGAAAGCCGCTCCCAAAGTAAAAGGAACCATGGCGAAGCCGGCGAAAGGGACTCCGACCAAATAGCTAACTCGTTTTTGTAAACATAGTGCAAGCCGGGCGGCTTGCATCAAAATCTGAAATCGGCCATCTAACCTTGAACTACACTTCATGAGCGAAAATCGAGACGTTGTTATCATCGGCTCCGGATGCTCCGGACATACTGCTGCGCTATACGCGGCGCGCGCTAACCTGAAGCCGCTAGTCATCGAAGGCCACGAGCCGGGCGGGCAGTTGTCTATGACCACTTTGGTCGAGAATTTCCCAGGATTTCCCGAAGGCATTCTAGGGCCGCAGTTGGTCGAGAACATGCGCAAGCAAGCCGAACGCTTCGGCGCCGAATACCGGATGACGCACCTGACCAGCGCTGATCTGAGCAAGCGGCCGTTTCTGCTGCATCTGGGAGTGCATCAGGTTCACGCGCAAACGCTGATTATTGCCAGCGGCGCGTCGGCGCGATGGCTGGGCTTGCCGCATGAGCAGCAGCTGATCGGCCACGGAGTCTCGTCGTGCGCGACATGCGACGGCTTCTTTTTTTCTGGGAAGGAAATCGTCGTCGTCGGCGGCGGAGACTCGGCCATGGAGGAGGCGCTCTTCCTGACTCGTTTCGCGACGAAGGTGACGGTGATTCATCGTCGTGATACGTTCCGGGCATCGAAGATCATGCTGGAGCGCGCCCAGCACCATGAAAAAATCCAGTTCCTGCTCAACACAGTGGTGGAAGATGTTTACGACGTGCACCACAAGGAAGTTACCGGACTGAAATTGCGCGATGTGAAAACGGGCAAAGTCTGGGATTTCCCCACGAGCGCGCTGTTTCTCGGAATCGGCCATGAGCCGAATGCGAAGATGTTCGCCGGGCAACTCGATATGGACGCCGACGGCTATCTCAAAACCCACAGCTACGTGTTCACGCGCGTGCATGGAGTTTACGCGTGCGGCGACGTGCAGGATCGCCGCTACCGGCAAGCCATCACAGCGGCTGGCACAGGATGCATGGCCGCAATTGAAGTGGAGAAATTTCTGGAAGAACAGGGGAAGTGATCGGCGGCTCGGGCCGTAAAGACAGTCGTCATCTCCGCCAAAATCGGGTTTCGATCGGGTGTTCAAGGTGACAATGAGGTGTGATCCGCTTCCTACCTACGGTATGCCCGGTTTGTGATACAAAAATCTGTGATCTTCCTACAAGACTCGCGGATTTCTCTTCTTCTCCCCTCTGACTTGGCGGGTACCGCATGCTAAGGGCGTTCTTCGTCCATCTCTCCGAAAATCGTTCGCTGCGCGGTTTTGCCGAGCGGTCGGCGATCGGCCGTAGGGTTTCTGGACGATTCGTGGCAGGAACAGAAATTGCCGACGCCGTTCGCGTGACCCAGACCGTCAACCAGGCGGGGATGAGCGTCAGCATCGACAATTTAGGCGAGAACACGACCAATGCCGCAGAGGCGCAGCACAGCGCACGACTTTACCATCAGATTCTCGACGCCATTGTTGCCAACAAACTCGACGCCAACATCAGCCTGAAGCTGACGCACATGGGACTGGATGTGGACGAGAATATGGCGCGCGACCTGGTGGCCGGCTTAGTGAAGAAAGCCGCGTCCATGGAGCGCGGATTTGTACGCGTCGACATGGAGGGCTCGCCCTACACGCAGCGCACGCTCGACTTCGTTCACCAACTGCACCGCATGCCGGGGAATCAGAACCGCGTGGGCACGGTGATTCAGTCGTATCTGAAACGTTCCGAGAGCGACATCGAAAAGCTGCTGGCGGAAGGCATCCGGATTCGATTGTGCAAGGGAGCTTACAAGGAACCGGCGAGCATCGCGTTTGAAAGCAAGGCGGACGTGGATGGGAACTATGTCAAGCTGATGAAGATTTTGATGAAGAGCGGGGTCTATCACGGCTTGGCGACACATGACGAAGCGATCATTCGCGAGGCGCAAGCCTTTGCGACGCGCGAAAAACTGGCGCGCGAAAGTTTCGAGTTCCAGATGTTGTACGGGATTCGCCGCGACCTGCAGCAGAGCCTGGTGCGCGATGGCTGGCGCATGCGCGTTTACGTTCCGTTCGGCACGGAGTGGTATCCGTATTTCATGCGCAGGCTGGGGGAGCGCCCGGCGAACGTTTTTTTCATCGCGCGAAATATGCTGCGGTCGTAAAGTGATACACTGAATACATGCAATACATGTATTCTAAGGGGCTCTGAGTGCCTACCTCTATTCGACTTCCGGAGGAGATCGAGCGTCGCCTTGACGCCATAGCGGAGAAGACCGGACGTACCAAGGCGTTCTACATTCGCGAGATGATTCTTAACCACATCGATGAAATTGAAGACTACTATCTCGCGGCCGAAGTCGTGGAACGCCTTCGCAAACGCCAAAGCCGAACGTTCACTGCTCGGGAAGTGAGACAGGATCTTGGCCTGGACGATTGAGTATACCGACGTCGCGCTCAGTCAACTTCGCAAACTCGACAAAGCTGCCGCCCGCCGCATTCTCAACTATATGGACCGAGGCGTCGCGCCCCTTGATGACGCACGCAGCCTGGGCAAAGCGTTGCGCGGACCACTGGGTGAATTTTGGCCCTATCGCCGTGGGCGACTACCGGATCATTTGTGACCTTAAGGACGAGAAGCTGCGCGTCTTAGTGGTGCGTTTAGGGAACAGAAAGGATGTTTACCGCTGAGGGAATGTAACGTTGAGGAACGCGGCTACTGCGGCTCACCGTTCTCGCCGCCTTCGGGTGGCGCTAAGGGCAAGCGCGTTGCCTCGCGCATCAGATCGCGCTCCTGATCCGAAAACATTCCTTTGAATCGTTCCGAATTGATAACGGATTCGCGCTGCTCCGGCGGCATCGCCCGCAAATCGCGAACGGCAGTCATTACCATACGGTGACGATCGGGAGGCAGTTGCCGCATCTGCCCGAATATTTTTCGAGCTTCCTGTTTTTGTTCCGGAGTCAGATGCTCCCAGGTCTCCATGCGGTTCAGCATTTGCAATTGCTGTTGTGGAGGCAGGCTGGAGAAATGCTGCAGGCGTTGCCGCAGGCGCTGCTGGCGCTCTGGAGGGAGGCGGCGAAACGCGGGGTCGTTCTGCAGTTCGCGCTCCTGTTCGGCGGGAGCTAAGTCCTTGTAGCGTCGAAGCCAGTCCCCGGCGTGGCCCTGAGGTCGAGGCGCGGGCGCCGAATGTCTTTGCTGAGCCGCAAGGATGGTGCCGGCATCGGCGAAGAAGAACACAGAAATGGCAATAGCGACCGCCAAACCGGCGCTCGCCAGCCATTTCGCCTTTTGAATTGCCTCCCGCATCTTGCCGCCTTGCACTGCGCTGGGACTATATCCTGTCTCCAAAAGCTGCGCGCCAAAACGCTTTACGGATTGGCAGCGACGTCCTGCTGCAGCTCCAGATCATCCAGCAAATCGAAATCGGCGTACATGTCGTGATTGTTGTCTAAAGTTTGCAGATCGCTGACTGCGGTGCCGATCGGGGCTGCACTGGAAGCTTGCTCCGTATGTTTGTAGCGTGAACTGTTGACCGTATAAAACACTCCCGCACCCACGCCCAGCAGGACAGTAAGCGCGGCCGCCAGTACGGGCCGGCGAAACCAGTGCGCCCATCCCGATTGCGCCCTGGCCAACTCCTCTCGGAGCCGCGCCTGCAAGCGTGTGTCGAAATAGGGCGACGGCTCCGGGGTCTTCCACTCATCGAGCAGCGCCATGGTGGCGCGCATTCCGCTCAACTCTTGCGAACAAGCGCCGCAACTTTGCAGATGCGTTTCCTCGTCCGCAGTGGGCGGGCTGAATCCGGCCGCTACATCCGGCATCCTTTCACGAATTTGATCGCATTTCATAACCACTTCCCCTTAACTCATCTCGCCAATGTCGCACACAGGAAAACAAAAATCTTGCTAAATGAATTCTTTTAACTGTTCCCGCAAAGTCTCATAAGCCCGGAAGAGCAGCGACTTGGTAGCCGACTCGCTCTTCTTCAATATTTCGGCAATCTGCTTGTAGTCCATCTGCTGGTACTTGTGCATGATCACCGCCAATCGCTGTTGCTCGGGGAGAGCCTCCACCTTACGCCGAATTGCCATCAGGCGCTCGCGGCGCACCAGGTTCTGTTCGGCGGTCAGCGAAGCGTCCGGCAATTCGAGTGTCGTGCCCGTCTCTTCGTCTGGCTCGTCGAGGCTGACCGTAACCTCAGGTCGCTCGTATCGCGTATCGCGCGCATGATTCACGGCCAGGTTGGTCGCAATGCGATAGAGCCAGGTCGTAAATTTAGCACTTGCCTCGTAACTTTGGCGCGAGCGGTAGACGCGTAGGAAAACCTCCTGCGCCAGATCCTCGGCGGCGGCCGCGTTACGCGCCATCCGGTACATGAAACTTACCATCGGGCGGCGATACTTTTGCACCAGGTAATCGAACGCCGACTGATCGCCTGCCTTGGCGCGAAGCATAACCTCCGCGTCGGAATCCATACCCCCGGCAGAGAAGGTCGCCTGCGGCGCGTTCGCCGCCATCAGCATGCCCCGACCCAGTGCGGCAGTGCTCACACTAGTTTCAACCCCGTCGCGACCTGAAAGTTTCGTTCTTTTCGCATCCTCGGAAGGGTTGGAAGTCTCGCCACTTGAAGGGGATAGACTAGGGCGCGGGGTTTCTGGGTCAGACTTCATGCAAAGGAAGAAGTGGTCGGGCGCGAGCAGAGTCTGAATCCTTGCGGGCGTCGCCACCGCCGATTAGGCTACCACACCCGCTCACCGTTCCCTGAAGAGTTAGGGCACCTCGGACGACGTGGAACTTCGACGTTTATTGACTTGCTCGAGGCAATGGACGAAAGTCTTACAAGGTGAAATGCATGCTATCGCGCCGCAGCTTTATGGCTGCTTTGTCCTCCCTGCCTCTAACCCGTTTACTCCGCTCGCATTCGCTGCTCGAATCACCTTCGGCCGTAAGCCGCCCCGAACCGGTGCCCGCCGATGCTGACGACTTAACTCAGTACGTAAAAATCGCTATCGGCACTGGCGGTCATGGGCACACTTATCCCGGAGCGACCATGCCGTTTGGCATGGTGCAACTAAGCCCTGACACTTTTAACGACGGATGGGACTGGTGCTCCGGCTATCACTACTCCGACAGTTCGATCATGGGATTCAGCCATACCCACCTGAGCGGCACGGGCGCATCCGACATGCTGGATTTTCTGCTCATGCCCGGAATCGGGCCCGCGAAGACAGTTCCAGGTTTGCGGCAGAATCCGGGCGAGGGATATCGTTCGCGCTTCAGTCACGAAGAAGAGATCGCCGTGCCTGGGTACTACGCGGTGACGTTGCGCGATTACAACATTCGGGCTGAGTTAAGTGCGACCGAGCGCGCCGGCATTCACCGCTACCGCTTTCCCGCGAGCGACAGCAGCCACTTCATTCTCGACTTGGTGCATACCTACGGGAACGCGCCCATCTTATGGGCCGATCTGAAAATCAGGGGCAACGATACGATTCTCGGCGGGCGGAGTGTGAAAGGCTGGGCTCCGGGGCGCGAGATTTATTTCGCGATGAAGTTTTCCAAACCCTTCGTTTCTTCCGAAATCGTCTCTGACGAAAAGCGTCTTGATCCGGGTATCCGTGAGGCGAAAGGAAAATCGCTGAAATGCCTGGTTCATTTTCAGACAACGGATAGTGAGACGATCTTAGTGAAGACCGGC
>DASSRO010000290.1:0-7068 GCA_035701745.1 Candidatus Sulfotelmatobacter sp. | reverse complement strand
GACGTACCTCGAAGTGCAGAGCATCGAGGCTTACAAGAAGGATATCGAAGAGAACCCATTCACGTCTGACGATGAGAAGACTCTCGACGAACTGGGCATTTAGTGGACGAGGATTTTGCTGGACAGGCCCCCAAGGGGGCGCATGGCGGTGGGGAAGTTGGCCATGTATCAGTTCTTTTAAAAGAAGCGATCGACTTTTTGGCAATCCGGCGCGGCGGGACTTATATCGACGCGACTCTGGGATTGGGCGGGCACAGTTTAGAAATCGCAAAGCGCCTCGGCCCACAGGGTCATTTGATTGGCTTCGATAAAGATACCAACGCGATCGAACTGGCGCGGCAGAGGCTATCACGGATCGGAGGTGATAACCGTCCGAAGATCACCCTGCTGCACAGCTCTTACGCCGAGCTCCCCCAGCATGTCCCGTTGGCCAGTGCCGACGGGCTGCTGGCGGATCTGGGCGTAAGTTCTCTGCAGTTCGGCAGCGCGGCGCGCGGATTCAGTTTTCAAGCGGACGGCCCCCTGGATATGAGAATGGATCCCGAGGGCGACCGAACCGCTGATCAAGTGGTAAACCACATGCGCGAGGAAGATCTCGCGAATGTGATTTACGAATTCGGTGAGGAAAGGAGGTCGCGGAGAATCGCCAGAGCCATTGTCCGGGCGCGGCCGATAAGAACAACCGCTCATCTGGCACAAGTTATATCGGCAGCGCTCCGGTCAATGAAATCAGAACGGATTCATCCCGCGACACTGACTTTCCAGGCAATCCGAATTTTCGTAAACCGCGAACTGGAAGACCTGAAGGCGCTGTTGACGGCAGCGCCGAAGGTCCTCAAAAAGGGAGGCAGGCTGGTGGTGATCAGTTTCCACTCCCTGGAGGACCGCATCGTGAAAGACGCGGTGCGGGACGGCGCGAAAGCCGGCATCTATGAGGTTTTTACAAAGAAGCCGATAACTGCGGCGGAAGAAGAGATCGATCGCAATCCAAGGTCACGCAGCGCAAAGCTGCGGGCTGCGGAAAGAATAAGTTAAGGCGTTAGAGATCCCTCGCAAAGTGCGCTCGGGATTTCGGCTCGCGGCTCAGACGCCGCGAAAACGCCTCAAGTTTGCTTTGCTGGCCGTGGTAGGCAGGCAAAGCGGTAAGTTTCCGGGGAGGCACTGCCTTCCTTCTAACTTGGGCGAAAACTTCAGACTACCTTCAATAACGGTGTCGCCCCGGAATAAAAGTTCCCTCGAGAAAATGAGGATATGACGATGTTTCAAGGAACAATGATTGACGAACTGATGAACAGCGTGAAGAAGGCGGAAGAACACGCGCGTGAACAGAAACAGGCTGCAGAGCGGGAGCGGCTGCAGCAATTGCGCCGCTTTGAGTGGCGCCGGGAAATGATTGAGGTAGCGTAAATGGCGGCAGGGGCAATGCACATTACGGGAATGATCGCGCCGGTAGACGCGCGCCCGGCAGGACGGCGCAGTGTAGCCGGGATTACGCCGGAATTTTACTTTCAGAAGACCATCGACAATTCCAGGCTGGTCAAGATCAGCGATCCACAGCGCCGGCGGGAAATCAGAATGTTTTCCGCCTGCGTGGCCATGCTCTTCCTGATGATGATGGTCTATGCCTGGCAGCATTTCCGCTCGATCGAATATGGCTACCGGATTGAAGCGCAAAAGGCTGAGCGTGATCGACTGGTGGAGATGAATCGAACGCTCAAGCTGGAAGCGGCATCGCTGCGCGATCCCAGCCGCATTGACGCGCTGGCACGGCAGATGGGGATGGAGTCGCCGGAGCCCGGGCAGGTGATTCAGATGAATCCTGACGAAGGCGGCGCTCCCATTATGGCAAGGGTAACGCCGGTTGCGGTCATCACGGCGCAATAAGTTCTGGTTGGTTAAACCTTGCCCCGGAGTTTCCGGAGCTTGATGACGACTCCGGAAAAACTGCCGGAGTTGCCTCGTTTTTGAAGGGCGCGCCTGCCTTTGCATAGTTGACATGGCCCAGAGAAACGCCAACACTAATAAACGCCTGTTCATCCTCGCCGGCTTTTTTGCGTTCTGGTTTCTCGCGATCTGCGGGCGGCTGGTTTGGCTCCAGGTGGTCGACTACGGCGAATACACGCAGCGCGCCGTGCGCCAGCAGCAGCGCAGCATCGATGTCTCCCCGGTGCGCGGCAATATTTACGACCGCCGCGGCAACGAACTGGCCATGACGGTCCAGGTCGATTCGGTCTTCGCGGTTCCTTCCGAAATTCCAGACATTCATTCCGACGCGCAGATTCTTGGCCGCATATTGAAAGCCGATCCCGGCGATCTTGAAGACCGAATGCGCGCCTCGCATGCTTTCGCCTGGGTGGCGCGGAAAGTCGATAACGCGACCGCCGCGCGCATTCGCGCCCTGAATCTGAAAGGCATCTATTTCCAGAAGGAGGCCAAGCGCTTCTATCCCAAAGGCGAGCTGGCGGCGCAGGTCCTGGGATATGTTGGTCTGGATGATAAGGGTCTCGGCGGGATTGAGACTGAATTTGAGTCCAAATTGACGGGCAAGCCGGGCAAGATGCTGATTACCATGGATAACCGCCGGCGCTGGCTCGGCCGCGTGGAGAAAAATCCCGAGCCCGGCGAAAACGTGGTCCTCACCATTGACGAGAAGATCCAGTACATTGCCGAGCGCGCTCTGGCGCAAGCCATGGACGAGACCCACGCCGAAGCCGGAACGGTGATCGTGGAGAACCCGCACACCGGCGAGATTCTCGCTCTGGCGAATTCGCCCACCTTCAATCCCAACATTTCCAGCAAAATCAATGCGCAATCGCTCAAGAACCGTGCGGTGAGCGACATCTACGAGCCCGGTTCGACTTTTAAGGTGGTCACGCTGGCCGCGGCGCTGGAAGAGAAGATCACGAACCCCGACGAAGTCGTCGACTGCCAGATGGGGTCGATCGTGGTGAACGGCCTGCGCATTCATGATCACAAGGCCTACGGCGGACTGACGGTGACGCAGATCCTGGAAAAGTCCAGCGACGTGGGCGCCATCAAGCTGGCCTTGCGGCTGGGTGAAGACCGCTTTGACCGCTACATTCGCGGCTTCGGCTTTGGCTCGCAGACCAGGATCGAATTGCCGGGCGAGACGCGCGGCATGACCAAACCCGTAAGCCGCTGGTCCAAGGTGAGCATTGGGGCGATCTCGATGGGACAGGAGATCGGCGTCTCGCCGGTGCAGCTGGCTTCCATGGTTTCAACGATCGCCAATGACGGTGTTTACGTTGCGCCACGAATTGTTGCCGGCACCACGCCGCCGCGGAGCACGCCGCAGCTGATCGAGTTCCACCCGCCGCTGGGCCGCCGGGTAATCTCACCATTTACGGCGGCGGAGATGAAACGCATGATGGAAGGAGTGGTGTTGCGAGGAACCGGGCCCAAGGCAATCCTGGATGGCTATACCTCCGCCGGCAAGACCGGCACAGCTCAGAAGATCGATGCCACCGGCCACTACTCGCATCGCCAGCACATCGCCTCTTTTGCGGGATTTGCGCCGGTGAATAATCCGGCCGTAACAGTGCTGGTGGTGCTGGATACGCCAGCCACCTATCCGCACGATCAGGGCGGTGACGTAGCGGCGCCGGTCTTCGCCCGCGTCGCGCAGCAGGTACTGGCCTATCTGAACGTGCCTCACGATGTCGATCTGCGCGATCCGAAGCACCTCTGGGCGCGGACCCACGCGAAAGACGCCGATCATTCTGAAGGTGCGCCTGACTACATTGCCGGCCAGCAGGAAAGCGCCGATGCTTCTGCGACGGCGCCTGCGTCTTCACCGGCTGCACTGCCTCTGAAAAACGCAGAGGTGAAGACGGTAGAGGCAGCGAGCAAGCCTGTTTCCCCACCGCCGGCGCCAGTGAACTCAATTCCTTCCGCAGCGACCGCAACTCAGCAAGCGAGCGCCAAAACGCCGGAGCAGCCACACGGAACGGTGGTGCTGGACGTTGCCGGCGGCGTGCTGGTGCCTGATTTCAAGGGCAAGTCGCTGCGTGCGGCGCTTGAGCAGGCCGAAGAAGCCGGACTCGAACTCGAGATTACCGGCAGTGGAACCGGACAGGAACAGAACCCCGCGGCGGGATCTAGAGTTCCTCCCGGCGGGCACGTCAGCGTGCGTTTCAGCCGCTAACGACTCGCGATTTCGGTCCCCACTCATATCCCAAAGCATGGCTGGTGTTTTAAAATTTCCTGTTTATCTAAGACCGGGAGTTCACCTCATGCCTTTGCCCGAATACAAGCAACTGGTCGAAGAGGCCAAGCGGGAAATCAAAGAGATTGGTCCCGCCGAACTGAAGCACATGCAGCAATCCGGGCAGAGCTTTACCCTGATTGACGTTCGTGAGCCGGACGAAGTGGCCCAGGGCGCTATCGCCGGCTCAGTTGCGTTGCCGCGCGGCCAACTCGAATACAAGATTGACGGCATCACAGCGGAGAAAGACCGGCCGATCGTGTGCTACTGCGGCGGGGGCGGGCGGTCTGCGCTGGCGGCACAGTCGCTCAAGAAAATGGGTTTCAAGAAGGTGATGTCCCTGGCGGGAGGGTATAAGGGGTGGAAGAGCAGCGAGCGCTGAAGCGCTCGCGGTACCTAGTATTTAGTACCTGGTATTTAGCCAGCTTCCAGCCGAATCCGTAATCCTTATTTTCTGCGAGCTGTTCTCAGAATACAGCGCTTCCAGGGGAACGAAAGCTAACTACGAAATTCTAAGTACGAAATACTGGAGCACGTATGAATCTCAATGGCATCAAAATCACGTGGCTGGGGCATGCGACATTTCTTGTCGTCACGCCCGGCGGAAAGAACATCATCCTGGATCCCTGGGTGACAGGCAACCCATCGACTCCGGCGAGCAAGAAATCATTCGACAAGCTCGATTACATGATCATCTCGCACGGCCACTCGGACCATTTTGGCGACGCGGTGGCGCTGGCAAAGAAGCATAATCCGACGGTGATCGGCATTTACGAGCTGTGCACCTTTGTCCAGAAAAAGGGCGCCAAGCAGATCGCGCCGATGAACAAGGGCGGCACGCAGCAGGTGGGCGAGATTAAGGTCACGATGGTGAGCGCCAACCACTCCAATACCATCGACGATGGCGGCGCGTCGGTGCCCGGCGGCGAGCCGTGCGGCTTCGTGATCGAATTTCAAAATGGATTGAAGATCTACCACGCCGGCGACACCAACGTCTTCGGCGATATGGCAATCATCCGGGAGCTCTACGCGCCTGACCTGTGCATGCTGCCCATCGGCGACCTGTTTACGATGGGCCCAAAGGAAGCGGCCTATGCATGCAGCCTGCTGAAACCGAAAGCCGTCATTCCTATGCACTATGCGACCTTTCCGCTGCTCACCGGCACGCCAGAGGCGTTCCAGAAAGAGCTGAAGGCGCGCGGCGTGAATACGGAGCTGATTACGATGAAGCCGGGGGAGACCATTTGATTCTGTCGCTTCGCTCGAAACCGCCGGCGATCTTCGACCGCTTCGCATTTTCGTGCTCCTGATCCACGCGCTTCGGCGCGTGGGCGGCGTCCCACCCCAACACGCGCAAAACCGGCGCGCGTTGGGGGCCCCGGCCTCAGCGCGGAGGGCGCACTCGATTTTTGTGAGGTCCACCTATGCCTGGAATTACAGAAGCTGCTGTCGACGAATACATGCTGTCACTGCTGCCGGCGCGGGGCGCGGTGCTGGAAGAGATGGAAGAGCAGGCGCGCAAGCGCGACATCCCGATTGTGGGGCCGGCAGTGGGGCGTGTGCTCTACCAGTACGCCCGCCTGATCAATGCTAAAAAGGTCTTCGAGCTGGGCTCGGCGATTGGATATTCGACGCTCTGGTGGGCGCAGGCCGTGGGTGAAGACGGCGAGGTTTTCTACACCGATGGCGATCCGAAAAAGGCCGAAGAAGCGCGCGGCTACTTTGAGCGCGCCGGCTTGGCGGGCCGGATTCGCATCGGCGTGGGCGATGCAATCGAGCAGTTTGCGAAGCAAAAGCAGGAATTCGACATCGTGTTCAACGACATCGATAAAGAAGGCTATCCGCGGGTGCTGGATATCGTGCTGCCGCGACTTCGCCGCGGCGGATTGTTCATCACCGACAACGTCCTGTGGTCCGGTCGAGTGACCCAGCAGAACGCGAAGGAAGAATCCACGCGAGCCATCCAGGAGTTCAATCGCAGGCTGTATGGGATGAATGAGTTCTTCACGACGATAATTCCGTTAAGAGATGGGCTGGCGGTGGCGGTGAGAGGGTAGCCGCTTTGTTGGTTCTGCGCGGCTTTTTTTGGTGAAACGGCGTATTTTTTTCATTGACAAAAAGGCGAATAAATGGTAAAAATATTTGTTTTCCTCCCAGCGAGGAAAGGCGGTAACCGCGCGGGTCTTTGAAAACATAGCTGCGAGCTACTAGCTTCTGGCTGCTAGCCAAGTCAAAAGCGACTCAAGCTACGCCAATCTGGGATGTTCTTGGGATCACTAAAGCTAAGTCCTCTGGAATCCTGGTTAAAGCTACCAGGGGAGGGCATCCCATCGCCGGAATCCCATTCCCACCCCGTGCAAAACCGGCCCCCGGCGGATCATTCATAGAAAACGTGGAAGAGACCCTGTCTTGTGGCCCTCAGCCGATGCTTGGGTCACATTGGGTCGGCTTGGGTCGAATTGGGTCAAGATAGGGGGGAGGGGGCACCCGGGTCGGTTGGGTGATCGGCGAATTGAAAAGCAAGGACTTAGATCTTCACTCATGTCGAAATCGACCCCGAAATGGCATGCAATTCGAGCCAGTTTGACAACAATTACGCAAGATGAGGCAGAGGGTCACAAAGTCGCCGAAATTGCGGTAATCGAGCGAAATGAGGATGCGCTAGCGCTCAAGATCGGGCGACCGAGGCTTGCTCGCCGACCTTGCTGAAGCTCGCCGCAAGCGCTTGCTCGCAGGTATGTTCGATCACCGTGCGGTAATGTTCGCCGAGGAAGACGCGCAAGCGGGCGGTGTCCATGGTGCTGGAGCCGAGCAGGTAGGGAAGCGCTTCGGGCGGAATGTCA
>DASSRO010000289.1:0-2507 GCA_035701745.1 Candidatus Sulfotelmatobacter sp. | reverse complement strand
AGACACGATGAGGTCGGGGCATATTCCGGATGGACTGCTGGATATTCTGACGCTCATGCCGAAGGCGTCGCTGAATTATGTGACGAACCGGTTTGCGAACTGTGGGTTCCGCGAGGATTGCGAACTGCTGGGGTTGGTCGCGAGCGGACTGGGGGATGAAGCGGTCCATCGGCTGATCGAGACGTTGCACACCGCGCCTGCTGCGGAAGCGACCGAAGTCATTGGGCTGTTGAGCCAGTTGGCGGCGGACCAGGTGGAGCAGTTGTTGCCCACACGGTTGGCGCAGTGGCCAAGAGCGTCGCACGATCGAGCGTTGCGGCAGTTGTGTTCGGCGCCGGCCGACGCGCGCGGACGATTGTTGCTGAGTGTCTACGATTCGTTAGACCCGTTGATCCGGCCGTTGGCGCTGGACGAAATGGGCATGAGCGGACAACTCGCGTGCATCCCCAGATTGGTGGACCTGATCCGGGACGATAGCACGCAAGGCTTCACGAGGATCAAAGCGATCGAAGCGGCGGGAAGGTTGCGGGCCAGCGCGGCGAGTCCGATATTGCAACAAATTTTGGAAGCGAAGCAGGTGTGGCGCTGGGCGTATCCTTCGGAGCTGCGTATTGCGGCTGCACAAGCGCTACAGAAGATTGAGCCGACGGTCGCGATGGAAAAAATCGCAGCGAGCGGTCTAGACCGCAGGGAAATGGTGCTGGAGCCGAACGATCCGGAGCATGGGGCGCCGGTGGTCCGGCAGAGGCGGTATGCGCGATTGAAGTTGACGAAACACGTGCAGGCGGTGACCACGAACTTGCGGGAAAGTTTGCGGCTGATGATTGCGGAAATGAATATGGGCGGAGGAATCGGCGCGGCGGACCGGCATTTGGCGCCAGGATCGCTGCTCACGTTGAAGATATCGCACGGGGTACGAAATATCCGAGCTCAGGCGATCGTGCGAGGCGCGCGGCCGCAGGCGATGGCGTTTGAGTTCGCCGAAATGGATTTGGATGAACGAGCGCGTTTGCGGAAGCTGCTGCTGGAGCTAGGGGGCTTGCCGCAGCCGTCGAATATTAACAACCGCAGCCGCAGGCAGAGCCGCATCGCGCTGTCGAAGTGAAAGAGAAGTAAGGAAGTAGACCACCTGGTGGTTTCTCTTTTAAAGCGGAGCAAGATTCCTGCGACAGGAGGCGCTGCGTGCTGCGCCCCTACGGAGAGAGGGCCGCAGAGGTGAAGACCCGCCTGCGGCAGGCGCGCCTCGCGCTTCAGGACCGCAGTCATTAAATCAACAGGTGCGTTTGTGAGATGACTTGGCCGGGAGGGCGCGGCAAATTAAAATGGTTGCTTCGAAGTACAAACCTTGTAAGGACTGAAAGTGCTGTGAGAATTGGAATAGATTTTGGAACGACGCGCGTGGTGGTGGCCGCGGCGGATCGCGGCAATTACCCGCTGGTAAATTTCGAGACGCCGGATGGCCGGGCAAGGGAATGGTTCCCGCCGCTCATGGCGGTGTCGCGTGACAAACGCGCCTACGGCTGGGAGGCGCTGGAGCAGCAAGGCAAACCCGGCTGGACGATGGTGCGTTCGCTGAAGCGCTGGCTGAAAAACGCCGGGCCGGGCAGCGAATTTGAAGTGGCCGGGCAGCGGCTGAATTTATCCGTGGTGATGACGGAGATGATGGCGGCGCTGCGGAGGGAGTTGCTGGAGCGCTCAACGCTGGGCGCGAGCAAATACGACAAGTTGGAAGCGATGCTGGGCGTTCCGGCGAATGCGAACAGTAATCAGCGGTTCCTGACCCAAGAGGCGGCGCGTGGCGCGGGATTTGAAGTGCTCGGGCTATTGAACGAGCCGTCGGCGGCGGCCGTGGAGTACAGCTATCGCAATGGTGGCGAACGCAAGAGCCGCACGAAGAGCGGGTTGCTGGTGTACGACTTGGGTGGGGGGACGTTTGACGTATCGCTTGTGGCGCTAGGCGAGACGGAACATTCGATCCTTGCGTCAGACGGAATCGCAAATTTGGGCGGTGACGATTTCGACGAAATTCTGGCGTTGTTGGTGCTCGCGGAAGCGGGAAAGCCGGAGAAGAACGAGGAGTCGCTGATCCCGGCGGAATGGTATTTGCTGTTCGATGAATGCCGGGAGAAAAAAGAAGCGCTAAATCCAAACAGCCGGAAGATCACGATTGACCTGGAACGGGTGCGGAAAAACTGGAAGGAAGTGTCGGTGAGCGTGGATGCGTTTTACGAGCGCTGCCGGCCTCTCGTGGAATCCTCGCGGGAAGTGACGGAAAAGCTGCTGGAGGCGCATCCGGAGCAAACGATCGACACGTTGTACGTGACCGGCGGGGGATCGGAGCTGCCGACGGTGGCACGCGTTTTGCGGGAGACATTTGGCCGTCGCGTGAAACGCTCGGCGTACATGCGGTCCGCGACGGCGATCGGGCTGGCGTTGCGTGCGGAAGGGCATGAAGAGCGGCCGCTGCGCGATCAGTTTACGAAAAATTTCGGCGTGTGGCGCGAGGC
>DASSRO010000288.1:0-6832 GCA_035701745.1 Candidatus Sulfotelmatobacter sp. | reverse complement strand
AACAGGTTGCACGGCCACTGGCAACGTCCCTTAGGTCCTCTGCTTAAACTTGTCGAGCAGAAAGAACAGAATTACCCCTAGAAAAGCATTGGCCAAGCCGGCGAGGATGCCTCGCGGCCAACTCCAGGTCTGAGTCATGTTCACGAGCCCGCGGGCCACGGTGAAATAAACTGCCGAATGCACCAGGTAGAAGCCCAGCGTCACAAGAAAGCGCGCACCTGCGTTTTCTACGTCGAGTTTCACGCCCAACGATGAGGCGCCATACCCGACGACGGTTTTTGCGATGCCGTAGATCCCGATGGCATTGTGGCCGAGCATATCCTGTGCCAGGCCAATGACGGCTCCCGTGAGTAACCCGGCAATCGGACTGCGCCGGGCCATGGCAAAAAAAATCGTCACCAGCAGCGGGAGATCGATGTAGACGGCGAACCGCGGAAAACGCAGGGGCACAAATGCCTGGATAAAGAGCGCCAGCAAGGGCACGCCGACGGTCACGGGAATACTGAACCGGTAAACCTCAACTTGCTCCCCGGAAGTGTAGGTAATGGGCACGCTATTGTGGCTTGCTCTCGTCGGGCGGCGGCTGCGGGTTCGCTTGTTCGGGCGAAGCAGCTTTCGGAGTTGCGGTCTTCAAATCGTTTGGCGGATTGGACGGCTCTGGTTTCGTTTGCGTTTCAACGTTTGGAGGGACGGGCTGCGAGCCGTCTGGCGTTACTGACTGATTCGAGGGGGGCGCGTTTCGAACCGCTCCCGCAGTCGAAAGAACCCTGGTGGTCTTTGGAGCACCGGCAGCTGATACCGTCGGCGCAACTGGCTTAACGGCAATTTGTGGTTTGGCTGGGGCTCCGGTGGAGGGCTTGTTGGTAGCCTTGGGCTGCACGGCCGTGCCGGCGCCGTTCGTTACCGCGTTGGCTGAAGCAGCCTCGGCGGGCTTATCGGGAACGGAGGGCAAACGCTGCGCCAGAATATCGGAGGCACGCATTCGAACGCCTTCGTCCGCGGTCGATTGACGCTCTTGCTTCTCCACCAGCACCAGCACTTCTTCGAGTTTGCTGAGGTCGGCGGCGGGCCGGATTTTGATATTCAGAAATAAATCCTTGCCGCTGCTTACTCTGGTTACGGTGCCGATGGGCAATCCCTTGGGAAAAATCTGGTCGCCGCCGCTGGTGAGTACGGTTTCGCCGGACACAACCTGTTCATCGCTCATCACGCGTTCCAACACAACCTCGCCATTGGCAGTGCCCCGCAGCACGCCCTGCAGACGCGACTTCTCGAGCAGGGCTCCCACGCCGCTGCTCTGGTCGCTGATCAACAACACTTGTGCCACCGACGGGTAGACGAGCAGCACCTTGCCGACAATTCCGTCGGCTGTGATTACGGCCATGTCGCGCTCGACGCCGGCCTTCTCTCCCTTATCGATATAGATGATGCGGGAAAGGTCGCTGCCGCTGGAGCCGATTACCTGCGCGGCTACCGTGCGAGAGATGAACTGTTCTTTGAAGGCAAGAAGGGTTTGCAGACGTCGGGCCTGGGCAGCGTCGTCGGCGAGACGGACTTGTTCGAGCCGCATCTGCTCGATCTGCTCTTTCAGTGCCCGGTTCTCGGCGCGCACTCCGCGCAGATAAAAGTAGTTGTGCCAAAGAGCGCCGCTGCTGTTCTGGAGCCAGACCAGCGAACGCTCCAAAGGAGTGACCGCGCGCACCGCCCAAACACGGATGAGACGCGTTTTCTCCACGTCTCCCCCGGCTTTTTTAACTTGCATGGCCAGGCCGAGCACTTGTAGGAACAACACTCCCACAAGAATGATCAGGTTGCGATAACGGCCGAGAACGGATTCCATAAAAACCAGTGGTCGGTGATCAGTGACTAGTGGTCAGCGGGTACTCAATAAATTCTACTGCCCACCGATCACCGGCCACTGTACTTCTACTCGATGGAGATTTTTCGCAGCAGCTTGAAATCACTCAGCATCTTTCCGGTGCCCAGCACAACGCTGCACAGCGGATCGTCGGCGATCGAAACCGGCAGTCCAGTTTCTTCGCGGATACGTTTGTCGAGATTTTTGAGCAGCGCTCCCCCACCGGTGAGTACGATGCCGCGATCGCTGATGTCGGCCGAGAGCTCGGGAGGCGTCCGCTCCAGGGCCACGCGGATCGCGTTCATAATGGTCGAAACACATTCACTCAAGGCTTCGCGGATTTCGCCGTCGTCGACGGTAATCGTCTTGGGCACGCCTTCGATCAGGTTGCGTCCCTTTATCTCCATGGTCATCGGTTTGTCGAGTTGGTGGGCCGAGCCGATTTCCATTTTGATCTGTTCGGCCGTGCGTTCGCCGATCAGCAAATTATATTTCCGCTTCAGGTAGTTCATGACAGCTTCGTCCATCTGATTTCCTGCCATGCGCACGGAACGGGAATAGACGATTCCGCTCAACGAAATTACCGCAATATCGGTGGTGCCGCCGCCAATGTCGACTACCATGTTGCCGCTGGGTTCGGTAATTGGAAGCCCTGCGCCAATGGCCGCTACCATGGCCTGCTCTACCAGATGCACTTCGCTGGCTTTGGCACGGTAGGCGGAGTCCATAACCGCACGCTTTTCGACCTGCGTAATCTCAGAGGGCACGCCAATGACGATGCGCGGATGCACCAGCATCTTGCGATTGTGTGCCTTCTGAATGAAGTAGTTCAGCATCTTCTCAGTTACTTTGAAATCGGCGATCACGCCATCTTTCATGGGCTTGATGGCGACGATATTGCCGGGCGTGCGGCCCAGCATTTCTTTCGCCTCTTTGCCCACAGCCTCAACCTCGCCCGTGTTCTTGTTAATGGCGACGATAGAGGGTTCGTTGACCACGATGCCCTTGCCGCGCGCATACACGAGCGTGTTAGCGGTGCCGAGATCGATGGCGAGATCGCTGGAGAATATGCTGAACAGCGACCGCAGGTTGTGACCGCGCGTGGGGCCTGAATGGAATCCGTTGTTTGACATGACGAAAATATTCCCGAGTCTTTCGACGAGTTGCTTTTTCCGGGGAATCTCCCTGGAGTTCTATTGTCGTTGGGTGGTGGCTGTCTTAATTCTACGGGATGCCTGACAACTCCGCCCTCAACCGAAAGTGCACCGCCTAAAAATGCCTACCCGAGTGCCGCGACCTTACTGAATAATGATCTTCTGCTGTTGAGTGTTAACCCCACCCTGCGCCGTTTGCGCGGTCACCGTAATCACGGCTTCCCCTGTCGGCAGGGGCGGCGTGAAGTAATGAAAAGCGCCGTCCGAGTTAATCATTGGAACTTCGCTGCCATTCACCATAACGCGCGCTCCGACCTGGGTCTTGCCGGTTACCTCAATGACGTGCCCATGCTGGACAAAAGGATCCAGATCCAGTTCGATGGCCTCCGTCTGCTTGCCCTTGGAGATGATGGTGAAGCGATTTTTTTCGCTCTCCACCGACTCTTTACCCGCCGCGTCATACGACTGTACCATCCAGTAATAGGCCCCTTCTCCGAGGCTCGTGACCGTCACTGCTGCCGTATTAACTTTCTTATCAACGAGTGTAGAAGAAAAATAAGGGTTCCGGGAGATGCGCAGACGGTAACCAACTGCATTCGCCATCGGAGTCCAGGAGAAGGAAACGTCCTTCATTGATTCGCCCGTGGAAAATAGGGGGGCCATGTTAGCCGGAGCGATTGGAGTGGGCGGACCGATTTCCTTGGCCTTCTCCAAATGGGATTGCGTGCCTTGGAAGGTCACCTTTTCCCAGTTGGCCAGTTTCACGGTTTCCCCGCCGCGAGAGACCTCGCCCGTTCCTTTTTTCATCAGGATCTCGTGCTGGTCGGCCTTTGGATCGTTGCGCACCTGAGCCGCCGACTCGGGAGACAGCGAGGCCGTGGCACCTGCCACAATCACCTGCGATTTTGAGCCCTGGCTGTAAGTTGCGGTCGAAAGGTCCACGGTTCCGGTGCTGACGGCAACTGCGACGCTGGTCTGCTGCTGGTCGTTGGCGGAGTTCTCTTCAATGACTATCAGGGAATCCTGTTTTACCGTGTAACTGGTGCCATCGTTGAACACAACTTTCGCCATACCCTCTGAAGCCGTCTGGACCACGTCGCCTTTTTCCAGCGGAATGTTGTAATCGGCCTTCACCCAACTGTTGCCGTTACCCTTCTTCACCCGGACCGTGCCGTCGAGTGCCGTGAAATGCGCCTGCTGCGCCGTGACCACTCCCGACCCCGCTGCGGGAGCCATACCCGCGATACGTTCCAAAATCTTGCTGCCGGCGTGTTCGCCGGCCTTCAAGGTGTTGTCGGTGAATTGTGGAAACGCGACGCGCAAAACAATGAAAAACACGACGACGGCCGCCAATATCAACAGGACCACACTTCTATATGTAACCGTGGTCCACGCGACGTGGATTCCCGATTTGCGATTTTCCGAAGACACTTTAGCCTGAGAAACCTCAGTAAAGATGCGGTACGTAAAACGTTAGCACAAGCAAAACTGAGGAAAGAACAGGTAATCAGTTTTGGACGTTACCTTGGTGTGGACATCCAGAACGGCCGCGCGATCCCCAACTCTCCGTGACCTATACTGCCTGGCACCCCCAGTTTTGCCTTGGGCTGGTTTCCGACACTTTCACGGCATTCCCTTGCCGCACCTTCCACAGCGGTTGTAGCATCAATTCTTAAGGACTTATAAGGAGAAATCATGGCCACCGACACTTTAACCGCCCCGCCGACTCTCAGCTATGGCACCACCAAAGTTTTCAAGAATTTCATTGATGGCGAGTGGGTCGAGGCCTCGACCGGTGAAACGTTTGAGAATCGCAATCCCGCCGACACTCGCGATTTGGTGGGGATTTTCCAGAAGTCAGCCAAGGCAGACGTGGATACCGCCGTGGCTGCGGCAAAGCGCGCTTTTGCGAAATGGCGATTGGTCCCGGCGCCGCGCCGGGCTGAGATCGTTTTTCGGGCTGCCGAGATTTTGATTGAGCGTAAAGAAGAATATGCCCGCGAAATGACCCGGGAAATGGGAAAGGTCCTGGCCGAAACGCGCGGCGACGTGCAGGAAGCCATTGACGCCGCCTATTACAACGCCGGCGAAGGACGGCGTTTGTTCGGTCCGACCGTGCCCTCGGAGATGCCGAACAAGTTCGCCATGGCCGTACGGCAGCCGATTGGCGTATGCGGAATGATTACTCCATGGAATTTTCCCATGGCGATTTCCTCATGGAAACTGCTGCCCGCTGTGGTCTGCGGCAACACTTGCGTCATCAAGCCCGCGCAGGACACCCCGCTATCCACGTTCAACTTAGTTCGCGCCCTCAGCGATGCCGGACTGCCCAAAGGCGTCATCAATGTGGTCAGCGGATTTGGAGCGGACGTGGGCACACCTCTGGCAGAGCACGCTGACGTGCGCGCAGTATCGCTCACGGGATCTTCCGCAGTTGGGCGCATCATCGGCGGCATTGCAGCAAAGAGTTTCAAGCACTGCTCCTTGGAATTAGGCGGCAAAAATCCGATGATCGTGCTCGACGACGCCAACCTTGATCTCGCCATCGAGGGCGGCCTGTGGGGAGGCTTTGGCACCACCGGCCAGCGTTGCACGGCGACCAGTCGAATCATCGTGCAGAAAGGCGTGTACCGCGAATTCGTCGAACGCTATGTGGATCGCGCCAAGAAGCTGAAAGTCGGCAACGGGCTCGATGAAACCGTTCAGATGGGCCCGGCAGTGAACGAAAAACAACTGCAGACAGACCTCAGCTATGTGGACATTGGCAAGAACGAGGGCGCAAAACTGGTTTGCGGGGGCAACCGACTGGACAAGGGCGAATATCAGTTCGGCTGGTTCATGGAGCCCACTGTCTTCACCGATGTCGACCCCAAAATGCGCATCGCGCAAGAAGAAATCTTTGGCCCCGTCGTATCGATTATTCCTTGTGAAGATCTGGAAGACGCGATTGAGATTGCGAACGGCATCGAGTATGGATTGTCGTCCGCCCTCTACACCAAAGACGTGAACAAAGCCTTTTCGGCGATTCGCGATCTTTACGCCGGGATCACCTATATCAACGCGCCGACTATCGGCGCCGAGGTGCATCTGCCCTTTGGCGGCACCAAGGCCACGGGCAACGGGCATCGCGAGGGCGGCATTGGGGCCATCGACTTCTACACCGAGTGGAAGTCGGTTTACGTTGACTACTCCGATAAGTTGCAGAAAGCGCAGATCGACCGGGAAGATTAAGTTCATAACCACAGAGGACACAGGGGCCCACGGAGGAAGCATGTTCGGTTCTGTGTAACCTGTGACCTCTGGTCACGGTCCTATTTTTCTTCACTGCAGCGTAGACAGCGGTTAGAATTCCGTTGATGCCCACTACTCAAGCTCGCGAGATCTCCGCCGCCCACCGCCTCGACAACATTCGCTATGCCATTCGCGACCTGGCGTGCGTGGCGGACGAACTCACGCGGCAGGGACACAAAGTTATTCCTCTGAACATTGGCGATCCGCTCAACTTCGATTTCCAGACTCCTCCACACATAATTGAAGCCGTCCATAAGGCCATGCGCGATGGCAAGAACGGATACGCACCCTCCGACGGCGTTCCTCAGGCGCTAACTGCAATCCGCGGCGAGGCGGCGCGCAAAGGAATCACCACAGTACGCGATGTCTTCGTCACGTCAGGCGTGAGCGAAACGGTCGATCTCTGCCTTTCCGCGTTGGTGAATCCCGGCGAGGACCTGCTGACTCCCAGCCCCGACTATCCGCTTTATTCGGCCGTTCTGTGCAAGTTGGGAGTCCGGCTGAACACGTACGACCTGAACGAAGAAGA
>DASSRO010000287.1:0-2790 GCA_035701745.1 Candidatus Sulfotelmatobacter sp. | reverse complement strand
TATCCACGATTCCACAGACTTCACATCGATATTCGCGTATCGTCGTCATAGATCAAGATTCCAGTTGCGGCTCGCAACAGTGTAAATGCCCGGTTTCCGATGAAGCCATCCGCGAAAACCCGAACGAAATTTTGATGCGTTGGGACGCCGCAAGATTTCGGACGTTTAATTGCAACCGTTGCGGTCCGCAAAAGAAATGAACCCAGCCGACCGCACCAAGTGTCACATAAGGGTTAGATTATTCTCCGTCGGCATGTATTCTTTGGCGTGAGCCGGGCCCCAAGGGTAAAAATGTTCGAAAGCATCATTTGCCAGGTCACCGAGTATGATCCCGAAGTGCTGGAATCGCTGATCGAGCTTGCCGTCGAGATCGCACGGGAAGGACGCGAGGGGCGCCGCATCGGGACGCTCTTCACGCTCGGCGCCGAAAAGGAAGTTTTAGCCCAATCCCGGCCGTTAATCCTCGATCCGTTGCACGGACATCCCGAATCCTCTCGCCGATTGACGGACCCCGGATTGCGGGGGACGATCAAAGAACTCGCACAGCTCGATGGCGCATTTGTCGTCAGCGACGATGGAATTGTCGTTTCGGCGTGCCGGTATCTGCATGCGGTCACGCCAGAGGTCCCGCTCCCCCTCGGGCTAGGCAGCCGCCATATCGCGGGCGCGAACATGAGCGCGTCGACTAAGGCCCTTGCGGTGGTGGTTTCCGAGAGCTCGGTCGTGCGCTTGTTTTGCCACGGCGAGCTCGTCGCCGAGATCATTCCTGAGCTGTGGATGATCGACCGTAAGGCGCATCTAGGCGGCATGGTCAAGAAAGAAACCATTGGCGAACTGACGGTATTGACGCCGACGAATAGAAACCGCTCTACGGTACCTCGATAGGCGCGGATATTGCCTTCCATCGACCGCGATCATTCTGTCGGAATATGCCTGATGCCTCTTTACGCGTCTATTGATTCATTAGAGACTTGACCCCGCGACTTAATCTTGCTCAATAGAACAAATGAAGCGACTCGATGCAGAAAAAGATTCAGCGAGGCAACAATCGGGAGGCTTAGGGCGGCCGCTTCGGGTTCCTGCATTTCGCAATCTGCTCATTGCAGATCTCGTCTCCGATATCGGCACTTTCATGCAAAGCGTGGGTGCCGCATGGTTGATGGTTTCACTGCACGCTGGCCCCGGTTATGTCGCTCTCGTTCAGACCGCGGCTTCCCTTCCTTACTTTCTACTCGCACTGCCGGCGGGTTCCGCTGGCGATATCTTTGATCGCCGGCGACTCGTCCTTTTTACCGAAGTCTGGATGATAGGGGTGGCGCTGATTCTGGCCGTCCTAACGATGCGGGGTCTGACCTCACCCTGGATGCTGCTCACCCTGGATGCTGCTCGCCCTGACGTTTGCCCTTGCAGCTGGAGACGCGTTTGAGACTCCGACATGGCGCGCCATCCTGCCTGAATTGGTGTCCAAAGACAACCTGGCGGCGGCATCCGCGTTGAACGGTATCGAATTCAATCTTGCCAGAGCCGTCGGTCCGGCGGCAGCCGGCATAGTGATCGCCGCTGCGGGTGTCTCCACCGCATTTCTCTCGAACGTTATTTCGTTTTGCGGTGTCATTCTTGTAGTCGCCAGATGGAAACGACCAATTCGAAAGCAGACAACACCTCCAGAAACATTGACCGGAGCCACCGTCGCCGCCGTCCGCTACGTCCGCAATTCCCCCGCAATCCTCACGCTGCTAGTACGGACGGGCTTCGTATTGTTCTTTTCCAGTCCACTGTTTGCGTTACTGCCCTCGGTGGCTAGAAGTGCGGATAACAGGGCGATCGGGTATGGGCTCTTGCTGGGATGCTTTGGAGCAGGCGCAATCGGCGGGGCGCTGCTCATGCAGAGTCTGCGGGACCGATTTTCAACAGAAATGATCGTCTCGGCAGGCACTGTGATCCTGGGCGCTGCTATCGTCACGATCTCTTTATTGCACCGATTGAGTGGTCTTGCCCCTATTGTCCTCATCAGCGGCGTGGCATGGGTCCTCTTCATCTCTCTTATTAATGCGGTGATGCAGAACCTCGCTCCAGATTGGGTGCGAGCGCGAGTTCTGGCGATTTTCACTCTCGTGTATATGGGTAGTTTCGCCCTGGGAAGCGCTGCATGGGGCGGCGTCGCTCAGCATCAGAGTGTGCGGTTTGCTCTACTCTGTTCTGGATTTGGAACCATAGGGAGCGCGATACTCGCCGTATTCGCCAAGCTCCCGGATTCAACCGCAGATCTCAGCCCGTGGAATCACTGGAAAATGCCGGTCATTGTTCAGGAAGTCAGTGATGAACTTTTTGGTAGCACAGTCTTGGTCACGATCGAATACACCGTTATCGCAGAACAGGAGTCGATGTTCGTGGAAACGATGCATCAATACGCTCGCGTCCGGCGTCGGGATGGTGCGTATAGATGGGGTATCTATCGCGATATCGAGGCCGCGAATCGCTACCTTGAGATATTCCAGGTCCATTCCTGGGCAGAGCACCTGCGTCAACACGAGCGGCAGACAAGAGCCGATCGCGAATTGGAGCAAAAAATCTACCGGCACGTAATCGGCGAGCCCAAAGTACGGCATCTTCTGTTTGCAGATTCCAGAAAACTCTAGCCCGCGCCCACTCGTCCAAACAGCCGCTTAAGACGGAATCAATTATGTGCGAGTCGAATTTAGGAGATATTTGAAGATGGCCTTTCAGCCTATTGAGAATTATGGCGTAATCGGAAACATGCAGTCGATTGCCTTAGTTGGGATGAATGGC
>DASSRO010000286.1:0-4042 GCA_035701745.1 Candidatus Sulfotelmatobacter sp. | reverse complement strand
AGGCCGCCTGCAGATGTTCGCACTCGCGGACGATTGCGTCGTCCGCGGGAAGGGTGGAGGTCGCTACGACGACTTCATCCAAGAGCTTTGCGCGGCGCGCCCGATTTACGACGCGCGCCAAAACAGTTTCGCCACACAGGTCTTTCAGAACCTTTCCTGGCAGGCGGGTGCTGCCCGTACGTGCCTGAATGATCGCGACTGCTCTCAGTTTATTCATGGTAGGCGAATTCGGTGGTCTTCACTTGGAGTACTCAGCCACAACCTTATGAACGGCTTCGATGACGTCGTTTACGTCCTGGTCACTCATGAGGGGAAACATGGGCAAGCTGAGGATTCGTTCGTAGGCCGCTTCTGCGCGCGGGCACAAGCCGGGCGCCGTTCCTTGATGTTCGCGATAATAGGGGTGAAGGTGGACCGGAATGTAGTGCACGTTGACGCCGATTCCCTCGGCTCGTAAGGCTGCGAAAACCTGTGCGCGCGAGGCGCGCAACCGGTTCAGCTCCAGTTGAACGACGTAAAGGTGGTAGGCGTGTTCCACGCCGGGGATCACCGACAGAGGGCGGATGGCGGGGAGTTGGCTGAAGGCAGTGTCGTATGCGGCGGCTATTGCCCGGCGACGCGAGAGCCATCGGTCCAGCTTGGCGAGCTGGCTTAATCCCAGCGCACATTGCAGATCGCTCAAGCGATAGTTGTATCCCAGGTCGACCATCTCGTAAAACCACGAACCGACTTTTTCGCGCTGGCGGTGGTCGCTACCGATGCCATGACTGCGGAAGCGACGCAGCTTGCCGGCCAGTGCCGGGTCGTTGGTGGTTATCATTCCCCCTTCCGCGGTAGTTACGTGTTTTACGGGGTGAAAGCTGAATGCGGTCATTGTGCTGATGGCGCCTACGCGCTGGCCTTCGAACGTGGCGCCCAGCGCGTGGCACGCATCTTCAATTACGGCTAGACCATGCTTTTCCGCGAGCTCGGTAATCTGGCGCAAGGCGGCGGGTTGGCCGGCGTAATCCACGACAACCAGCGCTTTCGTGCGCGGGGTAATTTTGCGCGCGATTTCCGCGGGGTCGATCAACAAGGTGTCGGAATCTACGTCCGCAAACGCGGGCCGAACGCCGCAGTAAAGCAAACAGTTTGCGGAGGCGCAGAAAGTGAGCGGAGTGGTGATGGCTTCATCGCCAGGGTTGAGATCGAGAACAGCAACTGCCCCATGCAGGGCGGCGGTCCCCGAACTGAAACTTACAGCGTAACGAGCCCCCGTCGCCGCCGCAAATGTGGCTTCAAATTCTTCTACCTTGGGCCCGGTTGTAAGCCAGTCGGAGCGCAACACGTCAACGACCGCGGCGATGTCGGCGTCGTCAATCCACTGTTTGCCATAGGGCAAAGGCGTGGAGCGTACCGGGATACCGCCATCCAGCGCTAACTTTGCAGTTCTGGTAAGCACGCTGCTTCCCCGATCAGTTTTTCCAGTTCGTCGGCGTTCAGCCATTGCGGGTTGTTGTCGCTGGTGTAGCGGAAGTTGTCAATCAGCGGCGTGGCTTTGTCCCAGCTGCCATTGGTGCGGACATAATGAGGGTAGATGACGAACATCTCCGGCATTTCCAGCGTATGACGGGCCTCGTCTTCGGAAACAAGAACCTCGTGCAGCTTTTCACCAGGACGGATGCCGACGTAATCGATCGTCGCGTTCGGGGCGACGGCGTTCGCGAGTTCCATAATTCCGAGGCTCGGAATGCGGGGCACAAAAATTTCTCCCCCGGACATTTTGTCCAGACAATGAATCACAAACTTAACGCCTTGCTCGAGGGTGAGCCAAAAACGTGTCATGCGACGGTCGGTAATGGTAAGGCGCCCGGTTTTAGCTTGTTCCAGAAATACCGGGATCACGCTGCCCCGGCTCCCGATTACATTGCCGTAGCGCGAGCAACTGAACCGCGTGCCCCGTCCGCCGGAATAGAAATTGCCATGTACGAATAATTTCTCGGCACATAGCTTTGAGGCGCCGTAAAGATTGACTGGATTCACGGCTTTATCGGTGCTGATGGCGAGCACTTTTTTGACTCCGCGGTCGATGGCGGCGTCGATCACATTCTTAGCGCCGATCACATTTGTCTGAATCGCTTCGAAAGGGTTGTACTCGCAAGCCGGCACCTGCTTAAGAGCAGCGGCATGAACCACGATATCGACGTCGACGAAGGCGCGCCGCAGGCGATCTGCATCCCGCACATCGCCCAGAAAATAGCGCATGGGCGATTGCGGGCCATCGGGAAACTTCTGCCGCATGTCGTGTTGTTTGAGTTCGTCCCGGCTGAAAACGATAAGCCGCTTCGGGCGGAATTCGGCAAGAACTGTCTCTACAAATTTCTTTCCGAACGAACCGGTGCCGCCGGTAATGAGAATGCTTTGATTGTCCAGATCCATGAGCTGACTGATACTCCGGCTGCGTAAGGAGCGCAGCGTGCTTTAGTTCCGCAAAGTGTCTTGAGTGTATCGCAGGAACGCTATATTACTCAACGAGGAGCATTTTGGAGGCCACGCATGTGTGTTGTAGGATAAGCGAAGTGCACCCCCAATCGGCGAGCAGAGCGCAATCCGAACCGAGCCAATTTCAGTGAGCTTAACTCAACGAGCCCAAGCTACCGCATCGTCCGCGGGTAGCGGGCCCTCTTATAGCAGTCATTCTGCAAGCCGTCGCTTGCTGGTCGGTTCGGGCGCTTATGCCACGACTAATTTCGCTCTCAAGGCCGTGAACTTTCTTCTCATTACACTGTTCACGCGTTATCTAAGTCCGGGGGACTACGGCACCATCAGCCTTGCCGAAATAGTTGCTGCAACCTTAGCCACGTGCAGCGCGCTCGGATTAGACGCTTCCATGCGCCGTCTTTACTTTCACTATGCGGATCAACCAGAAGTGCAGCGGAAGTATGTGAGCAGCGTATTGCGCTTTGGGTTTTTGGTGACCACCGTGATGGCGGCTTTGGCGTTTTTGACCGGTCCGTATCTGGTGAGGCTTGCACCCCACTTCGGAGTACCATTCTTTCCCTATATCGCACTCGCCATCGGTGCGGCAGCCGCAAACCAAATCGTCGATTACCGCTTGAGTCTGTACCAAAGCGAACAGAGACCCCTGGCCTTTTCGATGATGGCGACGGCGGCATTCCTCATGACCGCTGGTTCTTGCTTATTACTCGTGGTGCTGCTGCGCCGCGGCGCCGTGGGAATGCTGACCGGAAAGATGATTGGGGCTGCAGGTTCTTTCCTCGTGGCCTTCCTGGTTTCGAGAAGCTGGTGGATGGGTGGGTTCGATTCGAAATTCGTGCGCGAAACCTTGCCAATGGCGCTACCCATTCTTCCTCACATGCTCATGGCTCTCGGTCTCATTGCCGCGGATCGGTTCATTCTCCAGTACTACCGCAGCCTGGGGGAAGTAGGAATTTATTCGGTCGCGTACACCTTCGGCATGGTGATGTACCTGGTCACTGCGTCCATTTCCCAGGCTTGGTCGCCCCTTTTCTATGACGTAGCACGCAATGGGAAAGAAGGGCAGCGGATGCTGGGACGGATGTTCTCCGGGCTTAGCCTGCTGCTTGTGGCAATCGCGGTCTTCGGATCATTGATTGCGCAGGACGTTGTGGCTCATTTCCTCGACAAACGCTATTTTCCGGCCGCGTGGTTGATTCCTTGGATCATTGCGGGCTATCTGTTCCATGCCCTCTATGGCATTCTGCAACCTTCACTCTTGCAGGCGCGCCGGGTTGGTTTTCTGTGGATAGTGAGCGGCGTGGCATTGGTAGCCAATCTTGGCCTCAACTTCTTATGGGTCCCGCGCTGGGGAATGTATGGCGCGGCGTGGGCGACCGCGGCGGCGTACATGATCGAAGCTGCCCTGCTTTTTATTTACGCGCAGCGGGTTTATCCTCTTCAATTCTCAAGGATCCGGTTAGCGGCAGCGCTCGCTCTTTTTGGCGGGGTGCTGTGGGTCACACAAGTTCACTGGCAAAGTTGGCGGGTACTAATTTTCGCTGCGACCCTTCTGGGTTCTCTG
>DASSRO010000285.1:0-5810 GCA_035701745.1 Candidatus Sulfotelmatobacter sp. | reverse complement strand
TCTTCTTCGCGACGCGGGACCACCGCGTCTCGAGATCCTTCCACATTCTCGACGTCATCCTGAGCCCGAAAGGGCGAAGAATCTGGCGTGGGCGTCAACACAGACTCCCGTGACAACGCGCGAGATCCCGTGCGTTTGCGGCCCATGATGATTCCCGCCATGCTGGAAAAGTTCGGGTACGGGACCACTTTGTTCGTACGTTATTCTCAACAACGATTGCACGCGTCGGATTTAGTTCTTGGTGGCGTGGATATTCTGTTTGGCGTGCTGTTTCTGCTTGCCTTCTTTCGCACATCGGCATAGACATTTCTGTCCGGTGCATTTCGGACGGGAGGCTCGATGCGTCCAAGATCGTTGAATCCAGAGTCGTTGAATCCAGAGTTGTTCAATCGAAGATCGTTTCTGAAGTGGGCCAACCTGGCGGGATTGGCGGTGGCACTTCCCTTTGCGCGCGCGTTCGCGGCAATCGGCGAAAAAGCTAAATCCGGTGCGCATACCGAGGGCCCAGCGACGAAGGCCGCCTCGCCCGAGACGCTTCTGCTCAAGGACTACCGGCCGAAGTCGATCTACAAGATTCCCGTCACAGAGGTTGCGAAAGCAAAGTTCCCTGTCATCGACATGCACTCGCATCCTTACGCCAAGACTGCGGCTGAGATTGACCAGTGGGTGCGGAACATGGACGAAGTCGGCATCGAAAAGACGATCATCCTGACGATGTCGACCGGCGCGGCGTTTGACGAGATTCAGAAGAAATATGCCAAGCATTCCGAACGCTTTGAGATGTGGTGCGGGTTCGACTTGGCGGGATACGACAAGCCGGGATTCGGGCCCGCCGCGGTGAAGGAACTGGAGCGCTGCAAGCAGGCCGGGGCTCGGGGCGTGGGAGAGATCCACGACAAGGGCAAGGGGCTGGTTTCGGGCCAGGCAAAGGCGCCGGGAATGCACCCCGATGATCCGCGCATGGACGCGGTATGGGACAAGTGCGGCGAGTTGGGAATGCCGGTCAGCCTGCACGTGGCCGATCCGATCTGGATGTATCAGAAGATGGACCGCTACAACGATGGGCTGATGAACGCTTACGAGTGGCGGCTGGATAATCAGCCGAATATCGTCGACTTGTCGGGCATGGTCGACATTCTCGAGCGCACGGCGTCGCGGCATCGGAACACGACCTTCATCGCCTGCCACTTCGCCAACCTTGATTACGACTTGGCGCGGCTGGGAGAGGTGCTGGAACGCAATTCGAATCTGTATGCGGATATTGCGGCGCGCTATGCGGAGACTGCTCCGATTCCGCGCTTCGCCGCAAAGTTCTATGAGAAGCACGCCGACCGGATGGTGTACGGGACCGATATGGGCTTCGATAAGCCGATGTATCGGGTGACCTTCCGCATTCTTGAATCGCTGGATGAGCACTTTTATGAGACCGATCAGTTTTCCTATCACTGGAGCCTGAACGGGTTCGGGCTGAGTGATGCAATCTTGAAGCAGGTTTATCACGATAATGCCGAGCGGTTATTGGCCGCGAGAAAGACTTAGCCACCTCTCGGCCCCCGCGCTCCCGACATTTGGGAACACAGAAGAATCCAGAAATCGACAAGCCAAATCCAAGGGCCTACAATTCCTTCATGGGTAGTCTCGGACAGCCAACACCGGTCGCGGAAGAGCGCGACTCCAGCCGTTTGATCATCGGCATTGCAGTTTTCGTTGTGATTGCGGGCGCGCTGGCCGCAGCGTTTCTGCTGCGCGAACCCCCCAAGGCCGTCAAAACTGCGTCGCCCTACATCGCCAGCCTGAAACTTTCCGACTTCAAGATGAGCGCCGCGGAAAATTTTATCGGCCATACCGTTAGCTACATTGATGGCGCCATTACCAATACCGGCGATAAAACTGTGACCCACGCCGTGGTCGAAGTTATTTTCAAGGACGACATGAGCCAGATGGCGCAGCGCGAAGAAGTGCCGCTGCAAGTAGTCAGAAACAACGGGGCGTACTCAGAGCCTGTTGACCTGAACGTTTCTCCGCTGGCGCCGGGGCAGACAGAACCTTTTCGCCTGACGTTCGACAGTATTTCGGCCCAGTGGAACCGGCAGTATCCCGACATTCGCGTCACCGACGTAGTCGTGAAGTAATCTCAGATCCAATCCACTGTCATCCAATCCACTGTCATCCTGAGCGCAGTCGAAGGATCCCTGCCAGACGCACGATTCAGGAGATGCGGGGCACTTACTCCAGCGACCTGCCGCCAACTAGCCCCGCAATCATCAATCAGAAATCATCAGTCAGAAATTGCTTACTAGCAATCCTTCGCTACAATGGTTCGGTGCCCGACGTAAAACCATTTCGACTGACGGAGTCGGTGAAAGCTGCGGGTTGAGCGTCCAAGCTGAGTCCGGCGGCGCTGGACACGGTGCTTGGGAAATTAGCCCGGCAACAGGATCCGAATGTTCTGGTCGGCTTCGATCATGCCGACGACGCCGGAGTGTATCAAATCGCGCCCGACCAGGCCCTCGTGCAGACGGTCGATTTTTTCACGCCCGTGGTTGACGATGCCTACACGTTCGGGCAGATTGCCGCGACCAACGCGCTGAGCGACGTGTATGCCATGGGCGGGAAGCCGCTCACAGCGCTCGCGCTGGTGTGTTTTCCCGACAAGGCGGATCTCGAAATTCTCGAGCGCATTCTGGCGGGCGGCTTGTCGAAGATGATCGAGGCAAGATGCACTGTGATCGGCGGCCACAGCATTCGCGATGAAGAAACCAAGTTCGGATATTCCGTCACCGGAACCGTACACCCGAAGAAAGTTCTGGCCAATGCGGGCGCGCGCGCCGGAGACTCCCTACTGCTGACCAAGTCACTCGGCACAGGCGTAATTTCGACCGCAATCAAGAAAGGCAAAGCCGAGCAGAGTTGGATTGACGCCGCCGTGCGCTCGATGACTACGCTGAACAAGGCCGCGGCCGACGTGATCCGCGAGTCCGCGTTTCAAATTCACGCGATGACCGACATCACCGGCTTCGGATTGATTGGCCATGCGCGCGAAATTGCGATGGCTTCCGACGTTTCTCTCGAGCTGCGCGCTTCCACGATCCCCTTGCTCGACGGAGCCCTGCAGTGCGTGCAGGCCGGCTATATTCCTGGCGGTCTCACCAACAATCGCGAATTCGCCGAGTGCGCGGTGGAATTCGGCGCGGTAGTTTCGCAGGAAATAAAAACAATGCTCTTTGATCCGCAAACCGCAGGCGGATTGTTCATTTCGGTTGCGTCCGGCGATGCGGCAAATTTATTGAAAGCACTCCTGGCTAACGATGTACGCGCGGTGGAAGTGGGCCGGGTCATCGAGCGCACCAAACCGTTGATCAAAGTCACGGCGTAAACTTACAAACCTCAGCCTGTCAAATCGACAACTGAATTTCAGCGCGGTTGGCTACTCCGCGTTCAGCAGTTCCCAGATTCGCGCCAGGTGATGATCGTCGTGCTCAGCCACAAAATACAAATGGTCCACCAGTCGCATCGGCTTCTGCAGCCGCGGATGCGGGATGGACCGCGAGAACGCGTTCGCATCGATTGCATCCAGACGCCGCAAGAATTCAGCGCGCGCCGACCGGAAATTCCGCAGAATGCCTTCGAGCGGCCGCGCATTGTGATTGGCCTGTTGCGTCGTCTGATTAGTCAGGTCCGCAATCGTGAGCACCGCAGATCTCGCGAGGTAGTCGGCGACGCGGGCCATCCACAAAGATTCAAGGTCGAGCAAGTGCCCGGCGTGTTCTTGCGCCGACCACTTTTTATCCGCCGGCCTTCTCACGAGAATCTCCTGGCGGCCTGCGCGCGTCATTTCTTCCAGCCGCGCCGGCGTGCCGCGCAAACGCGCGCACAGATTCGGAAAAAGCTCCGCAGGAAACGAGAATTCAAAACGTCGATCGAACCACGCTTGAAGTTGCGTCACGGAATCTCCCTCGAATGAGCGTTCCTCGTCTCCAAGATGCGCGAGGCAATCTTCAGACTCAAGGAATTTTGCTGTAACTGCAACGCAGCCGGAAGCATCCATAAAACCAGCAACGCTTTTATTCAGGGAGGATTCATTATGCAGATTCGCAAACTCGGCGGCAGTGGGCTCGCGGTTTCGGCGCTGGGATTAGGTTGCATGGGCATGTCGGAATTTTATGGCGGGCGGAACGACGAGGAATCGATTGCCACCATTCATCGCGCGCTCGACTTGGGCATCACGTTTCTCGATACGGCCGACGCTTACGGGCCGCACACCAACGAAGAGCTCGTGGGACGGGCCATCCAAGGCAAGCGCGAGAAGATTGTCCTGGCCACGAAGTTTGGAATTGTGCGCGATCCGAAAAATCTGAATGCGCGCGGCGTGAACGGCAAGGCCGATTATGTGAAGCAGGCTTGCGAGGCCAGCCTGCGGCGCCTGCAAGTGGAGACAATCGATCTGTATTACCAGCATCGCGTCGATCCCAACACGCCCATCGAAGAGACCGTGGGCGCCATGGCCGATTTGGTCAAGCAGGGCAAGGTGCGGTTTCTGGGGCTTTCCGAGGCGTCGGCGCAAACGCTGCGGCGCGCGGTGAAGGTGCATCCCATTGCCGCTTTGCAGACCGAATATTCGTTGTGGACGCGCGATCCGGAAAACGGAATTCTGGCGGCCTGCCGCGAGTTGGGAATTGGATTTGTGGCTTACAGTCCGTTGGGGCGCGGATTTCTTGCGGGACAGTTCCGCAGCTTCGACGACTTGCCTGCGGATGATTATCGCCGCAATAGTCCGCGCTTTCAGGGCGGAAATTTTCAGAAGAACCTGGACCTGGTGCGGAAGGTCGAGGAAATGGCGAAGGAGAAAGGATGTAAGCCGTCGCAGTTGGCGCTGGCCTGGGTGCTGGCGCAGGGTAACGACATCGTGCCGATCCCGGGAACGAAGCGGCGAAAATATCTGGAAGAGAATGTGGGCGCGGTTTCGGTGAAGCTTACCAAAGAAGATTTGCGGCGCATCGATGAAGTGTTTCCCCCGGATGCGGCCGCCGGGGGAAGATATCCCGAGCACATGATGGCGCTGGTGAATGGATAAGGAAGGGCTTTTCCACCATCGTGGAAGAGCCGCCCTTCAGGAGCCTGCCCTGAGCTCGTCGAAGGGGCCGCGAAAAGAAGTCCAACAATTGATCCGGGGCTTTAGCCCCTGCGGTCCAGTCCGCCTGGAATCGAGAACGAACGCTGACGCCCCGCTCCGTTCTCAGCCCCGAAGGGGCGGCATACAACAGCCCCGGACGTAAGTCCGGGGTACGCTCTCCGAACAATACCCAAGTCCCGTAGGGACGACAGAAATTACCCCGCCATTTCACCGCCGGGGAGCCGGCTGAGACATGGTGAAATGGTGACTGCTGGAGTCGCGCGAGCAATGGCGATGGAGCAGGTACCGGTTCTATTTGCTAGGAGAGGCCGGAGCGGTACGGGTGAATGTGGGGTGGCCGGAGATCTCGTTTCGGAGCCGAGTTGCATGAAGGTGTCTTGGGACAAAAGCTCACGATGTCAGCAGCATCGTACCCGCCCTTGCAAAAAACGCAAGGACGGGGCACCCCGCTGTATTGCCGGTGTTAGCGAAATCAAAGGCTGGGCCACCCGCCATGAATCACTGAACATCGAATCGATTCCTGCGCTTAGGATAAGGACGGCTTTGGCCCTTATTCTTTTTGGGTCTGCGCGTATTCGCAAAGCTTGTGGTCGTTGTCCCTTGGCTTTTTCTTTTGCGGGATGATGTGGCTGTCGAGAGCGCGGTAGTCTCAGCAATAGCGCGCTCACCTGCCTTG
>DASSRO010000284.1:0-2586 GCA_035701745.1 Candidatus Sulfotelmatobacter sp. | reverse complement strand
GCCTGCACCGCCGACCGCACGATCAGCGCGTCGGCGGACTCCAGTTGTTGTTCGAGCTTGCCATCCAGTTGCTCCGCCGTAAGCACGGTCCAGCCGGGCTCCTGCAACTGCGCTACGGCCGACGGCGAAATCTTTTCCGCTACGATAATTTTCACGTATGACTTCCTTTGAATGAGATTCAGATTCCTGAAATTCGTTTGACAACTAGTGACGGGAAAATGACACGCCTCTGACACCCTTACGCGGCGAACTTCCTACACTGATCCCCACTGGGCCCTGGCCCTGGGAGAAAAATCATGACAATGTTAAAGACCAATCACGCTGTCAAAGCGACCCTGCTCGCGGCTTTATCCGCCTTCACGCTGGCCTGCGGTTACAGCGCGAAAGCGACGCCGCCGAGTGCAGGGACGGTTCCAACGATCGCCGCACTCAGCCCGTCGAGCGCCAGCGCCGGCGGTCCGGCCTTCACCCTGACCGTCAACGGAACTAATTTTGGCGGCAAGGCAGTGGTGAACTGGAACGGCGCCCCTCAGACCACCACCATCGTGAGCGGCAATCAGGTTACCGCGGCAATTCCAGCCGCGGCCATCGCGGCTTCGGGTACTGTCGCAGTCACCGTTACCAATCCCGGCACTCCGGGCACCGGCATGTACGGAGGAGGCGGAACGCTGGCCGAGACCTCCACTCCAATGGACTTTACTGTGAACTGATTCCAGGCCTCAGGCCCCGACCAGTTGCCGCTTCGCGGAATGGGCGCGCGCAAAAACTTCCTGCGCCGCCCTCACCGCCGCGCCATATTCCACTCTCTGGTCGGTGACCCGGGCCAGCACATGCTCAAGCGCGCCCAGAATGCCGATCGTGTCGAGATAGTCGTAGTAGCCGATGTGCGCGATGCGGAACAGCTTGCCCTTCATCTCGCCCTGGCCGTTGGCTACGACCGCGTCAAACGATTCCCGGAACTCTTTCACGATCTTGCCTGAGTCGAGCCCTTCCGGCGCGCAGATCGCTGTAAGCGCCGCTGCCGGAGAAGACGCGTACAGCTTCAATCCCAACGCCTTCGCCCCGGCTCGCGTCATCTCGGCACAGAGCTCGGCGTTGTTGACCAATTCCTCCCGGCCTGTCGACAGATCGCCATTGCCCATTCCGCGGACGAATTCCAACGCCGCTCCCAGCGCCGCAAACAGCGACGTCGCGGGGGTGTATGCCGATTCTCCCTTGGCTGCAGATTTTCTTTCCTTGCGCAGATCGAAGTAATAACGAGGCGAGGTCGTCGTATCCATGCGCTTCCAAGCCCGCTCGCTCACCGCGCAGTAGGCTAGTCCCGGAGGAATCATCAGCGCCTTTTGCGATCCGCCGATGATCACGTCTAAGCCCCAGCCGTCCACGTTGAGATGAGTGGTGCCCAGCCCGGTGATCGCATCCACGACCAGCAGAATATCGTCGCCGTGGCCGCGCACAATTTTCGCGATGCCTTCCACGTTGTGCCGCGCGCCGGTGGAACTCTCGGTTGCCTGCACGAACACCGCGCGCACGTCGGACGTTACCCTGCTGCGAATCTCGTCGAGCGAAAACGTCTCGCCGTAGGGAACGCTTAGCACGTCGACGTTGCAGCCGAACGCCTTGGCCAGGCCTGTCCAGCGCTCACCGAACTTTCCCGCCGTCAATACGAGAACTTTGTCTCCGGGCGAGGTCAGGTTCGACACCGACGCCTCCATCACGCCCGTGCCTGAACAGGCGAGCACCAGCACGTCGTTCTTGGTGCCGGTGAAATCCTTCATGTCGGCCAGCACTCGCTGGTATAGCGCGCGAAAGTCGGCCGTGCGGTGATGCGCGGTGAATGACGCCATCGCCGTTTGCGCTGCCGGCAAAAGCGGCGTCGGACCGGGAGTAAAGAGACGATTCTTATGCAACATGGGTCACGTCCTTAGGAGTATGGATAATCCATTAGTTTACCGGAAGCGCCCGGTTGCAGCACGTTGGGCGCGGCAAATGTGTACCGCAAAATCCGATATACCGCAGTGACCGGCCTCACCAAACGTGTAGCCCCGGACGCATTCGTCCGGGGCCGGTGTTGTTATTTGTTTGCTGAAGTTTCCAAAAACCTCGAGGCGTCCTCAACCCCGTCCAGTCTTCGACGCCAAAATCTCCGGCTTGGCAATGTCGGGAGCCTTGGCCAACAAATCTTTCGCCTTTGCGAAAAGCGCCTTGGCGATTTCGCCGTTCAAGTGAGCGTTGCGCCCATTCTCGTCGGCGAACGTGTCGAAGATGCCGTACTTTCCCGGGCCCATTTTGATGGCGTACCAGGTAACGGTTCCCGGCTCGCGCTCCGCCAACGGTTGTGCCGATTTCAGAAATTCTTCCAATTCTTTTTCTTTGCCCGGTTTCGATTCCAATTGCGCCCAGATTGCAAGCTTACCCATAATAATTTCCTCCAGCCCTTCAGATGCTTGGGGCGCAGGTTTGGTGGCGCAAGAATAGGGAAGTCCTAAGGTCCCTACCTTTCTCGCGTTTTTTGCGAGAGGGTGGGGGACGTTGACTTCGCACTTACTGTGACCCGTCGCCGTCTATAATCCCCTCATGAGCCTC
>DASSRO010000283.1:0-12098 GCA_035701745.1 Candidatus Sulfotelmatobacter sp. | reverse complement strand
TAGGTTCCCGAAATTCCGCGTTTCAGCAGCGACCAGAAGTTCTCAAGGCCGTTAGTGTGAATGCGTCCATCTACGTACTTGTTGGCATGATCCACTACGCCGTGAATGAACTCATCGGTCATGCTCATGTTCCGATAGCCGCTCATATCATCGGTGTAGACCGAAGTTCCAGCGTGGACGTGTTCGCGGATCAATGGCACAACGGTGTCGCGGGTCCGATCTTTGATGACCATGGTGCGAATTTCTTTGCCGCGTTCGAGAATTCCGAAGGCGATAGTCTTGTCATCTTTCTTGCCGGGGAACGGAATGCGACGTGCGCGAGTGGAAGCGTGCATGTTGCGAGCCTTGCCACCGATGAAAGTTTCATCGACTTCAACCTCTCCGCCACCGCCGCCGAGCTTCACAAACGATCCGCGCTGCATTGCGAGACGAACACGGTGCATCATGAACCATGCCGACTTCTGAGTTACCCCGATAGTGCGCCCGATCTCGTAGCTACTAACTCCGTTGCGGCAGTTAGACAGCATCCACACTGCAACCAACCATTTCTCCAAGGGAATCGGGGAATCCTCAAAGATGGTTCCAACCTTGGCCGAGAACTGCCGTTTGGCGTGGACGCTCTTGCACTGCCACTTGCGCTGATTGGCAAGGAACACAACATCGGTGCGTCCGCAGGTTGGACAAACGATACCCTCAGGCCACCGAATACTAACCATGTAATCAAGGCAGTTATCAGGGTTGGTATAGAAACTGATTGCCTGCTGCAAGGTCTTTGGTTGCTTGTGTTTGCCGTCCATGTACAAAACTGTACGCTATTAGCATTGATTTGTCAAGTATATTATTACCCGAAAGGGTTACGTACGGCTTGAGGGAGTGGGTTTCGTTAGGGATCCTTCGACTGCCTGGCCGTTCGCGTAGCTCGCGGCCTCTCCACTCAGGACGACACAATCAAGTTTGGGCTCGCTGCGCTCGCCTGCGCTTTCGCTGGACAGCCGAGGCGACTGTCTCTACACCGACGGACGAATGCGTCCGTCTGCACACGAGCAACGTCCGCACATGCATGCCCGAGGACTACAGACCTGCGCCGTAGACCGGGATGGCGGCGCCTGTCACGTCCTTGCCCGCGTCGCTGGCTAGCCAAAGGATCAGGCTGGCGATGGACGCAGGTTGCACCCACGTCGACGTGTCTGCGCCGGGCATCGCTTTGCGGTTGGCGGGAGTGTCGATTGTGCCAGGAAGAATGATGTTGGCGGTAATGCCGTCGTCTTTGTTTTCGAGCGCGACGGTGCGCACAAGCGAGACCAGCGCGGCTTTGGAAGCGCTGTAAGCGCCGACGGTGGGGCCGGGATTTTCAGCGGCGCGGCTGCCGATGGCGATGATGCGTCCAGCCTTTGCGCTACGCATGTGCGGGAGGACCGCGCGCAGGATGTGAAACGAGCTGTACAAATTCATGTCGAACATGCGCTGGAAGGTGGCGTCGTCGGTGTCGGCGACGGTCTGGCCTCCCGCGAATCCACCGACGGTGTGAACCAGCACGTCAATTTTTGTGAAGCGGGCGATGACCGAGTCGGCGGCTTTCTTCGCGGCGTCGAGGCTGTCGAGTGCGGCGGGGAGCGGCGTGAAGTTGGCATGGTTGATGTCGGATTGCAGGATTTTCGGAGCCAGGCCGACTACGGCGAACCCGGCATCGAGGAAGGCGCGAGTGACGTGGATTCCGAGGCCGCCGTTGGCTCCGGTGATCAGGGCTGTTTTCGGGGGCATGGGGTTTTCTCCGGAACATCATAAATGCTGGCAGAAAGCTTTGGTGACGGAGCGCTCGGCTTCGCCTTCGCGGGACGGACGAATGCGTCCGTCCCTACGCGGGCATAGCGTCCTGGGGAGATTGCTAGTTTGGGGGTTGGAGGATTTTTACCTGCCAGGGGATGATTACCTGCTTGAAGATCAGGGGATCGGGCCAAACGCCTATCTGGCGGCCCAAGTGGCCTCCGCGGGGATTGATCCAGGCTTCTTTGGGGACGTCGCCTTTGCTCAACAGCAGGTATTCGTCGTCGATGGGGACCTGGGTGTCGAGCACTCCGGCAATGACGAGCATGGGCGCCATGGGTTTGCCGAGCAGGCCTTGATGGACAAGCGAGATTTTCGGCAGGTACTCGCCCATTTCGTCGAGGGAGTGAACGCCCTCGAGAATGTTCATGAGCGCGGGCACCTGATCGAAAAGGTATTCGCGATTACCCAAGAGCGAGTTCATCAGGAAATCTTTCTGGAAAAATTTGTCCACGGGGGGCGATTGGGCGCTGCAACCGCGCAGGCGGCCGCGCTCGACAATCGCCATTTTTGTGGCCCAGTAGGCTCCCCAACTCACGCCGTGCATGGAGATGCGATTCTTGTCGATCTCGGGGCGGGACTGCGCATAGTCGATCACTTTTGAGAGCATGCGGTCGGAGGTTTCGCTGACCTTAATGGGAGCTTGACCGGTGCCGGGTCCGTCCACGGCCAGGTATCCGATGCCGAAGGGAAGAATGGCGCCGAAACTTTCGGTGAGGTCTTCCTTGCGGCTATCGAGGCCGTTGACCGCGATTACCAGAGGAACCGGTCCTTTGGCGTTTTTTGGGAGGCGAAGGTATCCGATGATTTCTTTGCCTTCGAAAGGAATGCGCACGACTTCAAGCGGGGGATCGTAAAACTTGGCGTGATCGAGAAAAGCTTCGAGCGCTTTTTCATAGGAGCGCTGCTTACCGGGGGAGGAGGGAATGGGCCAGCGTCCGAAAGAATAAATGCGCCAGGCGCGGATGTAGTCGGCATTAGCCTTGGCGGGATCGGATTTCTCGAGCGATTTCGCTTCGTTGAAATAGCGATCGCCGACGTGCATGAAGGCGGCGGCCCATTCGTCTTTGTCGGCGGTGTGGACGTTTTCAAAGGCCTCTTTCACGTCGGCGGGATCGAGGCCGATCAGCGGATATTGGCCGACTTCGGCGCGGTGAATGGCTTCGGTTTTCACTTCATCGATGGTACGTTCGCGTCGTTCTTGGGTGGAGGCTGGGATTGAGAGTAAGAGCGCGCTTGCCGACAGCGTCAGCAAAGTGAATGAAATATTGTTCTTCATGATTTTGGCCCGTATGAAAAGATTTCCGTAGCGACATTGTTCGTAACATCTTGCCCACCAGGACTCGTGGCATGGCAAGAGATATAGCGAGCTGTGCCTCTACGGATTGTTTTAGAACGTGAACTTCAAACCTAACTGAATCGCGCGGCTGCCTCCCGACCCGATTACTGGATTGGCTGCAGCTACGTCAGGCGTCGCGCATCCGCATCCGAAGGGCTGCACTCCCGGATCGTTTAAGCCGAATCCATTCTGTCCGCCGTAAGGATTCGCGAAGTTGGGGTGGTTGAAAATGTTGAAGAACTCGGCGCGGAACTGCGCGCGGACCTTCTCGCCCAAATGCCAATTCTTGGCCACGGAGAAATCGAAATTCCGGAAGCCGGAGTCAGGGAACAGGTTGCGTCCCATGTTGCCGAATTGGCCGAGCGGCGGAGGAATCATGATCGAATTGCCCTTGGCGTAGCAACCGAAGGAAGTGAGAGAAGCAGTGGAGGCTCCGGGAGTTCCACCGTCTACAGCCAGAGCTTGCGCGGCGCAGGCAGAATTCGATGTGCCCGGGAAAAACGGAATGGCCGTGGGACCCGATTTAAAGTCGGAAGGTTTTCCATAAAAGCTCCAGCGAATCGGCGAATTGGCCGGCGGACTTACCGGCAGCGGGCCTGTGCCCGCCGCATCCGTCTGCATATCAATGGGGCCCCACGGCTGCGAACTTTGCAGGGTCACGATGGAATTAAGTTCCCAGCCTTCGCGCATCTGCCATGCGCCGGGGCGGCCGGGGATGGCATAGGTGAGAGAGAGAGTGACGCGATGGCGAATATCGAAGTCGCTGTTGGCGTACTCGCGGCCGACGTGGTAGGAATCCTGCGGTAGTCCGGCGCCGTATCCGAAGTCCCAGTTGGCGCCGACCTCGTCCAGCGCATGCCCATAGGTGTATCCAGCCACCATGCTCAGACCGTGATAGTTGCGCGCATTCAGCGTGGCTTGCAAGGCGTTGTAATTCGAGCGGTAGATGTTCCCCATCTGAAAGATGTTGCTCAGGTAGGGAAACTTCGCGTTGTAAGGGCGGGCATCCTGATCGCAATTCGGATCGGTGTTGCAGGCCGCGGAATAATCGGTGCCGACGGGCGGCTGGTTGATGTCGCGAATGCCGATGAGGTTCGAACCGTGATTGCCGACGTAGGCGAGTTCCAGCGACAGATTGGGAGTGAAGGAGTGCTGCAGGTTGAGGTTCCAGTTCCAGACGTAAGGCGTGGTGAGCTTGCGGTCCACGCTCATGATGGGGCAGGGGGCCGCGTTCACCGGATCGCAGTTAAGCTTGGTTGTACTGACGTTGGCTCCGAAGATCGGCACCCCGCTGTCCCACTGCGGAAGGACCGGTGGGATCGCCAGATTACCGGCCGTGATCGTGCCGCCGGCGGTGTCTCCCGCGGCATCGATCGTAGCTGCCGTGGGAACGTTGCCGAGGCCGAAGGCGTTGTTGAAGGCGAGCATGGCTTCCCAGTTGACGGTTTCGTAGACCAGGCTGGCGCCGCCGCGAAGAACCGTGGTGCCCTTGCCATTTACATCCCAGGCAAAGCCGAAGCGCGGAGCAAAGTTGGTGTGATCAGGATTGTAGGGGCCGCTGACGCCGCCGATGCCGGCCTGAATCAATCCGGTGGGCGAGTTGGGATCGAAATTGCCGAGGCGGTTGCGAGATTCCTTGATGACGGAAGCGAACTCGTAGCGCACGCCAAAGTTCAGTGTGAAGTTCTTGGTGGTGCGCCAATCATCCTGCGCGAACAGGCTGTACGACCAGTTGTGAATGTGCAGCGTGGGGTCTCCGGTTTGCACAGACGCCTTGAAGGGATCGCCGGCGAAAAAATCTTCCAGCGCGGTTGAGCCGGCGCCAGTACCAATGGCGACGCCGCCCAGGAAGGTGATGCTGCCGCGGGCATTGCCGAATGCGCCGCCGTTGAAGGCGTTGCGGTGCAGTTCGCCGCCAAACTTCAGCGAATGTTTGCCCGCAGTGTACGAGACGTGGTCGATGAACTGGGTAATGTAGTCGGGACCCTGGAACTTCGGCCACTTGAACGCGCCCAGCCCGGGTACGAATGCGCCCGCGAATCCGATGCGCGGGAGTCCTCCCGTGAAGGGCCCGCTCACGCCAGTGTTGAGTCCGTAGCCGGATGCGGGAGTGTTGAGGTCACCGGGGAAAGTAGGCTGGTAGAGGCGGTTATAACCGAAACGCGCCTCGTTGACCCAGCGCGTGCCGGGAGTCCAGATCCAGTTTCCTCCAACAACTTGCGCGCGGGTGTGAATTTTGGAGCGCCAGTTCGATTGCAGCTCGGGAAAGTCCTCCACGGTGCCGTTGTTGTTGCCGTAGAAATACATGCCGCTCACGCTATTGCGTTGGTTGAAGTTGTAATCCACTTTCGCGAGGGCATTGTCGACGCCAACGTTGTTGGGAAATCCCTGGACGACGTTGATGCTCTGCGTGTTGTTAATAGGGAAGCCTGTGCCGTTGCAGGTCACGGTGGCATTAATTCCGGTACCAGAAACGCTGCAGCCGGAAATTTGTTGGCTGGCGGCGCTGATGGGGACGCCGTTTGCCAGCAGGTCGGCGATGGCGTTCGGAATGCTGTTGCCGCAGTCGCCTGTCACCAGAGGCGAAATGCAGTTTCCCGCGGAAGGAAGCGACTGCATGGAAGGCGTAGTAACGCTGTAAGAGTTGCCGACGTTGTAGCGCTGGCCCTCGTAGGCGCCGAAAAAGAAAGCCTTATCTTTGATGATCGCGCCGCCGAGGCTGCCGCCGAACTGTTCCAGGGTGCGGGAGGTTTTCGGCGCCGGGGAGGCGTTGAAATAGTTGCGCGCGTCGAGGGCCCCGTCACGACCGAAGGCAAAGGCGGTGCCGTGCAGCGAGTTGGTTCCCGACTTCAATCCCACGTTGATGACCGCGCCCGGCTTCCATCCGTATTCCGCGGGAGGATTTTCCTGCACGTTGAATTCCTGGATGGCGTCGATTGGAAGAATGGTGGCGGAGTCTCCCGCGATGCCCGCGCCGTTGATGATGCCTTGGCCGGAAAAGGGCTCGCTGTTAAACAGTCCTTCGATGAAGTAGGCATTGTCTTCGGCGCGCAAGCCGTCGGTGCTGGTGGTGGAGAAACCACCGCCGGGATAACGCATTACGCCGGGGCGGAGTTGCAACAGATTCTCGTAGTTGCGGCCGTTTAGCGGGAGGTCGTTGATTTCTTTGTTGCTGAGCGTGCCGCCGAGAGTGGCCGATGTGGTGTTGACTAGCGGAACCTCTTCGGTGATGGTTACGGTTTCGCTGACCTGGCCCGGTTGCAGCGAGAAGTCAGCGCGGACGTCGGTGGCGACTTCAATCTGCACGCCGGAGCGCTCGACACTCTTGAAACCGCGCGCCTCGACGTGAATTTTATAAGTGCCGGGCTGCAGGTCGGGAGCGGCGTAGGCGCCCGATTCGTCCGTGGTCAAAGTCCGCGAAGTGCCGCGCTGCACATCGGTCACAATTACCGTAGCGCCCGACACGGCGGCGCCGCTGGGATCGGTCAGGGTGCCGAGAATGCGTCCCGCGGTGGTTTGCGCCAGCGCGGAAACCGTACAGAGCAGCAGGCAGGTGGCTAGCAGCAGCCGTAAGGCCGCAGGCCCGAACCCGCGCTGGCGAGACAGGGAAGTGGCAACCGTGCGAGATAGCATTAGAGACGCCTCCGTTTTTCTGGTCCGACAGCCATACCACTATCGGAGAAACAGTGTCAAGCAAATTTCATTTCTTGGACAAGGTCTTGGAAGCGTACCCACGAACTCGCCCGGAGGGAAGTCCATACGACGGCAACCGGAGAACCCGAGCAGGGCTAAGAAAATTCGGCCTTGCCAACGGAAATGGGCTGCGGTAAATTGGAGAGCGGATATGGTCATACCATCATACCGATATACCAAGATCGCGCTCTACCGAACACAAACCCTTCCGCTGGTGGATATGCGGTATAGTAGCCAGACCATAGGGGTGAAATCCGGGACTCCTGCCTCGTCGGCTCGGGAGGGCAGCGCAGTGTACAAGCTGGTTCGGACGTCGCGGCTCTACGAACAAATCGTTCAACAAATTGAAGCGTCGATCGTGAAGGGTGATCTTAAGCCCGGCGATCAGTTGCCGGCAGAGCGCGAGTTGGCCCAGCGTTTCGGCGTGAGCCGCACCGCGGTGCGCGAAGCGGTCAAGGCGCTGCGCGAAAAAGGCCTGGTAGAAGCTTACTCGGGGCGCGGTACTTTTATCACAGATGGCACCACCCAGGCGGTGCGGCAGTCGCTCGACCTGATGGTGAAGATCGGCCAGCCGGAAGGTTCGACTCATCTTGCTGAGGTGAGGGCCATTCTGGAGCCCGAGATTGCCGCGCTTGCGGCGGCGCGCATCCAGGAAGCAGAACTGACAACCATGCGCGACGCCGTTGCGGCGATGGACCGAGCGGGCGCCAAGGATCCCGAGCTTTACATCGAAGCTGATCTTGATTTCCATCTGGCGCTGGCCGAGGGCGCCGCCAACCCGCTGATCCTTTCTCTGCTCGACTCGATTGTGGCGCTGCTACGCGAACAGCGGTTGCGAATCTTCCGAGTTCCGGGTGGACCGGAGCGCGGACAGATTCATCACAAACGAATTCTGGATGCGGTGGAGCGGCGGGATTCGGAGAAGGCGCGCGAGAGCATGCGCGCGCACCTGGCGCAGGTGCGGGACGATAGTGGAGCCGTGGCGGCGAAACGCGCTCCCGGCAAGCACAATACTCATTAAAATTTTCCAGCAAAGATCGGGAGGCTGAGCGGATGGCGAAGGTAGGCTTTATCGGTTTGGGCGTGATGGGCAGCCAGATGGTGGACCGTCTGCTCAGCAAGGGTCACACGGTCACCGGCTACAACCGCACGCGGGCCAAGGCGGAATGGCTGGTGAAAAAAGGGATGCAGTGGGCCGACTCGCCGCGCGCGGTAGCGAGCGCGTCGGATTACGTCTTTGCGATGGTGACTAACGCCGCGGCGATTCAGGCCATCACCGAGGGTCCCGCGGGATTGCTCGCAGGCTTGAGTACAGGAAAGAACTTCATCGACATGAGCACGGTGAGCCCCGCCGTGAGCCGGGCGCTGGCTGCCAAAGTTCGCGCCGCCGGAGCGGACATGGTTGACGCGCCCGTGTCCGGCAGCGTCATCACTTTGCAGCAAGGAAAGTTGTCGGTGATGGTCGGCGGACGGAAAGAAACTTTTGAAGCGATCAAACCGCTGCTGCTCGACATCGGCCCCAAGGTTACATACGTCGGCGATAACGGGTTGGCGCTGTCGATGAAGATTGCCATTAACCTGAGCCTGGCGGTGCAAATGCTCGCATTTTCAGAAGGCGTGCTGCTGGCGGAGAAAAGCGGCATCGCGCGAGAGGTTGCGGTGGATGTGCTGACGCACAGCGCGGTGGCGTCGCCGATGATTCAGTATCGCGGTCCGTTCGTGCTGCAACAGCCGGAGGAAGCCTGGTTCGACGTGAACATGATGCAGAAAGATATGGTGCTGGCGATGGACCTGGGGAGGCAACTCGAAGTGCCGCTGCCCACCACGGCCGCGAGCAATGAAATTCTTACGGCGGCGCGGGGAATGGGCCTGACGAAGTACGATTTTGCCTGCATGTTCGATGTGCTGGCCACCATGTCGGGCGTGAAAACGCCGCTCACCGCAGGAGGAAAGAAGTGACGACCGCCGCATCCAAGCCCCAAGCCGGAAACGAAATCAAAACGGAGAAGGAGAGATGGCTTCACGCCTACCGGCAAATGGTGAGGATTCGCCTGTTTGAAGAGCAGGTGAACGAACTTTACACGCGGGCGCTGATGCCGGGACTCGCGCATCTTTACAGCGGCCAGGAGGCGGTTGCGGTGGGCATTTGCGAAGCGTTGACCGTCGATGATTACATCACCAGCACGCATCGCGGCCACGGACACTGCCTGGCGAAGGGCGCATCGCCCGACCGCATGTTCGCCGAATTGCTGGGCAAGGAAGCGGGATATTGCCGGGGCAAAGGCGGGTCGATGCACATCGCCGATCCGGCTACCGGGAATTTAGGCGCGAACGCGATTGTGGGCGGCAGTGTGGGGATCGCAACTGGCGCAGCGTTTGCGGCGAAGCGCCTGGGCAATGGGCGCGTCGCCGTATGTTTTTTTGGCGAAGGCGCTCTGGGGCAGGGATCGCTATACGAGGTGATGAACCTGTCGCAACTATGGAAGCTGCCGGTGATTTACGTTTGCGAAAACAATCTTTATAACGAGTACACGCATTTCTCGGAGACGACGGCGGGAACGATTTTGGGGCGCGCGGGAGCATTCGGGCTGGAAACGGCGCTGGTCGACGGGCAGGATGTGCGCGCGGTGAACGCGGCCTCGACTCGTTTGATTCAGCGGGCGAGAGCGGGCGGCGGGCCGGCCTTTCTGCAGGCCGACACTTACCGCTACAGCGGCCATCATGTGGGCGACATCAACCGCGAATATTACCGCACCAAGCAGGAAGAGCAGCACTGGAAGACGGAGCGCGATCCGATCCTGCTGCACCGGGGATGGTTGGCGGCGCAAGGATATGCAGACGCGGCGGAGTTGGATCAGATTGCGGTCGAGGCACGAGGCGAGATGGAAGCGGCGGTAAAATTCGCGATCGCGTCGCCGTATCCGGGCGCGGATCAAGTGGACCAGGATGTGTATGCCTGAAGGTTTTTATGTCAGAGCGTGAACTCACATTTGCGCAGGCGGTGCGCGAGGCGCTGGCGGAGGAGATGCGCCGTGACTCGCGCGTATGCATCCTTGGCGAGGACGTGGCCGAGGCGGGCACGCCGTTCAAAGTGCTCTCGGGACTGGTGGAAGAATTTGGCGCCGAGCGGGTGCTGGATACGCCGATCTCTGAAGCGGGATTTACCGGCATTGGAGTAGGGGCGGCGATGACCGGGCTGCGTCCGGTGGTCGACATCATGTTCGGCGATTTTTTGACGCTGACCATGGATCAGATGGTGAACCAGGCGGCGAAGGCGCACTACATGTCGGGCGGACACTGGAAAGTGCCCATGGTGATGCGCACCACGCTGGGCGCGACGCGGCGGTCGGCGGCGCAGCATTCGCAGTCGCTGCACGCGTGGTTCAGCCATGTGCCGGGATTGAAAGTGGTGCTGCCTTCGACTCCCTATGACGCGAAAGGATTGTTGAAGACGGCGATCCGCGACGAGAACCCGGTGGTCTTCTTCGAAGACAAGATGATGTACAAGCTGAAGGGCCCGGTTCCGGCAGAGGATTACACGATTCCGCTGGGCGTGGCGGATGTGAAGCGGGTGGGAGAAGACATAACCCTGGTGGCGACGAGCAGTATGGTGCAGGTGGCGCTGGGCGCGGCGGGCATGCTGGAAAAAGAAGGCATCAGCGCGGAGGTGGTGGATCCGCGGACCACGTGGCCGCTGGATGAGAAGACGATCATCCAGTCGGCGAAGAAAACTTCGCGCGTGATTGTGCTGGATGAAGGCTACGGGCGGTATGGAGTGACGGCCGAACTGGCGGCGGTGATTGCCGAAGGCGCATTTTATGATTTGGACGCGCCGGTGAAACGCATGGGCGCGATGCATGTGCCGATTCCGTTTTCTCCGCCGCTCGAAGATGTGACCGTGCCGACGGAGGAAACGGTTTTCGAGGCGGCGCGCCAGATGTGCAACAAAAATTGAGGAGTGCGCTGTGAAGTCGGTCCTCAGATGCTCGCTAGTCATAGGGAGTGGACTCGCCGTCGGAGCCGTGTTGTTTGCCCTGAGCTTCATCCTGATGGATTTCATCGTCACCCATTTCATCATTGCCCCGGGGCAAGCCGATTTAGGCGCTGGGGTTATGGTTGTGGGCGGGGGATTCATAGTCGGCTGCACCCTGGGACTGGGAGGATTTGTTTTCGTGCTTTACAGATTTTGGCCGAGAACGATTCCAAAACGATCTCTGCAGCGCAACTCGGAAAGAGCTAGTAGCTAGCAGCTAGGAGCTGATTTATGGGATTAAAAACTCACGGAACGATGGCGGTGGACTGGGAGAACCGGATCGACTTCGACCGGTTGCGCTGCGAGCGTCTGCAAAAAGCGAAAGATCTGTTGAAGCAGTCCTCGATGGGGTCGTTGCTGTGCTTCGACATGAACAACGTGCGTTACCTGACCGCGACCCACATTGGGACGTGGGCGCAGGACAAGGCCAACCGCTTTACACTGCTGCCGCAAAATGACGAGCCCATCCTGTGGGATTTCGGATCGGCGGCGAAGCATCATGCGCTGAATTGCCCCTGGCTCGGACCGGAGCGCTCGCGTCCGGGAATTTCGATGCTGCGTGGCGCGATGACGCCGGAGATGGGGCGCGCCGAAGACGTCGCCAAGAAAATTCGCATTGAATTGGAGATGCGCGGGCTGCACAAAGAGCCGGTGGGCATCGACATTATTGAACTGCCCGTGCTATTTGCTCTGCAGCGTGAAGGGATTGAGGTGGTCGACGGGCAGGCGTTGATGTCGGAGTGCCGCGTCATCAAGACACAAGACGAAATCTCGCTGTTGAATACTTCGGCGATGATGGTGGACGCGGCTTATGACGAGCTTTACCGCGCGATGAAGCCGGGGCTGCGCGAGAACGAAGCGGTGGGGCTGGTCAGTAAAGTTCTCTATGATTTGGGTTCCGAATATGTGGAGGCGGTGAACGCGATTTCCGGCGAGCGCTGCAATCCGCATCCGCATGTGTTTTCCGATCGCGTTCTGCGGCCGGGCGATCCGGTGTATTACGACATTCTGCATTCCTACATGGGATATCGCACTTGCTATTACCGCTGTTTCACGATCGGCTACGCTTCGCATGCCATGGTTGACGCCTACAAGCGCTGCCGCGATTATCTTGACGCGGCGATTGAACTGGTCCGTCCCGGCCGCACCACGGCCGAGATTGCCGCGGTCTGGCCCAAGGCCACAGACTTCGGCTTCCCCAACGAAGAA
>DASSRO010000282.1:0-2597 GCA_035701745.1 Candidatus Sulfotelmatobacter sp. | reverse complement strand
ATCACGCCGGCGATACCGCGGTATTCGGTGACATGAAAATTATCCACGAGCTCTATGCGCCGGAGATTGCGATGCTGCCCATCGGCGATCACTACACCATGGGGCCGCGCGAAGCCGCGTATGCATGCAATCTTCTTAAGCCGAAGGCCGTCATCCCTATGCACTTTGGAACTTTTCCAGTGCTCACGGGGCGTCCCGGCGATTTGCAGAAGCTGGTGCCGAATGTTGAAGTGGTCGACATGAAACCCGGGACGACTCTAACCGGATCAACCGAGGCGAGTCATTCTCCGGCAAGGAGAACGGCGTGAGCGCAAGCAAGAAGCCCAGCCAGAATCCAAGCGGAAAGCCAAGTGACCAGAAAGACGCCCGCGCCACTTGGCGGCACTACAACTTCACCACCGCCGGGCCAGTCGATGATTACTTGTATTCCATGCTGCCCAAGCGCGAGCCGGTGCTGGCGGAGATGGAAGACTATGCGACCGAACATAAAATCCCGATTGTTGGCCCGGCAGTGGCGCGGGTTTTGCAGCAGTTGGCGACGGCGATCAATGCCCGCAACGTGTTCGAACTCGGGTCTGCCATCGGGTATTCGACCATCTGGTGGGCGCAGGCGGTGGGCGATCAGGGGCGCGTGATCTACACCGACGGCGATTCGAAGAATGCGGAACGCGCGCGCGGCTACTTTGCTCGCGCCGGCGTTTCGAACCGTATTACGCTGCACGTCGGCGACGCGCTGGAGTTCCTGTCGGAGCAGAAGCAGGAATTTGACATCATCTTCAACGATGTCGACAAGGAAGACTATCCGCGCGTGTTGCGACTGGTGGCGCCGCGCTTGCGCAAGGGTGGCTTGTTCATCACCGACAATGTGCTCTGGAGCGGGCGGGTTGCCGAAAAGAATCCGAGCGATTCGCGGACGAAGGCAATCCTCGAATTTAATCGCAAGCTGTACGACGCGCCGGAGTTCTACACCACGATTCTGCCGATTCGCGATGGGCTGGCGGTGGCGCTGAAGAAGTAACGAAGGCCCGTTCGCGTCACACCGAGCCTGTCATCCTTCGCTGCGCTCAGGATGACATGGCATTGTGTCGCGCCGCGCAGCGCTGGCTACTTCGGCGGCTGAATCAGTTCCGTGTCGATCGTGATGGTGACCTCGTCTCCGATTGCTCCGGGCAGGGCGCTCACGCCGAAATCCTGGCGGTTAATTTTTGTCGTCGCTGAGGCGCCCATGCGCTGGCCTTTGCCCATGGGATCTTTGATCGGCGGCGTCGGCCCATCCACGTCGAGCACAACTTGTTTAGTCACGCCTTTAATGGTCAGATCGCCCGTGATCTGCAGTTTGCCCGATCCTCCCGCCTTTGCTTGCTTGGAATGGAACGTGATGGTCGGATTTTTCTGCACGTCGAGAAAGCGCGCGCTGCGCAGGTCGTTATCGCGCATTTCTACGCGCGTGTCGACGGAGTTGGCGTCGATGGTGACTTCGAGGGCGTCCTTCGACGGGTCCGCCGGATCATACTGCGCGGAGCCTGACACTTTGGTGAACGCGCCTCGCACCGTGGAGACTCCAAGATGCCGCACGGAAAACTGCGCCGCCGTGTGATTGGGATCGATCTGCCAGCTCCCCGCCTGGGCTGCGGCTGTTACGGCCATCACGAGCGCGGTGACAATCATGAAAATAAGGCGAGACATATTTGCATACTCCTCAACGTTTAATTTAGTCGCAATGTTAAATGGATTTGACGGGAATGGCTAACAAATCGTCCACCAGGCCAACTTCTTTTTGCAGGAACGGCTCGGCATGGGTCACGCCGCCGAGCATGCCGTAGAAGCGTGCCATCGCCTCAACGCGGGAGCGAATTTCGTCGTGGGCAGGGAACAGGTCCTTGCCCGCAGCCTGATCGCTGAATTGAGATTTGTAGGCCAGAATGGACGCGAATTTTCCTTCAAACTGCTCGCTGATATCGACGACAAAAGACGGACGAATATCGTAATAGAGCGTCGCGTAAATGATCTTGAAGGGGCGATGCGGGGCGAGGCCTGATGGCTGCGATCCGAGGGCTTTCTGTGGATCCAGTTTTGCCAGCCCCGCCAGAAAACACGCTTCATACCCGAGCACCGAAGCGGTGTAGTGATCCGGATGCCGCCCTTTCCAGTAAGGAAGAATGATCACCCGCGGCCGGGTTTCGCGAATTACGGTCGCTACTTTCAGCCGGTTCTCCCACGTATTTTCGACGCGGCCGTCGGGAAGATCGAGCGCGCGACGCCAACTGACTCCGAGAATCTTGGCGGCATCGTCCGCCTCGCGGGCGCGATCATCCGCGGTGCCGCGCGTGCCCATTTCACCTTGCGTCAGGTCGAGAATGCCGGTGCGCTGCCCGCGCGCAGCCGCTTTCAGAAGCGTACCGCCGCAAGTTTGTTCCACATCGTCGCGATGCGCAGCGATCGCCAGGATGTCGAGCTCAGAAGTGGACGAACTTGGCATCAGTCGAGGTTTCCTTGCTCGAGCACCACATTCTCACGGACAATCAGCCGGTGCGCCGCCATTTCCTTGAGCGTGGGGAGCACGCGGCTCACGTGCTCGTCGGTGTCGACGAAGATGA
>DASSRO010000281.1:0-2464 GCA_035701745.1 Candidatus Sulfotelmatobacter sp. | reverse complement strand
GCGCGACTGAAGCAATTCCTCGGGACCGATTACGAAAAGATTATCCAGTACACCGTCGCAACCGCTTTGCAAGACAGTTTCAAGACCGGCGAAGCGCAGGCCGTAGCGCGCGCATAGGGAGAGCCGCTCCTGATACCATTTCCTGGCGTTTTTGGCAGATATGCGCCACTCTCAACGAAAAAAAAAACAGCCGCGATCGAAATCGCGGCTGTCTGTTCAACCTTCAGAGAGGTCAAGAAGGTTTGCGATGCGTGGTGGTATGGTGCGGCGTCGTTTTCGGCGGCTCAGCACTCTTCTGCTTCACCAGCGATCCGTCCGTCAATTGCATCATGAAGGGGTTCGGCGTAAAGGAAGCCGGTTTACCCTGGAAGTCAATTGACGAACCAACCGAAGGAATCAGTTTCGCCGGCAGATCGCCCGCCATCGTAAGCGTGATATCCGCCTTCGGCGGGGTGGAGTTGATGTCGTCATAGGACTCGGCGATCGTGATTTCGGTCGCCGTCGCCGTCACAACTTTCCCGCCACCCAGGGCCAGCGGCTTGTCCTTGATGGCATTCCACACCGTGTCGGAGCACTGCTGATTGCCCGACGTCAGCACAAACTGGATTTCATCGAACGACATCTTGTCTGGAGTCTTCTCGGCGCACATCTTCGCGGCTTGTTCCGCCGGTGTCGGCGCGGGCTTGATCGTCCAGCCGGATGGCGGCGTCGGAGAAGAAGCAGCGGCGGAGAGAACGTCCGTCCAGCCATCATCGCCACCGTGATACTTGACGTACTTGCTGCGGCCGAAAGCTCCAATTTGCTGTTTCAACTGCGGCGTGGGCGCCACGTTCGACGCGCGCGCCACGTACCAGATTCCCTGCAACAAGTTATCCGGGGTGGCATTCGGCTGGTTCAAAAAGGACAGCGCGAGAGGATATACCAGGCTGAAATCGTTCGGCGTGATATTGACCGCCGCCGTAAGCGATTGCTGGGCCTTGGCAAAATCGTTGTCCTGAAGGGCCTTGATACCGACGGATCCGTTGAAGATACCTGCCAGTTGATCCTTCAGTTTGGCGAAATCCAAGTCGGCAATGTTTTCCGGCTTCTGATAGTTCGGCAGCGCCTGCAAGCCGCGTTCGCCGAATTGCGCGGCCTGCCCCAGGTCCTGTGTAGCCGCCGCACCTTGCTCGCCCTGCGCTTTCACGCGATCGAGATAGCTGAGCAGCGCCAGCGCGGTAACGTTATTCGGATCAGCCTGCAATACCCGGTTGGCGGTGTCCATCGTCTTGGGCACATTACCGAGTTGCTGATATGTGCGCATTAACTGCTCCAGCGCATCTGCCTTCATTACGCTGTTGGGATACTGCGTTACGAATCCTTCCAGGCTCTGCGCCTTCATGTTCGGATCCGTAGCCTGGATCGCGCCCATGTAAGCGTTGTATTCCGCCGGGTCCTTGATTTCTTTCTTTTGTTGTGCCGGTGCGCCCTGCGGGGCCGGTTGTCCGGCCCCCTGCGGCGCGGACGGCTGTTGCGCGAGGGCCGACGCGGCCACCGCAAACACAAGCACAAACGTCATGAGCGGCTTCTTCATCCAATGGCTCCTTAACAATGCCAAAAAGTCACAATCCAGCGAATCCTTCACCTTATAGACACCAAGCAAATTGTTCCAGCAAATCTCTTAACTCTACGAACACTCGGGACGGCCAATCGTTCCGCCTCTCCGTCCCTAGCTGTAACTGGCAAAAATGATAGGGATAGGCGCGGACGGCGATTATAAAAACCCTAGTTCCCTTAAAGCAAGCTAAGGTATTCAAGCTGCAAAGATTTTCCCTTCACGCAGCACGGTTTGGATGCCGTAAACAAAGTCCAGTGTTGCCGAAAGGCGGCATAAGGAGAACGTTATGATCGTCTCAAATCGAACTCAACCGCTGCACGAGCGGGTAGCACTGGTCACTGGCGGGGGCCGAGGCATTGGCGCCGCTATTGCCCATAAACTGGCATCCCTTGGGGCAAGCGTCGTCATTTGCGGCCGCAATCGGTCCGAGGTGGAGAAGACCGCGGCCCATATCTCCTCCCAAGGCGGAGCATGTGAAGGCCTCCCATGCGACGTTTATAATTTGGAGCAGGTAGAAAAGCTCGCCGATACAGTTCGCCGCAAGTCTGGCGGGGTTGACATCCTGGTTAATAATGCCGGAGTAGGAGGGTTTGGCGGAGCGTTACACAATCTCCCTCCCGCCGACTGGGACAGAATCCTCAATACCAACCTGCGCGCAGTGTATTACTCGATCCGGGCGTTCGCCCCGATGATGATCGAGAAGCGCGCCGGCGACATTATCAACATCTCGTCCCTGGCGGGAAAGAACGCACTGCCCAACGGCGCAGCCTACGCCGCTTCTAAATGGGGACTGAACGGCCTTTCCTACTCGGTTGCCGAGGAACTCCGGCCTTACAACATCCGGGTGTCGGTGGTCTGCCCCGGCTC
>DASSRO010000280.1:0-11320 GCA_035701745.1 Candidatus Sulfotelmatobacter sp. | reverse complement strand
CGTCCGTTCCCAGGGACACGAGTTGGCCGGGCACCCACTTGCCCAGGCTCTCCGGAAGAACCTTCATGTAGTCAGACGCCGCGATGAACGGCCCCGCAGCATCTTTTAACGTCTGCGTCACGTAAGGAACCTTTGGCGGCTCCGCGGGATGCAGCATATTCCAGCGCTCGCAATCGTTGCCATCGCGATACAGCTGCTTGTAGCTCGTCACGCTCCACACATCGGCCGCAACGCCATACTTTTCTTCCAGAATCTGCTGCGCCTTGAGCACTTCGTACATAATGGTGCCGCTTCCCAAAAGTTGTGCGCGCAGTTTGGCGTCAGTCTTGGCCGACGTCTTGAAGCGGTACAACCCTTTCAGCACGCCCTCGCGAACATTGCCTTCCGCGGGCATTCCGGGCATGGGCAGCGGTTCGTTCGTAACGGTCAAATAATAGAAGACCGATTCCTGATCGACATACATGCGCTTGATGCCATCCTGAATGATGATGGCGATTTCGTAAGCGAACGCAGGATCGTAGGCGAGAAGGTTCGGCACCGGAAGCGCGAGCACATGGCTGTGGCCGTCCTGATGCTGCAACCCTTCTCCCGCCAGCGTGGTGCGGCCGGCAGTGCCGCCGATGAGAAATCCGCGGCAGCGCATGTCGGCTGCGGCCCAGATCAGGTCCCCGATCCGCTGAAACCCGAACATCGAGTAATAAATAAAGAAGGGAATCGTGTTGATTCCGTGATTCGCATAAGCCGTGCCCGCCGCGATGAGCGAGCACATTGATCCTGCCTCGGTGATGCCTTCCTCAAGAATCTGCCCGTTCTTCGCCTCTTTGTAGTAGAGCAGCGTGTCCATGTCGACCGGCTCGTAGTTTTGACCCACGCTGGAATAAATCCCCACCTGGCGGAACAACGCCTCCATGCCGAAGGTGCGCGCTTCATCGGGAACGATGGGCACAATCAGCTTGCCCAGTTCCGGATCGCGCAGCAACTTCGCCAGCAGGCGCACGAAAACCATGGTCGTTGAGACGTCGCGTCCCTCGGTGCCTTTGTGAAATTCCTCGAAGTGCGCGTCCGGCACGGATTTCAGCGCTGCCGCCCGCGTCTTGCGAGTGGGCATGTATCCGCCAAGCTGCTGGCGGCGCGCTTGCATATACTTGATTTCCGCGCTGTCGTCCGACGGGCGGTAGAACGGGGCCTCATGCAGCTCGTCGTCGGGAATGGGAATTCCGAAGCGCGAACGGAACAGCTCCAATTCGTCTTCGTTTAACTTTTTCTGCTGGTGTGTGATGTTCTTGCCTTCTCCCGCCTCGCCGAGGCCGTAGCCCTTAATGGTCTTGGCGAGAACAATCGTCGGTGAGCCAGTGTGGTCGACCGCGGCCCGGTAGGCAGCGTGAACTTTGATGGGATCGTGCCCGCCTAACCGCATACGCGCCAGCTGATCGTCCGACAAATGTTCGACCATCTTCAGCAGCCGGGGATCGGTGCCGAACAGGTTTTGCCGGAAGTACGCTCCGCTCTCGACAAAATATTTCTGATATTGCCCGTCGCTGATTTCGCCCAGACGCCGCACCAGCAGGCCGTCACGGTCGTTCTGGATGAGAGTGTCCCAATCGGTGCCCCAGATGACCTTGATGACATTCCAGCCTGCGCCGCGGAAAATCGCCTCCAGTTCCTGAATGATTTTCCCGTTGCCGCGCACCGGGCCATCGAGTCGCTGCAGGTTGCAGTTCACCACGAAGATGAGGTTATCGAGTTTCTCGCGCGACGCTAGCGTGATTGATCCGAGCGACTCGGGTTCGTCCATTTCCCCGTCGCCCAAAAACGCCCACACTTTTCCGCCCGTGGATTGCTTCAGCCCGCGGTTCTCCAGATACTTAATGAAGCGCGCGTGGTAAATCGCCTGGATCGGCCCCAATCCCATGGAAACAGTGGGAAATTCCCAGAAGTCGGGCATGAGCCACGGGTGAGGATACGAACTTAATCCTCCCCCAGGTTTCAGTTCGCGGCGAAAATTCTGCAGCTTTTCTTTCGAGATTCGCCCTTCCAGATAAGCGCGAGAGTAAATTCCCGGAGCGGCGTGCCCCTGGAAGTACACGACGTCGCGATCGCCGCTGTCGGTTTGTGCGCGAAAGAAATGGTTGAAGGCAACTTCGTAGAGGGTGGCGGCAGAAGCGAAGGTCGAAATATGACCGCCGATGCCTTCCTGAATCTTATTGGCGCGCACCACCATGGCCAGCGCGTTCCAGCGGACCAGGCTCTTGATGCGGCGTTCCATCTCCTGGCTGCCGGGAAAAGGAGCCTGCTGCTTGGCAGCGATTGTGTTCTGGTAAGGAGTGGTGGCCGAGAAAGGCAGGTTGACGCCAGCCTCGCGCCGCGCATGCAGCGCCAGTTGCTGCAACAATCGGCCCGCACGGTTGGGACCGCCGCTGGAAAGTACATAGTCCAGAGAATCAACCCACTCCCTGGTTTCCAAAACTTCTAAGCCGTCAGTTTCCGTCTGAGCCACGTCTGATTTCTCCGTCGTAGAATGCGCAATACTCCATCATAATTCAAACGCGGGATTATGGGTGGGATGCAGGAAGGACCGAGCAAGTTTTAGTTTGCAGTTTCGCGTGCTCGTCTTGAATCTAAAGCATGGGAAGTGCTCTTTTGTGCAAGCGAAGCCTTCTAACAAAGATTCCGACCATTATGATCGCTAGCGGATCGGAAAATGCCCACGGCAGGTTCCAGAGGAAATTTAAATCCCCAGTCTGGGCTAGGGCCGATAGATAGCCGATTAGGATCATCGCGCAAAGCGTGATTCCGAGTGCAATCGTGGCGATCATCTCTCGCTTCTTCGCGACCAGAGCAACCATACAGCCGACAAGGAGTGAAGTAAGCAGATACGCAGGGAACTGCGCCTTCAGCACCCACAGGTACGCCTGAAAATGACTCGACCAGTACATTAAGTATCTGTCGGTCACCGCGCTCAACAGTTTGCCCAGCAGTCCGTGCGCAAACCGCAGCAATAGAAATCCTCCAATTGTTGCGCCCGATGTCGACCATGGGGCGCCGCAGAATCCGCCGGCCGCGAGGTCGGCAATCGTCCTCAAACTCTGCCGCCGATACCAGTTGCGCGCGACGCCGATGCCCGATCTCGACGCCACTTCCGCAAATTCCTCGTGCAAATCCCCGACGATCGCCTCGTCATTGGTCGCAGTGAACAGATTCACCAGCCAGGTAGCAATGCGCGGCGGCTCGACCGAATCAGAGCGAGTATTCATAAAAAACTCCCGGCCAGATCGATCCCCAGGCTCATGTTCCGGAGCGCCCGTTGAGTGCGGTTCACGGTCATCACTCCCTTAGCCGTCACGCGAAAGAAGCGCTTAGAACGGCCTCCGCGTTCGGGGGTTGGATCCCCGCGCCGCGACTTGACATATCCTTTTCGCTCCAGGCGATCGAGCGTGGCATAGACGGCGCCAATCGACACTGCCCGTTTTGCCCGGAGTTCGATTTCCCGCCGCACGGTGACGCCATAAGCTCTATCTTCCAATCGCAGCAGCGCCAGCACTACTAGATGTTCGAATTCCCCGAGAGAATCACGCTCCGCCATTATCTATACAATATAGAATAAATATACGCGGGCCACAACTCTCAATGCGGGCAAGCACTGCGCTTGCCCGCCAGTCTCTCTTGTGTGTATTCGGAAGGCACGTTGGTTTAAAATCCCGCCTACTGAAAGCGCGGCTAAGGAGAAATCGATTGCTAAAACTCGTCTTGCTGCTCTTGGCTGTGATCGTGCTGGTAGTCCTTGCCCCGCGCCTGTTATCGCGGTCAGCCGCTCCCTCGGTGGGAAGCGCTGCGCCCGACTTCAGTCTGCCATCGCAGGACGGCACGCCGGTCAGCCTAAAGGATTATCGCGGAAAGTGGGTTGTCCTCTATTTCTATCCCAAGGATCAGACGCCCGGCTGCTCCCGCGAAGCTCACAACTTTCAGGTCGATCAACCTAAGTATGCTGAGCGCAACGCGGTAGTGCTGGGCGTAAGTCTAGACAGCGTTGACTCACATAAAAAGTTTTGCGCCAAGCAAGGCCTGAACTTCAAGCTTCTCGCCGATACAGAGCACCGAGTGACAGACTCCTACGGATCACTGACCAATTTCGGCCTGGTGAAGTTTGCCGCCCGTCATACGTTCCTCATCGATCCCAGCGGGAACGTCGCGAAGACCTACACTAGTGTCGATCCAGTCAAACACAGCGAGGAAGTACTGGCGGAATTGGATGCTCTGCAGAAATCCGAAGCGGCGACGCGATAGCGCACGATTCGCGCCGGTTTTCTCTGTGACCTCTGCGATGTAGGATTTGCTTCCGCATCAAAACTTTTAATCGCGCAATTGCTCAACTTTCCGAGTGCGAGCGAAACGCTGCCCCTCTTACTCAAATAGCCCCGCCGTCGAAGTACACTAACGAGATGGCGACCGCGGCGAGAGATGATGTGCCTGGGAACAATCTGCCCGGGAATGAGCGGCACCGCGGTCAGCCCGCGGGATACCGCTTCCCGCCCGGCTTCCAGCGTAACCTGCTCTGGTTCGCGTTCCGCCGGTTTCGACCGGCGAATCCTATCGTCCTTTTCCAGCACCTGGCCGAGGAATACGGCGACATCGCCCACTACAAGATCGGGTGGAATCACATCGTCTTTCTGAACCATCCTGACTACATCCGCGAAGTGCTGGTGGTGCAGAACGACAACTTCATCAAGGAGCGCACGGTCCAGCGCACAAAAATGCTGCTTGGCGAGGGCATGATCACGAGCGAAGGCGCGCAGCATCGCTCGCAGCGGCAGGTGGCCCAACCCGCATTTCATCGCCAGCGCATTCCGGAATACGCCAGCACCATGGTTCAGGAAGCCGCCCAATTGCGCGACAGTTGGCGGCACGGCGAGCAGCGCGACATTGCGATCGACATGATGCGCCTCACGCTCAATGTGGTCGCGCAAACGCTGTTTGCCACCGATCTCCGCGAGGAAGTCAGCGAACTGGCCGACGCCATCAACCGCATTATGGGCCTCTACAATTTTCTGGTGATGTTGCCCGCCGCCGAATGGCTGGTGCACGCGCGCCCACCAGGGCTGGCGGCGTTCGTGAGAGCGCGCAAACGCATCGACGCGGTCGTCTACCGCATGATCGCCGCGCACCGCCAGCGCGATACTCACGGCAATAGTCTGCTCGATCTGATGCTCATCGCTTCGCCGGATCGCACCGCCGACTCTGAGCAGTCCCTGCGCGATCAGGTCATCACGATTTTTCTCGCAGGCTATGAGACCGTTGCCAACGCTCTCTCTTGGACCTGGTATTTACTCTCCCAGAATCCCGAATGCGAACGGCGGTTCCATGCTGAAATCGACCGTGAACTACAAGGTCGCTTGCCCGCGTACGACGACGTCCCTCGCCTCCGTTACGTAGAAATGGTGCTCGCAGAGTCCATGCGGCTCTATCCTCCCGCGTGGGCAATGGGCCGTTACGCTCGATCCGACTTTCAACTTGGCGAATTTTTTCTTCCGGCGAAAACAACGGTGCTGATGAGCCAGTTCATCACTCACCGCGACGCGCGTTTCTTTCCCGATCCTCTGCGCTTCGATCCCGAGCGTTTTACCCCCGAAGCCAAGTCGCGCCGCACCAAGCTCACTTACTTCCCGTTTGGAGCGGGAGTCCGGCAGTGCATTGGCGAGTCTTTTGCATGGATGGAAGGAGTGCTGCTGCTGGCCACGCTGGCGCAGAAGTGGAGACTAAAGCTCGTGCCCGGCCACCCCGTTGAGCCGGAACCGCTAATTACATTACGTCCCAAATACGGTATGCGGATGGGGATAGAAGCACGCACGCCGGCCAATCAGACCTGACGTTGGCATTCGCAATAAATTACCTACGACATCATTACTTTCCAGCAGTCTCGTCCAGCCGGTGCAGGCCCGAGCGCCTCATGGCAAACAGAACGGTCCAGCCAATTAATCCCGCAGCGTAAAAGAATAAAAATCCCAGCAGGATGCCTCCCACAAGCACAGAGTGCACGGGATGGATTGGCCCGATCGGAGGCTCGACGGCGCCTCTTAGCGATGCCGAAATGGCCTCTCCCTTCTGAATGGCCAGAATGACACCCCCCAGAATGAGGGTCATCAACACTGCAGTTGCCTTCGGAAAACGAAATTCGGTATGCATCGTGAACCTCCTGGTCGAAAACAATCTCGAGAATTCGTCGCCACCCATGACCCGCCAGTGTTCTCGCATGGCTCCGGCGATAATTCCGGTCAGCTCGCGAACGTAAAAGCGGATCTTGCGTGGCCATTGCTGCGCTGCCGTTTCGTCGTGTAACTCGCGGAATATCGCCTGCATTTCCTCGCCAAACTCTCTGCGATGTTGCCCCGGGTAAAGGCGCAACGCATGTCGATAAAGGTTGAGGCTTAACATGGATCAGGCCTCCTGCGCCGTGACTCGTGAATTTGCCAACCGGGTCAGGTTTTTCATTCGGCTCACTTCCAGTTGCAGGCTCCGCCGTCCGCGCGAGGTCAGGCGGTAGGCCTGCCGGCCGCGTGGCCTCTCCTGCTCTTTGATCCGCTCAATCCATTGTTCGTCGAGCAGCCGACGTAGCGCGCCATAGAGCGTACCGGTGCTGAGCACCACGCGCCCGTCGCTCATCTGTTCGACATCTTTGAGAATCGAGTATCCATGCCGGGGCTGTCCCGCCAGGCTAAGAAGGATCAGCAGCACCGGCTCGGTAAGGGGCAGAATTTCCATTGTTGCCTCTGGCGACATGTCGTACAACGCCATATTGCGCCAAAGCGGATCCCAAGTCAAGAGCACATTTTGCAGATTAGGCTCGTCCTCGGAACCGGATGATGTGCCGCCGGTCGCGTTTCGATGGCCGGCCTTCGGGCAAGACTTCGAACTGGCGCATTGCTTTTCGTTCAGCGGCTACCTTTTCGCGCATTTCGCGGCTCTCGTCGGTTTCGCGGTAGAGCGTCTGCGCCACCGGTGCGGGACCGCGCACCTCGCTGAGCAGCAGAACGTCGACATGGAAGTCGCCGCCATCGTTGGTGATACGCAACCGGTCTCCGACGCGAACTTCGCGCGCCGCTTTCGCCGGCTGGCCGTTCGAGAGAATCCTGCCGAGTTCGCACGCCTTCTTCGCCAGCGGCCGCGTCTTAAAAAATCGCGCAGCCCACAACCATGTATCCATCCGCACGCCATTCATCGATTCATTTTCCTACGGCCAATCACAATTCGGCCCTAAAAATGAAAAATCAAATCACTCGCGACCGTGAGCTGGTTCTGCCTTCGTCCGAAGTCATAAGCCTTGCGATCCCACGCACGCTCAATACGCAATTCCGGCCGGATCTGGACGGTCGACCCGATCCAGTGGCACCATGTAATCGTGTTCTCTGAATATCGAGTCGCGTAGCCCGTGCGCTGACCTTTTTTGTCATCGAGAAAATCGCTGCGAAACGACAAAAAGTCGTGCGTCGAAAGCTCCTTCTGCAGAAAATTGACGATCGCATATTCGGGCGCGGTGCAGCGCTGTTCGCTGGCCCGGCAGTATGCCGGATTTGCCCCGGCTTCAGGCTGAATCGCACCTCCCGCCGCCGGCACATCTCGCTCATACATGTACCAAGTTTCAGTCGCCATGTGTACGGTCTTCGAAAACTTGTGATACCACGTGGCGTCATATTGCTGCAGATTGTTGTAAGCATAACGGCCATCGTTGATCCCGTTTGCGCAAAGATAAACATTATCGTTGACCGACTTCGTCGTGTAGCTCACGCAGGCCGTGCCGGAGGGCTTCGCATCCGGCGTCCATAGGGCAACGTCGTGGCCGCCGGTAATCCCAAGTTGAGCCAGCCACTGGTCGTTGAGCTTGACCGTCGCCATCAGGCCCGTATCGGTGAACGGATCAATCGCATACAGCAGCGAATGGCTGAAAATATAATTGTTCGGCGCCAGTTGCGCCTCGATCCCCGGCACCGAGATAAAGCGTCCCAGCCTTAGGTTCATCCCCTGCGCAACTTGCGGAATGTAGACATCCACGTACTCCAAAGTCGGATCAAACCCATACTGATGATGGTCGTTCAGCAACTGGCCGCTCCCGTAGCCCTTCGCCATGGTGAACCGATAATCCGTGCCGTAGAGCGCAGTCAAGTGGTATCCCCAGTCGACATGATCTTGTTGCACCGAATCGGGCAGGCGCTCGGCGTAGAGAACAATCTGGTTCATCTCCAAGCGGTTGGAATAGAGATCGTTCGCCTCGGGCGAGTTGCTTTGCGATGACGTGCTGAAATTAAGCGTCGGGTCGATCCATCCGTAAAGCTTGGTCCGGCTTCTGGCCTGGTTGATGGCGGTCATCAGCGGATAACTGTTCGTGTCCGGCTCTCCAATCACCGGCGATCCGCCGTAGGACCAGTCCGAGTTAGGAAAGGGCGGAGAATCCAGCGGCGACGGAAGGCCGCGCCGGGGAGGCGTGGGCGAAGAAGGCGCGGTCCCGAACCAATCCTGACGATAAAACTCCGCCCAGCGCGCAAAGAAATTCCTCCTCGCCTGAATGGCCTCTGGCCGCGGGGCGTCCGGCGGCGAGCTTGTGCTTTTCCCCGCTTGACCGCGAGAAGGAATACAGCAGAGGCAAGCGCACACCAGAATAAGGTACCGACTGATGTGCGCGATACTTTTCAGCTTCATTGGAACAGCGGAACTCGTCGAAGTATCAGGCGGGCTTAAGGAATTTACCGAAGCAAGTTCAAAGAACCACAAAAAGCTTGGAGGCGCGGGTCGGAATCGAACCGACGCATAAAGGTTTTGCAGACCTCTCCCTTACCACTTGGGTACCGCGCCCCTGCTCCATACGTTAGCGTTCCGGCCGGAAAAAGTCCATCTGCGGAGAACTGGCTGGCAACAAGAAATCTGGAGCGGGAGACGGGATTTGAACCCGCGACTTCGACCTTGGCAAGGTCGCACTCTACCACTGAGTTACTCCCGCTCAACCCGAAAATTATACAGCATTGGCGCCGATCCGCGACCATTAGCCACGGCAGACGTGGCCCGGTGTTGACCTACGCGAATTCGAGTTCGATCTTTTTCGCCGCCCGGTCCAGGTTCACAATCCGAAAGCTCCGAACCTGCCCCGCCCGCACCGGCTCAGCCTTGGGTGGGCCGCCGGAGCCCGTCTTCCATTTTGCCTGCAGCATGGAACTCAACGAGGAAAGATCCGCCTTCAGATCCTTGGGAGCCTCGGCCTTAGGCGCCGTTGCGGTCGATTTACAGGTGGCGTGGATGCCGTCGCCCAACTCCACTCGCGCCTGGCCGCTGGAGTTGTCCATGAGCCGGCCTGTGACGACGTCGCCTTCGTTGTGCTCGGCAATGTACTCGTCCAGTCCGGTCGGCACCAGTTGCTTCATGCCCAGCCGCATCTGGCGTTTCTCCAGATCGATGGCAAGCACCTGCGCCTTGACCACTTGTCCCACACGCAACACGTCCTGCGGTTGGTTGATCCGTTTCTCGGCGCTGATGTCGCTCACGTGAATCATTCCCTCAATCCCTTCCGCGAGCTGTACGAAGGCCCCGAACTTGGTGAGATTCGTGATTGGCCCTTCAACCGCCGAGCCGACCTGAAAGCGCTGCGAAATGTCGGCCCACGGGTCGCCCAACGCCTGCTTCAGCCCCAGCGAGATGCGATGTTCCGTGGCGTTCACCTGGAGAACTACGACCTCCACCGTTTCGCCCTGCTTGACGACATCGCTGGCCTTGCGGATTTTTCCCTTCGACCACGACATTTCGGAAATGTGAATCAATCCCTCGATGCCCGGCTCCAACTCCACGAAAGCACCAAACTCGACCAACCGAGTGACCGTGCCACGCACGCGATCGCCAGCCTGGAACTTTCCAGCAACCGCGTCCCACGGATGCGGTTGCAACTGCTTCAGGCCCACAGAAATGCGCCGCTTGTCGGAATCCGATGCAACCTTGAGCACTTTCACTTCGACGTCTTGCCCCACCGAGAGCACGTCGGCCGGCTTGTTCACGCGCCCCCAGGAGATGTCGCTCACGTGCAGCAGCGCGTCCACTCCGCCCAAGTCGACGAATGCGCCGTAGTCGGTAAGGCTGCGCACGGTGCCGCTGACTTTGTCGCCCTCCTTGATCTGCGTATAGAGCCGGTCCTTGGCGGACCGTTCCTCCTCTTCCGCGACCGCGCGCCGATCGACCACGACATCCTCATCGGTGACGTCGAGCTTGATGATGCGGCAGCGAATCTCCTGCCCTACCAGCTTGTCCATCTCTCCCGCCTCGCGCACGCCGCTACGCGAAGCGGGCATGAACGCGCGCACTCCCACGTCGACGCTGAAACCGCCTTTAATCACGGCCGTCACCGTGCCCAGTACGGTCGATTTGTCGGCAAATGCTTTTTCCAGAGCCGTCCAATCCATGGGCCGTTCGACCTTAAAGCGGGAAAGCTCGTAATAGCCATCCAGATCACGGCCCTTTACGGTGACCATGCATTTGTCGCCGGGCTTCAGAGTTTCCCCTTGCAACGCCGCCAGCGGCAAAATTCCCTCCGACTTGTATCCGATATCGAAGAACACAGACTCGGCGTTGACCGCAATCACGGTCGCCTGCAATTGGCGGCTGCCTTCCGTCTTGTGCGAATGGCTCTTCTGGAACTGCGACAGAATGTCGCCGAACGATTCCGAGCTTTCAGAGACAATTTGGGTTTCTGGGGTTTCTGGATTTGACATGGAAGTCTACAAGCCTCGTCGCGGGATCGGTTCAACTAGGATACCCCTGATTAAGCGCATTCTGTAATCCCGGGATTAGGTTCATTCTGTCTTCCCGGTATTTAAATTTATTCTGTCATCCCGAGCGAAGTCGAGGGACCTTGTGTTTGCTCGCTGACCGCGTAATCAGAGATTCCTAGAGTAACATCGGGTCGGAACCAACTTCTCAGTGCAAAGCCCACTGCGGATCATCTTCCGGCCTGACGATCTGTCCGTCGCGCATGTGGATGATCCGGTCTCCGTACTTCGCCGCCTCCGGATTGTGAGTGATCATCAGCACAGTTTGTCCCAGTTCCTGGTTCGAAAGCCGCAGCATGCTGAGCACAATATCGGAATTCTTGGAGTCGAGGTTGCCCGTAGGTTCGTCCGCCAGCACAACCGCGGGCTTGTTGATGAGCGCGCGCGCTAAAGCCACGCGCTGCTGCTCGCCTCCCGAAAGCTCCGAAGGACGATGGCTGAGTCGCTTGGTCAGCCCGAGGAGGTCAGTAATGCGGGTGAAGTGAGCGGGATCGCCAGTGCCGTTGCCCGAAATTTCGCGAGCG
>DASSRO010000279.1:0-9989 GCA_035701745.1 Candidatus Sulfotelmatobacter sp. | reverse complement strand
AAACGGCATCGCGCAAAGTCGGCATCTGCTCCAGTTGGTCCGATGGCGTCGCCTCGCTGCCCGGCTTGTACCATGGCCCCCACTCGTCGACTACGAGTTTTACCGAGTGCTCCGGATCCTGCTCGCCCATGACCTGCCAGTGGCCGTTGATCAGTCCTTCCATGCGGTCGCCTTCGCGCAGTAACTCGTACCAATCGACGGGGTCGAAGCTGAGCGCATCGCCTTTGCCCTTGTCCCAATCGTGCGTCCGGCCTCTGCTCAAATTCCACGCGTAATGATGCAGCGCCCACCCGTATACACTGCGCAACTCGCCCTTGCGCACGATCTCCTCAAAGAAGCCGCGCGTCCACGACCAATCGTCCACATTGGGCCCTGAGCCGATGAACGACAATTCTTCTCCACCGCCGGTGCCAGATCGCGATTGAAAGCGGGGCACCCACGTGGCCAGGCGGCGGAACTCGACCGCGTATTCCTGAGCCGTGAAATTCCCTCCGCACCCCCACGCTTCATTGCCCACCCCCCAAAAGCGCACGTTGAAAGGCTCCTTGAATCCCGCCGCCGCCCGCACGTCGGCAAGCGTTGTGCTGCCCGCCGGAGAGTTGCAGTATTCAACCCAGCGATAGAATTCTTCGGCCGGCAGGCTGCGCAGGTTCGCCGCCAGGTAGGGTTCACTTCCAATCAATTTGCAAAAGCGAACAAATTCGTTCGTGCCAAATTGATTGGGATCGTATCTGTGACTGGCAGGCGCGTCGGGTTTTTCCCCCTGGTTCCAAAAATTGGTTCGACGCGGACGCTTATCCGCAGGGCCAATGCCATCGCGCCAGTCATAGCTGTCGGCAAAGCAACCACCAGGAAAGCGCACCACCGGAGCCTTGATCTTCCGCATTTCGTCGATGAGGTCTTTTCGAATTCCGTCCACGTTGGGGACTTTGGAGTTCGCTCCCACCCAAATGCCGTCATAAACAACTCCGCTCAGGTTCTCCGTAAAATGCCCGTAGATATTGGGGGAAATGGTTCCCAGAGTTTCGTTCACGAGAACTTCGATGCGGGAATCGGAAGCCGGTGACTGTGACCAGGCCAGCGGACGCGCAAACTTGGAAGCGAGAACACTTCCAACACCCGCTAAACTCACGCGAAGAAATTGACGGCGTTCGATCAAGGCAGCACCTCGCTGTACAGGAAATGTTAGCCGCATATGGTAAATGTTTGCGGAGAAACAGAATATGGGAATAATCTAGCTTGAGCCGACAACAACTCCTTTACTCCCGATTGATGCCGATTCTTCTCAAACCCTCGCTGACGCCCGGCACGATTGTCACCGGGCGCGATTGCGAGGCCCGCTGATGGCGGTCGTGGCGGGAGTCGACTTCGGAACGCTGAATGTCCGCGTTTCCCTTGTCGACAGCGAACGGGGACTTCTCGCGTCCGCGGTCGCAGAATATCCGTTGCATCGCCAGCGGGATGATCCCGAATACGCGACCCAATCCCATGACGACCACATGCGGGCGCTGGCCTCGGCGACGCGCGAAGTGTTGAAGCGAGCTGGCATTCCTGCCAGCCGAGTTCAGGCAATCGCCCTCGACACCACCGGATCTTCCGTAATTCCGGTTGGAAAAGATTTGCGGCCGTTGGGTGAATACTACCTCTGGTGCGACCACCGGGCGAAGGGCGAAGCTGACGAGATCACCCAAGAGGCGCGCCGCGAAAACCTGGAAGCCATCCAGTGGTGCGGCGGAGTTTACTCGTCGGAGTGGGGATTCTCCAAGCTTCTTCACTGGCTCCGCCACAATCCTGACATGCGATCGGAATTTGTTTCTGCCTTCGAGCACTGCGATATGGTCGCCGCTACCCTCTGCGGCATCACCGATCCACGAAAGGTGAAGCGCAGCGTGTGCGCCATGGGACACAAGTGGATGTGGAACCCGCAACTGGGCGGCCTTCCACCCGAGGAGTTCCTGGCAAAGGTAGATCCTCTATTAACCGGCGTCCGCGAAAAACTGCAGGGTGAGTATGTGACTTCCGATCACATTGCCGGCAGGCTCTCCGCCGAATGGGCTGGAAAGTTGGGGCTCGAGGCAGGCATTCCCATTCCCGTTGGCGCTTTCGACGCGCACTGGGACGCCATTGGCGCGGGATGTCGAACCGACGACCTGGTCAACGTGGTGGGCACCTCGACCTGCATGATCGGAATCAGTCCGTCGGTAAACCTTGTACCGGGAGTTTGCGGCGTGGTTCACGGCAGCGTGCATCCTCAGCGCACGGGCATTGAGGCCGGGCTTTCCGCCGTGGGAGACATCTTCAATGCAATCGCGGCCCGTGCGCAAACCGATGTGGCTACATTAAGCCTTGGCCTGGAGAACTATCGCGCCGGACAGACTGGGCTGCTGCGCATGTCCTGGGATAACGGCGACCGCACCGTGCTGGTGAACCCCAACCTGCGCGGCGTTACGCTGGGATGGAACCTGCAAAGCACCGCCCAGGACGAACTGTTCGCAGCCATCGAAGGCACCGCATTTCACACTCGCATCATTCTCGATCGCATGGCGGCGCACGGCGTAAACATCAAACGCGTGATCAATGCCGGCGGCATACCGCAAAAGAATAATGTCCTGAACCAGGTTTACGCCAACGTGCTGGGGCGACCTGTTCTGGTTCCCAGCAAGAGCGTAGTCAGCCTGGGATCGGCAATCTTCGCTTTCCTGGCCGCCGGAACTTTCAAAACCGTCGAAGAAGCACAGGATAAAATTTGCCCCTCCCACCGAACGTTCTTTCCTGACGCAACTGCGGGAAAAACTTACGACAGCCTGTATGCTTTATACAGCACGCTGTACTTCGCGTTGGGACGGCGCACTAGCGACGGTGTGGGCAAGATCCTGCCCGAGTTAATCGACATTGCCGCAAAACAATCCAAGCAGTAGTTAGCTCGCTTGAATGACTGCGATTTCTTGCCGGACTTTGAAAGTGGGTGTATGCTGGCGGACAATAACGTCACTGGAGGGCGCAGATGCAAAGGCGATTCTCTCCGACTGCAGTCTCTTGCCTGTTTGTTCTTCTCGCCATCGCAGTGCCAAGTGCGTCGGCTCAAGCCGGCCCGGACATTTTCGTCACGCCCATCCCGCACTCGCCCTTTCGTGGCGTAGTCGAAGTAGAGCGCTCGCTAGTGCGGCCGGATGGCTCCGTCCTCCGGCTGAAGACCACCCGCGAAATTGCACGAGACAGCCGGGGCCGCATCCGCAACGAGTCGCGGTCGATGATTCCGATTTCGAGTAACCAGACACCAGGAATTGTGCGTGTCCATCTCTTTGACCCTGAAACGCGCACTTCTATCATGCTCGATCCGCAGGAGCGCACCTTCTCGTCCATGACCGTGAACCATCCGCCCGCAACCGTGCCACCTCGACTGGTCTACGCTTCTCCTACGGGCAGCACTCTTCCGCCGAACGAATTCACGAAAGAGGAAGATCTAGGCATGCAGGAAATGGAAGGAGTGGCCGTGCATGGCGTACGCGAGATTCAAACCATACCTGCGGAGAGCAAGGGCAAAGACGTCGTGGTTACCGATGAATACTGGTACTCGGACGATCTCCGCATCAACATGCTGATCGCGCACAACGATCCGCGCACGGGATCGGTGACTATGACGGTTAGGCAGGTCACGCGCTCCGAGCCCGACGCTGCGCTGTTTGAGATTCCCAACGGTTACAACCGCCCCAAACCCGGACAAACGCGGTAGGCAAGACTCCGAAAAGTTTTTGTCTGATAAGGGGCAGCGGGGAGTCTTCACCAGGTGCTGTAGGCCGTACCGTCGCTGGCACTGGCGCTCGAGGCAGAGTGAACGTCGGTGATGCCTGGATCCTGCTGGTCGACAGCCAGCATTACATCTTCCTGCACTACTTCCCAATTAGTTTGGCGGGTCATCGGGTCGACCGGAATCTGGCGAAGGTAGCCGGCGGTCACCAAGTCGTCGAGCGACTGCGGAGCCTTCTGCTTGTCGAGCGTGTACTGAGAGATCACGGAGCGAAGGGTGCTCAGATTGGATCGCAACACGGATTCGCGAGCCTGGATGATGGACTGGTTGTACATCGGGACAGCAACCGCCATCAGGATCATGATGATGCTGAGCACGATCATCAACTCCAGCAGGGTGAATCCACGCGAGCGCAGAGTTCGTCGTTGGTTGTTGGCCGCTGGTCGTTGGCCGAAACGACAGACGGCTAATGAACGACGATAGGCGAAATTCTGCGGCGATGCGCTGCTACAACCGCGCCGGCCCCGCCTCGTTTCGTTCACGCCCCGTAGCATTTACCAGTCCTTGTATTTCGTGCCGTCCAGCGCCGTTCCCTGCGACTTGGTATAGACGTCGAACACACTCTGTCCGCCCCACGAGTCGGACTCCGGATCGTCCTGCATGGAGCGCATGCCCCATTCGGTGCTCTTTGTCATTGGGTCGATAGGGATAGAACGCAGAAAGCGGATTTTCTTGCCGGCTTGCGCGTCCACGCCCTTCACCAGCGTTTCCAAGTCCGGAGGATAGTTCTGGGTATCGACTTTGGTCTGAAACTTTCCCTGGTCGGCGGCGTCTTTGTAGCGGTCAATGGCGTCGCGCATCTCCCAGAGAGCCTTGCGGAGTTCTTTCTCTTTCTGCCGCTGGATGGTGACGCGAGCCAGCGGCAGCGCCATCAGCGTAAGAATGGAGAGGATGCTCGCCGCTACGATTAGCTCCAGCAGCGTGAAGCCACGATTGGCCCCGGTGCGCGGCGCGGAATGGAATCTACAGAAGGTCATGCTCGCAAGTTCGCGCTCCTACTGAACCGTGATGGCTGCCTGGGCGCCGTTGACCGTAATGGCCTGCAAGCCCGGATCGCGCGCTCCTCCTCGCGTAATGGTCAGCGGCGTTTGTCCGTCGGCTTTGGCCTGGAACGTCAGCGTAACTACGGCTCCCTGCCCCGAAACGCCGCCTGCGCCGGGCGGGCGTGTCGCGGTAATTTGTGACTGCCCGACGGTTTCATCCTCGCGATGCACCAGCGCGACCGCCTGGCCGTCCTGCGAGAGGAAGCCGCCGTTCGATACGTTCACCAGTTGCAGCATTTTTGGATCGTAATTCAACTGCACCGGCACCGAGTGAACATTCTGCGCCCCGGAAATAAGCAGGTTCACCACAAATGTGTTGCCCTTTGCGGCCTGAATGGTTGGCGGGTCAAACAAGAAACTAGCTGTGCCACCGGCTGTACTGGGAACCGGAGACTGACCCGCCGGCTGCTGGTTTCCCAGTGGCTGGATCGACGGGGTTGTGGTCTGCGATTGTGGTTGCGAAGGCGCGGCTGAACCGCCAGCGGGCGCGGCCTGGGGCCGGCTCACACGGCGCAACTCGATGGCATTCGCGGTGCCGATGTCGATCGCCCTCTGGTTGATCTCGTTGACATCCGTGCCACGGATGATGTGAGGGACAACCGCAAACACAATCTCGTTCTCCGAGTGATCCTGCGTCGTCTGGCCGAACAAGTACTTCAGGATTGGGATCTGCGCGAGCCCGGGAATCCCAGCCAACGATTTCGTCTGCTGGTCTTCCATGATTCCGCCCAGCAGATTTGCCTCGCCATCTTTCAAGCGAATTTCATGTTCGATTTTGCGCTGGCCGATGATCGGCTGGCTGATGCCGCCAATATTCGATTGGCCGGTGACCGCCGAAACATCCATCGTGATTTTCAGCGTCACTTCCCCATTGGCATGCACGTGCGGCGTGATGTCGATATTGACGCCCACGTCCAGATACTGGAACTGGGTATTTACCAGCGGGTTAATACCGACGCCGCCGATGCCCGGCTGGAACGATCCAGTTGCGATCGGAACCTTGTCGCCGATTTTCAAAGAAGCTTTCTGGCCGTCGAGCGCACGAATCTGCGGATTCTGAATCAGTTTGGTATCGCTGTTGTTCATCACCGCCGACAGGTTGGCCGACGGAATCGTGACCTGGAAATCCGTGGCGTTCAGGTTCCCCAGAGTGTTCAGATTCAAACCGTTAGTAGCCGTTCCCGTCGTCGGAGTAGTGCCGGTCGGGGTCGTTCCCGTCGTCGGAGTAGTAGTCGAATTCAGGTTGCTCTGCAGCGTAACCGTGGCGCTGGTAGGCGGATTCAGCCCCAGCGTACGCGACCGGTCCTTGCTGACCTGCATGATGGCTATGTCGACGATGACTTCCGGACGCGCCTTGTCCAGATCCTCAACCAGCTTTTCGGCGAGCGCAATCTGGTCGGGAGTTCCACGCACGACCAGCGCGTTCTGCGAGAGCAACTGCTGCACGCGCTGCACATCGAGCACCGCGCGGATGGCGTTCACCACATCCTGCAACTCGGTGGGAGCCGAAAGATTGGAGAGATAGAAAGTCTTGAGGACGCTCTGTTCCAGTTCCTTGCGCTTCGCGGGATTGTCCTGCGCCACAAAAATCGTATTTGAGGTGACTGGACGCCAGAAGGTTTTCGATTCCAGCGCAGTAATCTCCAATGCCTCTTCCAGAGTCACGCCATTGAGATCCACGTTGATTACTCGGGCGGTGTAATCGGGGTCGAAGAGCACATTCACCCCAGCCAGTTGTCCGACCGTGCGATAGACGACGTCTGATTTGGTCGCCAGCATTTTGACCGTAATCGGGGTGCTCGAAATGGATGCGAGTTCGACCGGCCCTTGCGCGTCGTGGACCTTGCGTTCCAAGCCAGCGGGCGGCCCGGCAGCCTGCGGAGGAGGATTCCGCTGGTCATTGATCATCTTCACCGTCCGGTTCAGTTCCTGCTTGGCGATGAATAACGAGGGATCAATCTCCAGCGCTTTTTGAAACTGGGCTACGGCGTCGTCAAGCTTGCCGTCGTCCCGCAATTTTTGCCCGTTATGAACCAGCGCCGACGCCGCCTCGAAGCGCAGGCGCTCGAAGGCAGCGCGATAACGCAAATCCTTGGGCTTGAGGTCATAGGCCTGCTTGTAGAAAGCAAATGCCGCTTCGAACTGCTGGCGAGCCTCGGCGTCCTGCCCCTTGGCAAAGAGATTCTTAGCTCTGTCGGCGCTGGCAGGAAGGGCTACTACTGCGACCAGCAACAGCAGTAGAGCTGGGCGCATCAAGCGTCTCATTCGATATTCCTCACGAGATAATCCTCTTTAACTAAAGTGTTCGCCGGAAGATCGGCTTCGCAAAAATTCCGGCGAGCTGCGAACGCACTCTTCGCGCTGAAAACGCGCTCAGCACAGAAAAATCTTGGATGAGGCGATTATAGCATCGGTATTTCTGGCTCCCGAAGTGCTTGTACACGCGGCAGTTATACTCTTTGGTCGTAGGCCTAACGGTGTTGTCTTCGCCGGTCCGGGTCGCGCGCTCTGACACTTTCAAGTTCGCAATCTGAGAACAGCGTTCTACCTCCACAGGCGCAACACGTGGCAGTCCAGATCCTGCGCCCTCGCCAATCAATGCGCTAAGATAAGTATTCCGACCCTCATGGCCCGCCAATCCACGCACCAGACCAAGCCTAACCCGGAGAAATCCCCCCGCCGCGACCCCACCGCCTCCGGTGACCGAGACGCCGCTGTTAATAGGATCGCTTCACATAACTATTTCTTGCTGGAAAAATTTGAAGCAGGGGTGGTCCTGACCGGAACCGAGGTTAAATCCGTCCGCGGCGGCCTGGCCAATCTTAAGGACTCTTACGGTTTGGTCAAGGATGACGCCGTCTGGCTGCTCAATGCCCACATTGGACCCTACGAGCACGGCAACATTTTCAACCACGCGCCGCTGCGCACCCGCAAACTGCTGATGCACCGGGAAGAAATTCGCAAGCTGATCGGCAAGACCCAGCAAAAAGGCCTGACGCTCATTCCCACCCGAATGTACTTCAAGAATGGAAGGGTCAAGGTGGAACTGGCTTTGGCCAAAGGTAAACAGCTTTGGGATAAGAGGGAGACGGAACGCCGGCGGACCGCCGATAAAGAGGCGAGAGAGGCGGTCTCCCGGGGGCGAAACAGAAAGTAGCTGGCGCGGGGGCGGCATGCGGGTTTCATGGGGGGTCTCATTAAGACCGTCAACCTTAAGTCCGATTTGCCCTCGGTGCACCAGGCGTTGCAGCGCTTGGATCAGGAGATCGCGGTGGCTCGCCAGCAAAAGCATTCACTCCTAAAAGTGGTGCACGGCTACGGATCGTCCGGCGCCGGCGGTGACATTCGCATCGCGGTTCAGCGACGATTGCACGATCTTTCGGAAAGTGGTCGGATTCGCAGCTGCATTTTCGGAGAGAACTGGTCAAAGAGCGATGATGCGTCCTGGCGGCTGTTGCAGACGCAACCCGAACTGAAGACCGATCCCGACCTTGGACGGCATAATCAAGGCATCACGGTCGTACTGCTTTGAAATTTTGCAATCCGTACAAAGAAGCCAGCCTGCTTGCGCTCTAGCCTCTTCCCCGACGATACTGAGATATTCCCAAAATTATGAAAACAACTGTTTCCCTCTCGAAGCCCGCCGAACTTGAAACGGAAGCGCTGGTTGCAGTCGTGCTCGACCATGCAGAACCCGCGGCCAACGTCAAAGAAAAAGACAAGAAGCCGCAACTGAAAGTGAGCGCTGCCGACTCGGTTCTGCAAGCCGCGGCTGCTGATCTGCTGGCCAGCGGAGAAGTCGCCGGCAAGTCCTTTGAAACGAATTTGCTTCACAAGCCTTCCGGCCTCAAGGCAAAGCGGCTCCTTCTGATCAGCGGCGGAAGCGCAAAGAAATTTTCGAGCTACGACCTTCGCCGGTTGGCAGGCGTCGCCGTGCGCGCGCTCAAGTCCCGCGGAATTCGCAGCCTTGCTTTCGTCGCTCCCGCCGGCATTCCGTCCGAGGAGGCGGTCGGCGCCATTGTCGAGGGCGCCCACGTCGGAACTTTCGAGCCGGATTATTACCGCAGCGATCGCAAAGACCAAGCTATTGATGCTCTCACCGTCGTTGCCAGTGGCGATAAGCCCGCGCTCGAGAAAGCGGCCAGCGAAGCCCATGTCATTGGGGAATCGCAAAACTTCACCCGCGACCTGGTGAATGAACCTTCCAACCGCATGACTCCCACGATTCTTGCGGATCGCGCTAAAAAAATGTGCGCCGAAGTCGGCCTGCAGTGCGAAGTCTACGGCGCCGACAAGATCAAAGAAATGAAGATGGGAGCGTTCTGGAGCGTCGCCCAAGGCTCCGACGAACCGCCGGCGCTGATTGTCATGCGCTACGAACCCGCCGGAGCGCCTCAGAAGCCGATGCTGGGCCTGGTGGGAAAAGGAATTACGTTTGACACCGGCGGCATCTCGATCAAACCCGCCGACGGCATGGAAAAAATGAAATACGACATGGCCGGCGGCGCCACCATGATCGGTGCGATGCGCGCGATCGCGCTGCTGAAGCCGAAAGTCAAAGTGATTGGCATTGTGTGCGCCACCGAGAACATGCCTTCCGGAAAAGCGCAGAAACCCGGCGACGTGCAGATTGCCATGTCGGGCAAGTCGATTGAGATCATCAATACCGATGCGGAAGGCCGCTTGGTGCTGGCCGACGGTTTGTTCTACGCGCGCCAGTTGGGCTGCACGCACCTGGTGGATGCGGCAACACTTACCGGCGCCGTCGTGGTCGCGCTCGGTTATAACAACGCCGGAATTTTCGCCAACGACGACGACATGTACGACCGCTTCCATGCTGCAAACGCGAAAGCCGGCGAAAAAATGTGGCGCATGCCGCTGGACGACGAATACAAGGAACAGATCCGCTCGTCGATCGCCGACATCGTAAACTCCGGCGGACGCTGGGGCGGAGCCATTACCGCCGCCATGTTCCTGAAGGAGTTTGCGGAGGAGACGCCGTGGATTCACCTCGATATCGCCGGTACCGCGTGGACCGAAGAGGCGAAGCCTTGGATTGCCAAGGGTCCGTCGGGGATCGCGCTGCGCAGTTTGGTTGAGTTCGCTCGCAACTTCGGAAACTAGAAAACCCTGGCCAC
>DASSRO010000278.1:0-4338 GCA_035701745.1 Candidatus Sulfotelmatobacter sp. | reverse complement strand
AGACACCAATCGGTTGTGTACCGACACATGCGGCTGGCTTGTCGTCAAGAAATGTTTCGTACCAATCGGTACATAAATCGATTATTGGGGCCTCAAATAGGAGAGATAAATCGCCCTTTGGGGACACCTTCCATGAAAGCTGGCGTGGCGAAATGTCCTTCCATTGTGATTCGTCGCATGCTGACGTCTTACTTGTCGAAATACCGCGGATGGTCAAGATCGGCGATCAACCCGGGCTGCTCGGGCCGCCAGCCTAAGACTTTGCGAGTTCGCTCACTCGAGCTTGCGAGATCTACCGCCGCGAAAAGTGCGAACCACCCAAAATGCTTGGCGGCTTCATCGGTACTCAGGCTAACAGCCGGCACGTTGAGGCGGCGGCCTATTAACTGAGCGATTTCTTTGAAAAGAATCCCCTCTTCGGCAACCCCGTGAAACGGACCGTTGACGACGTTCTGCTCGAGCGCCAGCCGGTAAACACGCGCAGCGTCGAGGCGATGTACCGCAGGCCATCGGTTGAGTCCTTCGCCGACGTAAGCCGAGACACCTTTCTCACGCGCAAGAGCGATCAGGTGAGGGACGAAGCCATGATCTCCGTCGCCGTGCACCGTCGGCGCAAGACGGACAGTCGAAGCGCGTACGCCACGCTTCGCTAACGCGATAGCCGTTTCCTCCGAGGCCCGAGGATACGAACTCGACGGCGGAATCGGCGCATCTTCTTCAGTCGCCAAGCGGCCCTTCTTTTGGAGCGCCAGTCCGGACGAGACCAGTAATGGTCGGTCGGAACCGCCGAGTACGCTACCGAGCATCTCGATTGCGCGCCGGTCCGCCTCACAGTTTTCCGCGAAACTCGAAAAATCGTGGTTAAAAGCGGTGTGAATCACGCCATCCGAGTTGGCGGCTCCAGTGCGCAAACTCTTCAAATTTTCAATATCACCTCGCTGCACCTCAGCGCCGGCAGCGGCAAGAGACTTAGCACCCGCATCTGAGCGAGCGAGGCCGACTACTGAGTGCCCCCCAGTTAGCAATTCTTGAACAACTGCAGAACCGACGAACCCTGTAGCTCCAGTAACAAAAACGCGCATACTCTAAATTCCTTTTCTAGGTTAATGATTACACTCCGCGCACGTTGATGGCGAAGAGCCGGTCAAACTTCTCTTCGTCAGATAGATAGTTAATAACAACATTCATCCCGATGCCCGCCAACTGCCTGGCAATCGCCGCCCCGATTCCGCGCGATCCTCCCGTTACGAGAACGGTCTTACCACTTACCGTCGTGGTCATTGGTAATCTCCTTGCATGATGTGTTTGCCGGGCAGCGTGCCGGCAACGAAGGCGCCAAAGGTCGTCGGCGCCTGCTCGAGAGTAAAACTCCCAGCGATCTCGACGCTGAGCTCGGAATTAGCCGCGAGCTGGGCGAGTCGATTTAGTGTTGCCTGCTTAGTCGCAAGCACAACATAGTCGGCCTTGATGCCTCGTGCTTTCGCCAGAGCCTCCGAAACGGGTGTAACAATGGCCGCTACGTGAGCACCAGGCCTGAGCATTCCGACAATCTTTGCCTGAAGGTCCCCACCAGCCGTATCGAACACAAAGGCCGAGTTCGCGGCAATTGCGGTGAGCTCAGGGCTCGAGGAGTCAATCACCCGAGCGCCAAGGTCCGATAAGCGCCCGGCTCCGTGGCCACAAACGGTGACCTCGCCGGACCCGCGAGCGAGTTGGCAGGCCGCGCGCGCGACCGCGCCAGTCCCCAAAATAAGAAGAGGTGCCGGTAACGGCCGTTTCAAGACCTCAAAGAGGGCCTGATAGGCAACCCCTGCCGGTGTAGGCAAACAAGCCGCAGCCGCGGCATCGAGCCCTGACAGGCGCCGCGCGATCAACTCAGCTGGGAGCGTCACAAACTCGGCCAGAGCGCCGCCCGAAGTCGGTTCCGCCCTGCCATAAACGGCATCGCCGTTCCGGAACGAGTCGACGCTCTCCCCCACCTCATCCACGATACCGGCGAAATCAGTTCCGGGAACGTAGGGAAATGTGAGCGGAAACCACTCTTGCATGTGTCCCTGCGTGAGTTTGACATCCAGAGGGTTCAGCGCCGCCGCCGTGACCCGTACTCGCACCTCGCCGGCGCCAGGCGATCTTTCAGGAATCTCGATGAGCTTCGCCCGTGGTTGGTCGGAGTAGCCTTCAATCTGGAGAGCTAGCATCCGGCCGGTTGCCCGTTGAGGCCTCGGCCACGCCCCGATCTGGGTGAACAATCCAAACAGGTCTACCAGGTGGTAGGTGCGACGTAAGCGGTCGCCCTCGAATTCGTGGAATTCATGGAGCGCGAAGCGCACGAATTTCCCGCTCGCAGGAACCCCGAACAGGTCTCCGCGATGAGTGCCGGTAACAATGACCCGGGCTGCGGCGCGGCCGGCCTCCGCGAGAACTTCGCTGATTTCCGTCGAGAGGTCCGGGAAAGCTGAGATCAGCATCCGGAAGATCGGTTTGATGCCTTCGGGGCCTATAGCCTGACCGGGGGCTAGCGGGATGTCTTCCCAATCGGAAGTTAGGGCTTGGTCGACAAGAGCAACGTCGCGGGTGTCCAACGCGCCATAGAAATGCTCGAGCGACTGGCGCTGGCCGGGAGAAAGGGCCTGCGCCTTCTCCATAGGCACGCGGGGGATAGTCATCGGGCCCTCCTATATTTCAGAGGCTCCGAAATACGAACAGCACCACCATGAGCAAAATCGATGGCGTCGTTTGGTGATGAATTTTTCATGATGACAAAATCGACTTAGGCTTATCATCCGAAAAATGCATTATTGTGATGTCTATCATGTCGAGCGTGCATTTACGAAGCATTGACCTGAATCTCTTGCATGCACTGCACGCGCTCCTGGAGGAGCGGCATGTGACGCGCGCGGCCAAACGCTGCTCCCTAACCCAGCCGGCCATGAGCCGCGCTCTGGATCGACTGCGCGAAACCTTTGGTGATCCTCTCCTTCTTCGGGTAGGTCGGGTTTATGAGCGGACGGCGCGGGGAGAACGCTTGCTGCGAGACCTTGAAAATCTGTTACCTCGAGTTGCTGCGATGATTCGGGGCGAGACGTTTGAAACCGAGAAGAGCCAGGAAAAAATCCGTCTCGCTCTAACCGACTACGCCAGCACGGTGCTGCTACCTGCTCTCGCTCGTCAGATGCGGACGCACGCGCCGAACATGACATTGGAAGTCGTAGGATGGCATGATCGGGTTTACGATGAGATCGAATCTGGCAGAATTGACGTCGCTCTCACCCCAATTCCTGTCCCTGCGTCATTAGAGGGCGAAGTGCTTTTCGAGGAGGATTTCGTTTGTGTTCTCGGCTCGCAGCGAAAGCGACCGGCCTCGCGCCTAACCTTGAAACAGTACCTGGACGCACCCCACGCAATCGTAAACGTTTTGGCTGGGCAACAGACCCTTGTCGATAGGCCGTTAGCAGAACTCGGACTAAGAAGGAGGGTTGCTCTGTCCGTGCCGTTCTTCGTTCCCGCAACGCTGGCGATTCTCGATACAGACCTGATCGTCACAATCCCTCGAAGACTTGCTCAAAGTATTCAGACCATGCGCCAGCTCTCAATAGTAAAACCTCCCAAGGTAATCCGCAGTTTCCCGTACCTAATGGTCTGGCATCCGAGGCTTACGGGTGACCTTGCGCAAGCCTGGTTTCGCGAACAGGTGCGCGTTATTGCCCGCCCGTTGTAGCCGCTGGTTAGCCGGGAATGGCGTCGTTCGTTGGCCTCTCAAGTGCCATGCGTTCTCCGTTGCGAGCGATTGCTATCGACCGGGCAGCCCACCCTCGATCCAGCGCTTCTTTCAGCGCGTATGCGTGCTCCAGCCATTTCAGGATTTCCGGAGGATATTCCGCTGCGGGTGAGAGCACGAGAATCCGGGATGAAATCTCCTCACGCTGACCACGAGAAAGAACGAAATCTTCAACCTTTCTCGGCACCTCGAGTACATCTTGCGGTCAATCACGCATGGGACTCCGACTACGTGTAACCTAGACTATTTCCTGATCCGCCAGACTGATTAGAGGGTTGCACGCCTGCGGCGTTCACCGGCAACGTGAACTCAAAGACGGCCCCTCGCGGGAGGTTGGCTTTCGCCGAAATCCGACCTCCGTGACCTTCTACGATCGAACGAGTGATAGTCAGACCAATGCCGAGGCCGTGAGGCTTCGTCGAAAAAAATGGATCAAAGAGATGATCGAGATGCCCTGGGTCGAGGCCCGGACCCGAATCTTTGATAGTGACTGATACTTGAGCTGGCCGGGGCCCAACCGAAGGCGGTCTTGGTCCGGACTCCTTAGCTCCTTCGGAGTC
>DASSRO010000277.1:0-8229 GCA_035701745.1 Candidatus Sulfotelmatobacter sp. | reverse complement strand
AGCATTTTGGCGCTGCCGGAGGCGTGGACGGTGAGCATGCTGACGCCGAGCTTGGCGGCCTCGGCGACGGCGGCGCCCACGGTATTGGGAATGTCGTGATACTTGAGGTCGAGAAAGACGCGGCGGCCGGAGCCGACGAGGTCGCGCACCACCTGTGGACCGACGGCGGTATAGAGCTGCATGCCGACCTTGAAGGTTAGGGCGGAGTCTCCTACGGAGGCGACAATCTTCTGAGCCGCGGCAGCGGTGGAGACGTCGAGCGCCACGATGAGCCGCTGGCGCGGATCATCGTGGCGAAAATCGTGGCCTGGATGGCTCTCGCCACCCTTTGGGATGCTTGGCGATGTTGCGGGCATCCCAGCCAGTGTAATGACTTTACGGGAGTTTCGCCAGAGGAGGATGGTTCACGGCGACGGTCTGGTAAGCCGGCTTAACGTCGTGGGGATTGACCAGATCCAGACGGACGCGCTGCAGCCCGCGCTGTTTGAATTGCAGGGCTTGGGCGGCGCCGTAAGACAGGTCGATAATGCGGCCGGGGACGATAGGCCCACGGTCGTTGACCCGGACGATGACAGCCTTGCCATTGCGCAGGTTGGTCACCCGCACGTAGCTTCCCATGGGAAGCGTGAGATGAGCTGCGGTCATGTCGTACATATCGTACGGCTCACCGCTGGCGGTTGGCTTTCCGTCGAAGATCTGGCCGTACCAGGAGGCTGTGCCAACTTGATACGGTTTCGTCTTAACCTGCTTGCGGACTTCGGGTTTCGGAATTGAACTAACTGGAGCCGCTGACGCCTCCGAGATGTTCGGTCCCTGAGCCGCTCCCAGGCAAACGATCAAAAAGGCAATCGTTAGTCCATGAGCTAAAAATCGTCGCATTCAGTTCTCCTCGCATACTCAAAAGTGCTTTTGGCCTTAAGGCTTTCGTACCTGCAGTTCAGTGATGCTAGCGGGATGCCAAACCCGTGTCAATGCGGATTAGGGGGTAGGCGGATGACCGCGTAGTAATCGATGTCTTACGTAACCTACTGTTATTTTAAGTAGATGCGAGGAACGCCCTTTATTCTCGGTAGCTTATGTATTTATCAAAAGGTAAATAGCACGTCGGGGGAAGCAAGGTAGAAATTACAAGCTCACTGGAATCAATGGCTTACCGGTAATTACTTGTCAAGATACGTAGAATCATGTAGTTACAGAGAGTTTTCCGGCGGAAGGACGGAAAACTATTTTTCCCGAGGTAAGGCTCTAAAGTAACTTTCTCGCGCAAAGGAGGCGAGACGCTGAGGCTGAATCGCGTTACTATCGGACGCAGCGGACCCGAAGTCCATGGCCGAAAAACCACCTATCATCCTCACCATCGCGGGGTTCGATCCGTCTTCCGGGGCTGGCGTGACTGCGGATATAAAGACGATTGCCGCCCACGGCTGCTACGGGGTGGCTTGCGTGACCGCCATGACGGTACAGTCCACCCGGGGCGTCAAGCGGGTGGAAGCGATCGATTCGACGGTGCTGTCGGAGAGCCTGGAAGAGCTGGCGGCGGACTTGGACATTGCGGCGGTGCATATTGGGATGCTGGGAACAGGAAAGGTTGCGAAGGTGGTGGCGGACTTCCTCGCTGGACAGCCGGCTGGCCGCGCCGGGAAGGGTAGGCTGTCCAATATTGTGCTGGACCCGATTCTGAAGTCATCGTCTGGGGCAGATCTGCTCGACGCCGCCGGAAGCAAACTGGTGATGGACAGGCTGATCCCGTTGGCGGATGTGTTGACGCCGAATGTGGATGAGGCGGCCGCCCTCACGGGAATTCAGGTGAAGGATCTGGAAGGGATGAAGGCTGCCGCTGCCAAACTGCATGAGATGGGGTCGGCGGCGGTGGTGATCACCGGGGGGCATTTGGAGAAGGCGATCGATCTGTTGAGTTTCAAAACGAAGCGGGGGATCGAGCAGGAAATTTTCAGGGCGGAGCGGCAGCGGTCGAACTCAACCCACGGCACGGGGTGCGCGTTCTCGACCGCGATGGCGTGCCACCTGGCGATGGATCGGGGGCTGGCGGAAGCTGCATTGCTGGCTAAGACCTATGTAACCGCAGCGATTTCTTACGGGCATCCTCTGGGGCGGGGAACAGGGCCGGTGCATCATCTCTACCGCATGGGCCAGCAAAGGCGAGCGGCTGGATCGGGGAACGAGGGGTAGGATCGGGGAAGCCCGGTCAGCCGCCGCTGCTACTCGTCGCGGGAGGGTTTCTTGAGAAGAATTCCGGCCACGAACGAGGCGGTTGCCGCCAAGAGCCACTCAGCGCGGTAAAACTGGATTGCCTGCCAATCCACGAAAGTCCTGGCGTTGAGAAGTCCGACCAGCAGGGCCCCCGCCACGCAGCCCACACCGAGAATAAAGGCGATCAGCGAAGCGGTGGAAAGGCCACTGCGGCTCTGGATCTCGTGAAAGTGAAGGTAGCGAAGCCAGGACGGAAACTCGAGGTGGGTCCAGAAGAGGCGCGCCGCCGAAGCCAGAGATTGGAGGCGCACGCTGCCTCGTTGCCAAATTCCGGCAAAGGCATCAGCATCTCCGCCAGATGGGTTAATGATGGCCTCGGGGCGGCGTTGGCCGCAGGAATGGCAAAAACGCGATCCCAGTAAGAATTCGGTGCCGCAGCGGGAGCAGGCTTCTGCCATCGTGGGGATGGTTTCCTGAATTACGAGTTCTTCGGGAACTGCCGGGGAGGGCGGCCGCCAGAACTCGTTGCGCGTTTCTTGAATGACTTCTGCCATGAAGTTTCCTACAGCGATATCCTTAGGGTAATGGCATTCCAACAGCCAAAAGTCTCCTGTTACTAAAAGCAGCAATCCCAAATACTTGCAAAGTTTTCACAAAAGAGTACGGCAGTGCCGAAGGCAATAATTACGCGTGATGGTGAGTAAAGATGCACCGGTTACGAAAGCCTCGCTCCCTTGGAAGCAAGTAAAATGCGCGAACAGAGCGCTGCTGATGCGGATTATAAGTTGCGTACATGGTGCTGCGACATAGCGTCGAGGGCACGTAGATTACGTTCTTGGTTCGCGAACGGCTTTCTCGATAGGTCAGAATCCAAGGCAATGCGGGGGCGATTCGATTAGACTGGGGCAATCGAATCATGACTGGGGAAATCAAAAACATTTCGACGACCCTACGGCGATGTGCCGTTATGTGCGTACTGATTTGTTTGTCGCTTGTTTGGTGTCTTGCTGCGGCGGGGCAGGCGCGCTCTTCGTCGTACGTGGCGCACGGTCCGGGGCGTGATCCGCAGACCGAGTCGGCGTCGGACCACTTCTACAACATGGACTACGACCGCGCGACGCAGGAGTTCGAGAAGATCGTGGAGAAGCGTCCCGAGGATCCGTTTGCGGTGAACCATCTGCTGACCTCGGTGCTGATGCACGACCTCTACGATACGGGCGCGATGAACACCGGGGATTACAGCAATGACAGCTTTATTGGCCGCCAGCCGAGGCCAACTCCTCCGGCGGTGAAGGAGCGGATTAAGGAACTGGTTCGGCGGGCAGAAGAACTGGAAACCCGGCAATTGGAGGCGAATCCGAAGAATCTGGACGCGCTCTATTGCCGCGGAGTCACGCGAGCGCAGTTTTCCGTGTATACCGGCCTGGTGGAGCGGGCTTGGTTTTCGGCGCTGCGCAACGCCGTGGCAGCACGGCGCGATCACGAGCACGTACTCGAACTCGATCCCAGCTATGTGGACGCGAAGATGGTGGTGGGAACGCACAATTATGTAATCAGCCATCTGCCCTGGAGCGTGAAAGTGGCTGCGGCCCTGGCTGGGCTGAGCGGATCGAGCGAAAAAGGGCTAGGGTATCTGCGCGACGTGGCGCGCAGCAACGGGGAGAATTCGGTGGACGCCAAGGTCGTACTCACGCTGTTCCTGCGGCGCGAGCATCAGTATGACGAGGCGCTCGGGTATATGAACGATTTGTCGGTGAAGTATCCGAGGAATCATTTGTTTCTGACTGAAGTGGCGAACCTGGACCGGGCGGCGGGACGGTTGCCAGAGGCGGAGGCGGTGTATCGCAAAGTCTGGCAGAACGGGCGGGAAGGGAAGTACGGAAACCTGCATTATGAGCTGGCGGCGTGGGGTCTGGGAGAGCTGCTGCGGTCGGAGAAAAATCTCGCGGGGGCGGCCGACGCTTACGACCTGGTGAACCAAGCTCCGAACCCGGATCCGGACGTGTTGCAGAAGGCGAATCTGGCGGCGGGGGAAATGTACGACTTGCTGCAGAAACGCGATCTGGCGATGAAGAAATATGAGACCGTGCTGGCGGGGAATGCAAATACGGGGCCTGCGGACGAGGCGCGGCGGTACATCAAGGAGGCGTACAGGGAGTAGGTCGAGCTTCGCTCGACTTGACAGCCGAGGGCGGCTGTCCCCACACGGTCACCTCCAAACGAGGGCAGATGCCCTTGCTCAGTGAGATATAGAAGCGCCGCGCCGGGAACTTTTAGGCTGCCAATGCGTATTATCCAGGGAGGCGAAGCCATGTATTGCAACTACTGCGGAAAGGTAATTCAGAATGACGCTGCGGTTTGCGCCTATTGTGGAGTGCGGGTCGGGGCTTCGATGGCGCGGACTAAGCTGCTGCGGCCGCGGCTGGGACGGAAGGTAGCGGGAGTCTGCCTGGGCTTCTCCGAGTACTTCGATCTTGATGTAACCCTAGTCCGCGTGGTGTGGCTGATCACCGCGTTCATGACCGGCTTTGGGTTCCTCGCTTATGTGATTGGTTGGATTGTGATGCCGGAGGAACCGCTGCTGCTGGCGGCGCCGGTGTCGGCGCAGCCTGCGACGAACGCCTGACCTCACACTTCGGCAGATCACTTGTGATTTAATCGCTGGCATGGAGCCGATTCCTTTTCAGCGCATTAAGAGCGGTGATGCGGAGATTGCTTACTGGACACTCGGCGACGGACCTCCGGTAATTCTGCTGCACCCTTTCCCAGGCAATCATGAATTCTGGCTGCCGGTGGCGGAGACGCTGGCTACGAGATATCGCGTGATCATGCCCGACTTGCGCGGGCATGGCGACTCCGGCGTGGGGGAAGGCCCGGCCACCATGGAGAAACATGCCGCGGATATCGCCGGTGTGATGAACGACGCCGAGGTTGGACGTGCTCCGCTGGTGGGAGTTTCGATTGGGGGATACGCGCTTTTCGAGTTTTGGCGGAAGCATCGGGAGCGGGTGGCGGCGCTGGGACTTTGCAACACGAAAGCGCAGGCGGATGGCGCGGAAGCACGGGCGGGGCGGCTGCAGGCGGCAAATGATGTTCTGGAACGCGGAACCGAACCGTTTTTCGAGTCGATGATTCAGAAGGTGATGGCGAAGACGACGCGCGAGATGCGTCCCGACCTGGTAGAGGGAGCGGTGCGCATGATGCGGAAGATGTCGCCTGAAGATGTGGCGCAGGTGCAGCGCGGCATGGCGGAACGTCCGGATTCGGTAGAGACGTTGAAGACGATCAATGTTCCAACTTTACTCGTGACCGGGGATGAAGATGCGATGACGGGAGTGAACGAGGCGGAGTTCATGCGACGTCACATCTCCACAAGCCAGTTGCGGGTGATTCCGAAGGCCGGACATTATTCGCCTTGGGAACAGCCGGAGGAAGCGGCACGGCTGCTGCGGCAGTTTCTGGATGGGCTGTAGGATTGCCGTTTGCAGAAAGCAACGGCGGTTGCCAGACGGGACTACCCGAGCTGCTAAAGCCGCGCCCTTTCAAAGCGGAGCGAATTTCTTAAGGCTGAGCGCCGTTAAAAGAAACACGATTTAGGTCCTGTGCAACGTCTGGTCTAGAATCGTCGGCATGAATAAAACAACGATCGCGGTTGCGTTTATTTTGCAGATTGGCGCCTTTGGGCAAACTTCTCCTCAGCGACCGCACATTCTCGGCATCGACCACGTGTCGTTCTATACCACGGCTCCGGAGGGAGTGAAAAAACTTTACGGGGGCATTCTTGGTTTGTCTTCGACCGCGCCCGTCGAACCGGGCGGAACGCTTCGCTATGTAGTGGGCGAGCAGTGGGTTGGTTACAGTGCTGCGCCCGATCCGAAGGCCGGCGACCGCATGGATCATGTGGCATTCGCCACGGATAATGTGGCGGCGCTGCGGAATTATCTGGTCGGAAAGGGGATCAAGGCGCCGGACATTCAGGAGCGTTCGGACCATACTCGCTTTTTCGTGGTGGAGGATCCCGAGGGACACCGCGTCGAGTTCGTTGAGCGGAGTAAGAGAGAGAGCACAACGCGGGCGCCGGCGGTTTCGCGGCACATGATCCACGCGGGCTTTCTGGTTTATCACCGCGAGGCGGAAGATCACTTTTACCGGGAGATTCTCGGTTTTCGTCCCTACTGGCACGGGGGAATGAAGGACGACGAGACCGACTGGCTTTCACTGCAAGTCCCGGATGGTACGGACTGGCTGGAGTACATGCTGAATCAACCGGAACATCCCGACCTGCGCCTTACGGGGGTGATGAATCACATTTCGCTGGGCGTAGTTGATATGAAAAGAGCGCAAGCGATGCTGGAGACGCGTGGGTGGAAGCCGCACGGGGATGAGAAAGCGCAGATGGGCAAGGACGGGAAGTGGCAGTTGAACGTGTACGACCCGGATTTCACGCGGGTGGAGTTGATGGAATTCAAGCCGGTTCAGAAGCCGTGCTGCTCGGAGTTCACGGGGCCGCATCCGTCGGAATGATGGGTGAATTGCTGACTTCAAATCTGATTTGGATGATTTCCCTGGTCTCAGCCGGACCCGGTTCCCACTGAGCCTTGGACACTGCATCGGTAGCGGCCTTGGTCAATACGGGGCTGCCACCGAGTTGCTCAATGCCTACTGGATAACCCGCCGGCGAGATCGTTACCCGCAAGCGCACCACACCGTTCAGGTTAGCCCTGCGGGCGAGGAGCGGATAGACAGGCCGAATTGCGACAACGATTTTGCGTTTACTCTCGAAACGCACCTGCTGCGCCAGAATGCCAACACAACCCGAGATTGGGCCAACCATGAGCGCGAAGAACAGGATTGGGAACCAGGATCGCTTGAACCTGGCAACTCCGCCGCGACACATCTTTCCCGGTCGGTAACAATTAGCCATCGATGAAGCCATCGGCATGTTTGCGGATGGTCTTTAGTGTGGTAGCGGGAAGGAAAGGCTTCGCGAGCAGAATGCTGCGGTGACGAATCGCGCGGGAATTTTTAGGCTAGGCCGCCAGCGATAATGGAATCGAGACCCGGATACTGGTTCCCTGGGGACTCGATTGCAGGCGGAAGTCGCCGCCGATTTCGAAGACGCGCTCGCGCATTCCGGCTAATCCTACGCCCGCCATACTGCCGCGATTCCTCAGGCGTTCAAGGAGGTCTTTGGGAATTCCTTTGCCCTGATCGCTGACTTCGAGCTCTACGTCGGCGCTGTTGCCACGGAGGGAGACTTCCGCAGTGGGGCTGCCGGAGTGCTTATGAATATTGGTGAGGGCCTCCTGCACGACGCGGAAGAGCATGGTCTCCACAAGTGTGGGAAGGCGATGGGAGCATTCGCAGTTAAGCGTGACCTGGATTCCGCTGCGGTTTCCGAATTCCTCGACGAACCATTTCATGGCGGAGTTTAACCCAATTTCGTCCAACAGTGGAGGATGGAGGAGATGGGAAAGAGTGCGAGTTTCGCTAAGGCAAAGCTGGATGATATTTTGCAGATCGTCGGAACGCTTCTTGTCAATGCTCGGGGTGTCAGCGACCAGTGCGGCCAGGCTCATCGACATGGCGGCAAGATATTGTCCCATGCTGTCGTGAAGTTCGCGGGCGAGACGGCGGCGTTCTTCGTCCTGGGCGCGAATGAGCTTGGTGGAGAGCTGGCGAAGGGCAGCAGTTCGCTTCGCGACTTCGGATTCCAATCTCTCCTGGTTGGAGCGCAGGACTTCGCGAGCTTCGCGCTGCGCGTGGATGTCGGTATTGGTGCCCAGCCAGCGGGAGATTTTTCCCTGCTGGTCTCGAATGGGAATGACGCGGGTGAGGAACCAGCGAAAGCGGCCATCGGCGCCGCGTAAGGGGAACTCCATCTCAAAGGGCGCGCCTTTTCGGACGCATTCGTGCCAGCGCTGGAGAACCTGAGGCAGGATTTCGGGATCATGAAGAGACTGCCACCCCGAGCCTTGCAATTGCTCATGGGTTTTGCCGGTGTAGGCAAACCAGCCG
>DASSRO010000276.1:0-27399 GCA_035701745.1 Candidatus Sulfotelmatobacter sp. | reverse complement strand
CATTCTCTTCGAACTCGAGATGAACGTCTCGGAATTCGATGGCATGCGGCGCCAACTCCTGAGCAGCAGTCGGTGGTGAATCGACAGGCGAAGTGGGTGCGGGCATGACTATTTGAAAGAGAGTACGTTCATCAGGAATTGAGTCACAAACAAGTCGGTCACGACAATCAAAACCGAGGCCGCCACCACAGCCTGCGTCGTGGCCCGGCCTACGCCCTGCGTGCCTCCGCGAGCCGTCATGCCATAGAAACAGCCTACGGTGGCAATGATGAAACCGAACATGACAGGCTTCACCAGGCCCATGAAAACGTCCTGATTCACCAGGGACTGCCAGGCATTGCTCCAATACTGGCGGGCATCCAGATTCAAAAGAATTTTCGACACAAACAATCCACCGGTCAGACCAACCAAATCCGAGAGAATGGTCAGGAAGAACAGCATAAACACCGTCGCCGCGATGCGAGGCGCGACCAGTTTTTTCATAGGATCGGTGCCCAGCGCGCGCATCGCGTCAATCTGTTCGGTCACTACCATCGAGCCGAGTTCGCTGGCCATGCCCGAGGCGTTTCGGCCCGCTACCATCAACCCGGTGAGCACGGGTCCCAGTTCGCGGACCATCGAAAGCGATACCAGTTGCCCGATTAAGGTGATCGAACCGAAGCGTTGCAGCGTATTCGCACTCTGCACCGCGAGCACAGCTCCAGTGAAAAAACCGCTCAGGACTACGATCGGCAGCGAGCCCACGCCAATCAGATCCGCTTGCTGAATTATGTCCGCAAAATAAACAGGTTTGCGGAACAGGTTGGCGACGGATTCTACCGTCATCAACGTGTAATTCTGAACCGCCAACACCTTCTGTTTGGCGAAATCAGTGGGCGAAATGAGTTCCATGCGATTCGGAAACAGTACGCAAATTCAATTGCGGGGCGACTTCTGCAACTATAGCAAACGATCGGGGCGGGAAGGCAGGAAACTGCGTACTCTGTTCACTTCATGCGATGCGCCAGGCTCTCGTCCGAATCTCTAACGGCGGCCTTCCGCGTATTACCTTTGTGGTACCTCCTCCGCCACTATTTTTGTGCATTTACCATTTTTGTAATTCCGCATCTAAAGTTTGTCGGCGAATCTGGGCTCTGAAATGGGCAGCGCTACCGTAGTGCCCCAACAAGGCACTGGGTCGGTAGCGCTTTGCTGTTTGTAATGTTGCGGGCGAAGCGGAATAGTGGATCAGAAGGCGAGTTGCACACGGTTCATCAGCACATTTTCACTGCGCAAGGGACGTGCGGTCGATGACGCCATGCCGAATCCCGTATGCTCGTAATCGCTTTCGAGCTTTACGTATCGATTTAAATACCAGCTCAGTCCAACCGCCTTTTCTTTCGCGGACTCCGCAGCAGTCGCAGGATTGGCCAACTGCGGGAACGCGTCGCGATCGATGCGTAACTGGCTGCAGCGCAGCTTAAGTTCCAGTGCCCCGAGGCGCCGGAATCCGATCGCATGCTCGGTGGCGTTACGCGGTCGAACTCCAGCGTATGCGTTCTTTTCTCCGGTGAGCATGAACGAGCCTGCAATCTGCCACGCTTCGTTTCGCACCCGCTGGCTGAAGCTTTTGTTCAAGACCTGCTGAGAAGAGATCGCGTACTCGCCCAGCAAACCGAATGGACCTATATAGTAATACGCCTGGGGCATGAGGCGGTTGTGCTGGCCATTGGCAACGGCGCCGGAAGAATATTTGAAAAATGTGGTCTGTCCCATGGTTTTCAGGCCGGCGATGGTGCCATGCTGGCTGCCTGTGCTGCCGCCCACTCCAATTCCAAACTGGTGAAGAGAGAACGGCCCGGCCGAGGCAAAGGGACGAAGGAAAATCCGGGCTGCTGCCTCGTTGCCGTGGGACCACTGCGAAAATGCGCCATTAGAGCCATCGCTCGACCCGTCGAAATAGCCGCCGGCATAAGAGATAGAATCCCCAAGAATCGAACCCGCCAGTTGTGCGCCAATGTATCGCAGGGGCACCAAATCAGAAGCCAGCGAGCGTTCCGCGAAGGTTAAATCGCGGTCGGAGCGCAGGACTTCAAGCCCAATCGGTTCCTTGAACTTTCCCGCCCGCAGCTTCGCGTACTTCAGCGTCTTTAACTCCAGGAAGGCTTCCTGAACTTGATACGTGCTCTGCCCAAAATCGGGCATGAATCGGAAATCGACGGCGTTGAACAGCGCTCCTTCAAACAATGGGCGGAGGCGGCGGAACAAAAAAGTGTCGAGGGCCCCGCCGTGAATGGTATCCAGGAACATACGATCGTCTGCCTGAGCGTATCCGTGGACTTGCAGGTGTGTGGCGCCATCCCGAGTCGAAAACCATAAACCGTCTCTGCGGAAGGAGACGGCAGACTTGTTTTGGGATGCGACCTGAGTGGGTTCCACTACAACGTCTGGGCTGTCATCGATGGGCGCAGCCGGCGTTGTCAAAACGGCCTGCGCTGCTGCTACTGCCGTCAACGCCAGCAGGACAAGGGAGGGAGAGAGAGAAAGCGCTTTTGGGGTTCGCATAACTAATCACAATAAAGTACATTTAACTAATAGACTTGATTGACAACGTCGAGATGCAAGTTCGATGCCATATTTTTGGGCAGAGTTAGCCTTGATAATTAGATATTTAAAGGAAATTTCAACGGCGATTCACAGTCCAGGTTGCAGAAAGTTGCACTTCGGCGAGCGCATAGGTTCGGAAGGCGCCGGTCAGTCCATGCGGGCCGAGATCCGCAATACCTGCACCGTAATGTTATCGGGGCCGCCGCGTTCGAGCGCCAGTTGCACCAATGTCGCGCAAGCCTCAGCAGGCGGACTGCTCTGCGCTACTCTCGCCAGGTCGCGGTCTCCAACGACGCCCCACAGACCGTCGGTACACAAGACCAGCGTATCTCCTTCGAGCAGAAGTACCGCTTGGTCCGGGAAGTGAGCCGTTATCTCCCTCCCGCTTCCCAAGGCAGCCGTAAGAATGTGGCGTTGCGGGTGAATTTCGGCATCCTCGGACCGGACTACGCCGCTCTCTACCAGTCGGCCCACATACGAATGATCGCGCGTGAGCTTGGAAATCGATCCCCCGCGAATATGGTAGAGGCGACTGTCACCGACGTGGGCAAAGTGCAGTTCGCGGTCTACGATCGACAAGGCGGTACATGTGGTTCCCATGCCATAGAACTGGGGATGCTCTGTGGCGTAGCGCTGAATATTCTGGTGCGCAGATTCGAAGCCACGAAGCAGGGTCTCTTGCGGACTGACCCCAAAGGAATGCTCATAGACGTCGCGGACCGTTTCCACAGCCAGGCGGCTAGCTTCTTGTCCGCCTTCATATCCGCCCATCCCGTCCGCGACGATGGCGAGACGGCCCTTGCGCCGGAACTCCTCGTCCGAGTCGGGCTCCCAATACAGATATGAATCTTCGTTGTTGCTGCGCTGTCGGCCTACGTCGGTCAGGCTCGCAGCTTCGATTCCGGGCTTTGGAGTTTTACAATCGACTGCCATATCGTGCTGAGAGCTCGAAATCGTTTTCTGACCGTTTGAAACTCCAGTTATTATACGGGACGCCCGACCCTCTATGTTCCCCGCGCGGGGACGGGAACGTTCGCGTAGAGTATCACGAGAACGTTTCAATGTGCGTCGAATTCGATTTTGTTAGGAAGCGCGGAATCTCCAGAGCGGGCATAGCGCCGAGAGGATAGAGCAGCCCATTGGCAACTGGCTTGTCTGCGAGTTACTATCTCGTTACTCCAAATGAAGCCTCTCACAAGCACGAACTCGCTTAAACTCCCAAACTTTCGCCTTATACTCATTGTCCTCGGTATTTTAGGTTCTGCCCTGGCGCAAACATCTCTACCGAGCGCGTCACTGCCTAGCGAAACTCCGGCCAAAGTTCAAACCGTCACCGACAGCTTCGATCACGTCAAGCGCGATGTGATGATTCCCATGCGCGACGGCGTCCGACTGCATACAGTGATTCTGATTCCCAAGGGTTCGAAAGATGCGCCTATTCTGCTCACCCGGACGCCTTACGATGCAAATGCCCAGGTGAGTCATTCGCAAAGTTCCCACCTCGGCCCGAGGTTGTTCGGTTACGACAACCCAGAGGAGGTCATCGTAGAGGGCGGATATATTCGCGTGATTCAAGATGTCCGCGGCAAGTACCGGTCGGAAGGCGACTACGTAATGACCCGTCCCTTGCACGGGCCTCTCAATCCCACGCCCGTCGATCACTCCACCGACACCTATGACACCATCGACTGGCTGGTGAAAAACCTGCCCGAGAGCAATGGCAAAGTCGGAATCTTAGGTATCTCCTACGACGGTTTCCTGCCGTTGATGGCGCTGGTGAACCCGCATCCCGCGCTGAAAGTTGCTGTACCCATGAATCCCATGGTTGACGGCTGGAAGGGCGACGACTGGTTTCACAACGGCGCATTTCGTGAACAGAACATGCCCTACATCTACGAGCAGGAGGCGACGCGCGACAACAAGGAACTGTGGTGGACCGATCACTTCGACGATTATGATGTGTACCTGGCAGCAGGATCGGCAGGAGAACTAGGGCGCCGGCACGGATTGGAACAAGTCGGATTCTGGCGCAAAGTGCTCGAGCACCCCAGCTACGACGCGTGGTGGCAACAACAGGCTATGGATCAAATCCTTGCCGCGCAACCCTTGAAAGTGCCCGTCATGCTGGTCGACAGCCTTTGGGATCAGGAAGACATTTACGGCGCAACCGCAGTCTACAAAGCCATCAAACCGAAAGACAGCAGTAACGACAAAGTATTTCTTGTTCTTGGCCCGTGGCATCACGGCCAGGAAATTGGCGACGGCAGCACACTCGGCGCTTTGAAATTCAACAGCGATACCGGGCTTTATTTTCGAGAGAACATTCTCCGGCCATTTCTCGACCAATATCTGAAGAATGATGCACCCAAGTCCGTGGTAGCTCCCGTGACCGCATTCGAAACCGGAACCAACGAATGGCGCCGTCTGCCGTCGTGGCCCTCGGGATGCGTCAGCGGATGCGATGTTCATCCCACGCGGCTCTACTTGCAATCGAGCCTCAAGTTGAGTTTTGATGCGCCGAAGAGTGGGGACGCGCCTTTCGACGAATACGTTTCCGACCCGGCGAAGCCCGTACCTTTTCGAGCGCGGCCGATCCAGCCAGTTGGATACAGCGAGGGATTCACTTGGGCGCAGTGGCTGGTCGACGACCAGAGGGAGGCTTCGGGGCGCCCCGATGTTGTGGCCTTTACCTCAGATGTTTTGCAGCAGCCCGTCAAGATCAGCGGGCAGCCGGTGGCCAATCTTGTCGCTTCCACCAGCGGAACGGATTCGGACTGGGTGGTAAAGCTGATTGATGTTTATCCCGATGAAGTCGCGAGCCAACCAGCGATGGGCGGCTATCAGTTGATGATCGCCGGAGACATTTTTCGCGGACGCTATCGCGAAAGCCTGGAGTCGCCAAAGCCGATCGCGCCCGACAAGCCGCTGCTTTACCACTTCCTGTTGCCGACTGCCAATCACGTTTTTCTGCCAGGTCATCGCATTATGGTCCAAGTGCAATCGAGCTGGTTTCCGCTTTACGATCGCAATCCGCAAACCTTTGTGCCCAACATTTTCTGGGCCAAGCCGGGAGATTATAAGAAAGCCGTGCAGCGCGTCTTTCACTCGACCGACCAGGCGAGCTTCATCGAGTTGCCGCTGGTTGAGGCGCGTTGAGAGGGGAGCATGGACTTCCTCAAGAAAATTGCTCGACTCGGCGGCTGTACGTTGCTGCTAACCGCGTCGCTGCTGGGGCAAGGCAAGCGGCTGTGGATATTGCAAGCGACGGGAGAGATGGTGGAATACGATTCAACCACCTTTGCCGCGAAGCAAAAAGTCCAAGTTCCTCGCGCAGTACTCCAATCGCCGGAGCGACTGCGAATCAACCGCTTGGGGCAAATCTTGTTCAGCACGCCAGTCTCGCTCCCGCTTGCCGAGGAGGATGTTGCAGCAGCCCGCAAGGTGTGGTTTTGGAATGGACAGGCCGCCACGAGCATCGATCTTGGAGTTGCACGAGAGGTCAGCGCGACCGGATCGAATCAGGCCGTTACCGAGATATCCCCCACGCCTTTCTTGTCGGCCGGTGGTGGCCATTTGTTTTGGTTCGCCAACCGCGCGCGTCGATTGCAGCGGGACGCAGTGGATCTTTCCACGGCTACCACGTGGCAAGCCTGGCGCACCGATCTGCAAGGCGCGGCACGCGAGGACCTCGCCTCGACCAAGTTTCCGGACTGCCGCTGCGAGACCGGAACGTGTGAGGAAACCTGCCCCTCTGGAGAATTCTGGGCGCCCGAGAGCGGCGTCGAAAAGTTTTTTCTGATGACGGAGTTTGTCGCCGGGCAGACTGAGTCAGCCTATAAGGCGACAACGCTCTTTCTGGAGCAGGACGGAAAGTGGGCATCGAATGCTCTGCCCGAACCGCTGGAGCGCCCCTTGGATGCTTCAGCCGGCGGAGACATCATTGTCGAGGCGATTCCGGACTCCGGCTGTTGCGGATGGTCGAACGAGAGTAACGATCAGACTCTGGTCTTCAGCGCTGCGAAGAAGCGGATCGTCTTTGACGAGCGGGCGCAATACCAGAATCCGGACTATGACATAAGTTTCTACACTTCAAACGCGCGCCTGTCGCCAGACCACGCATTCGTCGCGATGACGATTGTCTCCACCGGAGATGTGAACAAGGCCATCCAACTGGCGCAGCAAGGTCAGGCAAATCCCGAGGAGTCGCAGCGGATCCGAAAAGCGTTGACGGAATTGCCGGTCGTGGAAGTGAAAAGCACGGACGACGCTTCCCGGCGCCTAGCTCACATTCCGCACGCGACTCTGGCTGGATGGCTCAGCGAGAAAGAATTACTGATTGTGGAGGATCACATGCTCGTGGTTTATACCGTCGCCACCGGCGCCCGCCGGAAGTCGACCGTTCGAGTCGAAGATGCGGGGCGCGTATTTCTCCGCTAGGATTTTCTACCCGCGCGGTAAATCATCCAGCCCAGGATATTTGCCCCTAGAACCACAGCCGCTATCTTCACCGAATATCGCCACGAACTTGCGACATCGATCACCGGAAAAATCGATAGTCCCACGAAAAGCACCGTCACCAGCAAGCCCGAGCCCGCAGCCACGCGCAGCGCAAGCCGAGGGCGAATTCCGCTCGCTTTCGATGCGAAGAGTGGAATCGCGAACAGCGCTAGATACGCCACCCCATAGAAAGTAAAGCCCCACGTCAAGAGCAGCTCATAGGCTTCCTGTTCGCCCACTCCGATCAGTGCAGCGATGCTCGCCGCGAGAGTCGCTCCTCCTAGAAAAATAATTGAATTCACCGGAGTCTTGTAGCGCGGTTGCAAACGTGAGAACCACGAGGGCAACAAATGGTCCCAGCCTGCGGCCATGGGCAGGCGCGCGCTGCCGCTGAAATAAAGGCTGAACGTGGAAAGATAATTCGCCAACAGAAGAAAAATCGCGACCGGCACAATCACCATCCCGTAGTGTCCAAAGCCGCGCCGCAGCGCCTGCGGGATAGGACCGATAACGTCGACCGCATCCGGCGAAACATAGGCAAGGATCGCACTGGTCGTAAAGATGTAAATCAGCGCAATCACCGGCGCCGTGATCAGGATGGAGCGTCCAATATTGCGGGCGGGATTGCGCGATTCTCCCGCAAAAATGGCGACATACTCAAAACCGCTGAGCGCGCCGAAGGTCATTTTGCTGAATACGCTAAGGGTAAAAATCGTGAGTGGCGGCGCTACCAGTCGCAAGGGGTGAAACGGGGCCAAAGCTCCATTCCCATGATTGAACAATGGAAGGCTGACCAAGACAACGACAGTTATCAACACGGCGACGCTGCCTGCGTTATTGAACCACTTGCCGATACTGAAGCCGATACCCGCCAACAGCATTTGCGCCGCGATTAGAACTACGGACGCCGCCAGAACGGCCCATTTGCTGTCGGCCATCCACGAAAGGGAGGGCACCGCGTAGGCTAGGAACGTCGAGGTCACCAGTCCGATCACCGCGACATACAGCGCGATGAAGAGCCACAGATTCCAAGCCACCAGAAATCCGATTTGATCGTTGAACGCCAGTCGCGCCCATTCGTACAGTCCGCCCTCAAGCGGCATCAGGCGATTGAGATGCGCCACGATCAGCGCCAGGGGAACGAAGAAAAGCGCCATAGCCGACAGCCACAAAACTACATGGGCAGGGCCCGCCTTCACAGCGGTACCAAAAAAATCTGGCACCACAACCAGCAGAATTTGGGCGAGAATCAGGTCGAGCAGGGTGAGTTCTCGCCGCAGTCCAGCACTGTGGGACTGGACTTCAGCCTCAGCTTTAATAAGAGACGGATTGTCAGCTGTGGCCAAGGTTGAAATCTTTACAGTTACAGGGAAAGAAAGCGAGAAATTCGGCGCTTCCCCGAAGCTTCATACTCGCTCCTAATACACCCACGCTATTGCAGACGGCTGTCAATTACAGATGAAAATGGGAATCTAATTCCCGGATGAAATCTCTGTCATTGTGCATCTTATGTGCAGAGTCGCTGGCGGGGAAGCAAGGGAGGAAAGGGACTCTTTTTCAGCCCATTGTTTTATCAGCAGCCAGTTGCTTTGTCCAGGACGACACGCAGTTTCGCCCGTGGCGTCGTGACATTAGTGCTCATAGAAAGGTGACCAGAAATGGACAGTAGTTCGGCGTCAGACGGTCACTCGCGCAAGACGCGAGCGGGGTCGGTGCGGGTGGCGCGCCATCCGGGGAAAAAACATGCGGCGAGGGTAATGATAATCATGACGGCGAGGGCCGCGCCGAAGGCGCGAGGGTCGCTGGGACTGACATCGTAAAGAAGCCGTCCGAGCAATCGAGTTAGGGCGAGCCCTGCTCCGGCGCCAAGCAGGACGCCGGCCGCAGTTAAGCGGAGGCCGCGCGAAATCACGAGACGAAGCAGATCGGCCGAACCCGCACCCAGGGCGATGCGGAGCGCGAGTTCACGCACGCTCTGCGCTACCGCGTAAGACATTACTCCATACAGGCCAACTGCGGAAAGAAGAAGCGCTAAACCTGCGAGGATCGAGACCAGAGTTACCGCGACAAGTTGCGGCGAGGTGGAGCGATCAACCTGCTCCTGAAGCGTGATCATCTCGTAGAGGGCGAGGTTCTCGTCCAGAGCATGCACTTCGTGCAGCACGGCCGCCGAAATACTCTGCAAGGGTTGAGTCGTCCGGATATTCAAAAAGGGCGTGCGCGAGAAATCCTGCAAGAGCGGCATGTAGAAGAAGGGCTTGGGGTCCTCGCGCATGCTTTCGTACTTGGAATCTGCGGCGACACCGACGACTCGCGCCCACTTGCCTTTCACTTGCAGGCGCAATCCGATGGGGTCCTGGTCGCCCCAGTAGCGAGCTTTCATGGTTCGATTGATGATCGCGGCCAGAGGCGCGTTTTCGTCGTCGGCGCGAGTGAATTCGCGGCCGGAGAGCAGAGGAATACCCAACGTTGCAAAGTATTCCGGCCCCACCTGGTTGTAGTCGATCATCGGTTGCTCTCCGGGCGGAGGCTGATAGCCATCTACCGCGATCGTGGTGGAAGAGAAAGTGCCGTAGCCGAGGGGCGTGACGCGGGCGTAGGCGGCGGATTCCACTCCGGGGAGGGACCGGACGCGGTCTATCAAATCGTTCTGAAACGTCTTGGCGCGTTGTGCGTCGTACCCCGCGGCTACCAGCGACACGGCGGTCTCGACCACTCTTTTCGTGGAAAAGCCCGGGCTGGTGGTTCGAATCTTCTGCAGACTCTCGAGCAGGAGCACGGCCCCAGCTAACAAAATAAAACTCAGGCAAACCTGAACGATGACCAGACCCGAGCGCATCCAGGCTCGCCTGCGCGTGGCGGTCACATTGGAGGATTCCGATTTCAGGGCGCCGGCGAGATCGATGTTGCGCGATTGCAACGCAGGAACAAGCCCGAGAACCAGCGTAGCCACGAGGCAAATGCCGGCGGTCAGCAACAGCACCTGCCAATCAATTTCCCCGGGAAGATACATTGTCCTTCCCGAGCGGGCAGGGAACAGCAGGGCGAGGGCATGCCGGCACCAATAGGCGACGAGGAGGCCGCCGGTTGCGCCCAGGCTGGCGAGAATAAGGCCTTCGGTGAGAAGCTGCTTCAACAGCCGACTGCCGGTGGCCCCGATGGCCATGCGGACCGTCATTTCGTGGCGGCGGGCGAAGGACCGCACCAGCAGCAGATTGCCGACGTTGGCGCAGGCGATGAGCAGAACGAACGCCACCACGGCGGTCATGATCTCGAGTGTGGGCAGCAGAGTACGCGCGTTGTTGAATGGCGTTTGCCATAATGCCCACAGCTTGAAATTGCGTCCGCGATTGGTGGCGGGGTAGTTGGATTGCAGACGAGTCGCGATTGCGGTGATTTCAGCCTGCGCCTGAGCGCGAGTGACGCCGGGCTTGAGTCGGATGTAGCTCTCGATCCAGCGCGCGCTGCGGTCCTCGAGCTTGTATCCGTCGCTTTCAAACGTTTCTTCCATCGACGCGGGAACCCAAAAATTCATTGCCCAGCCCACGAATGTTCCAAAAAAACCCGCGGGCGCTACGCCAATGATGGTGTGCGGGACATTGTCGAGGCGCTGCATCTTGCCGATGATTTGTGGATCGCCTCGAAAGCGGTTTTGCCAGAGGTCATAACTGATCACCACGACGGCGTGGGCGTTGCTTCCGACATCTTCGCCCGGTTGGAAGCCACGTCCAAGAATGGGGCGCACACCAATCGCGTCGAAATAGTTCGCCGAGACAATGCTACCGGTGGTGACTTCGGCGTGGTCTCCGATACCGAGTGTGCTGCCTGTAATCTTGCTTACGAAAAATGCCTCGCAGAGGGTGCAGTTTCGTTGCAGATCCTGGAAGTCGGGCCAGGAGATTTCCGACGCGCCACTCTCTCCCCGCGAGGTTCCAGCCAGCGCGACTAGCCGTTCCTGGTGCGCGACGGCGGGGTAGGGGCGAAACAGGATTCCCTCGACCCAACTGAAGACGGCGGCATTCGCTCCGATGCCCAAGGTGAGGCAGAGAATTGTGAGAGCAGAAAACGCCGGGTTGCGGCCCAGTTGACGGAAGCCATAGCGCAAATCCTGGAGGACACTTTCGAGGAAGTTGTGGCCGCGCGCGTCGCGGCATTGCTGTTCGATTTGGGTTACCCCTCCCATTGACCGCAACGCGGCGTAGCGAGCGTCTGGCTCCGACATGCCTTTCTCAAGATTGACCTGAGTTTGCTGATCGAGATGGTCGCGAAGTTCGTCGCTGAGTTCCCGGTCCACCTGTTTACGACGGAAGCGGTCGCGCAGGTGCAAGGGCAGCGTGTAGAACCATTGTGTGAAGCTCATGTTCAGGCCTCCCTGAGCTTTACAATGCCAGAGATCGCGGTCGAGATGCGGTTCCAGTTTGCCGTCTCATGTTCCAATTGCTTGCGCCCGAGTCGTGTCAGGGAATAAAACTTGGCGCGGCGATTGTTTCCACTCGATTTCCATTGAGCCGTAATCCAGCCGCGGCGTTCCAGTTTGTGCAGGGCGGGATAGAGGGAACCGTCGCTGACACCGAGAACATCGCTGGAGATCTGTTTCAGGCGCTGGCTGATGGCCCAGCCGTTCATCGGCTCCAGAGCGACTATCTTTAGGATCAGCATGTCCAGTGTTCCCTGGACCAGATCGGAAGGCTTGCTCAAGACAGTCTCCTCTCGGTTACCGAGTTAGACTGAGCTCCTAGGTCTCGGTTAGCAAGGGGAACTCAGTAAATTTGAAGGGGCACGCCAATCGCATGGGTGCGACCTTCGAACAAGGAAAAGAGAGCGCCCGGGAAGAGCGCTCTTTGTTTAGCGGGCATTTCTAATTGCTTACTGGCAAAAGCTAATCGCTCGGCCTAGCTGCCCAGCTTCTCGAAAAACCTGCAGATCGTTTCGATCCCGCGGTAGAAATTCGGGATGTGGAACTTCTCGTTGGGAGCATGCAGGTTATCGTCGGGCAGGCCAAAACCCATCATCACGCTGGGAATTTTCAGCACATCCTGAAATCCGGTCACAATCGGAATCGACCCCCCCGACCGGATGAAGACCGTGTCTTTTTTGAAAGTATCGTGCAGCGCTTCGGTTGCGGCCTCGATGTAAGGATTGTTGGTGTCGACGACAGCAGCGGGGCCTTTGCTGAGGACTGTGATTTTCGTTTCGATGCCTTTGGGTGTCAGCTTCTTTACGTAGGCCGAGTACTTCTTGAAAACGTCGTCGGCGTTTTGATTGGGAACCAGTCGCATGGAGACTTTTGCCGTTGCCTTGGCTGGAATCACAGTCTTGGCTCCGGCACCGATGAAGCCTCCGGGCATTCCGTGGACTTCAAGAGTAGGTCGCGCCCACGTGCGGTACAGGACTGAGTAACCAGGCTCGCCGGTGAGAACCTTGGAGCCGACTTCAGTCTTGCGGTACTTTTCTTCGTTGAAAGGCAGGCGCTTCCAGGCTTTGAGTTCCGCAGCGGTGGGAGCTTTCACGCCCTTATAGAAACCGGGAATCAAGATCTTGCCCTTGGCGTCCTTCAGTTTGCTGATGATCTCGATGAGCGCGAAGAAAGGATTGGGGGCCGCGCCTCCGTAGACGCCCGAGTGCAAGTCGATCATGGCACCTTTGGCTTCGATTTCCGTGTAGACCAGACCGCGCAGGCCGACGCACAAAGTAGGAAGATCGGGCGCAAACAGTTCCGTATCGCACACCAGCGCGAAATCCGCCTTCAGCTTGGCTTTTTGCTTGACGATGTATTCGTCGATGGATTCGCCGCCAACTTCTTCTTCCCCTTCGAAAATGACTTTGACGTTGATGGGAAGCTTGCCGCCTCCGGCCTGCATTAGGGACTCAAGGGCTTTTACTTCCATCCAAAGCTGGCCTTTGTCATCGACGGCGCCGCGGGCGTAGACGTTGTTGTTGCGCTCGGTGGGTTCAAAAGGAGGAGTTTGCCACTCGTCCAACGGATCGGGAGGCTGGACGTCATAATGCGCGTAGCAGAGAACGGTGGGCTTTCCCGCGGAGTGCAGCCAGTCGGCATAAATGAGGGGATGCCCTTTGGTCGGAATGACCTCGACGTTTTCCATGCCAATGCGGCGCAGTTCGTTGGCCACATAATCGGCGGCTTTTTTTATGTCGGGCTTGTGCTCTTCGAGAGTGCTGACGCTGGGAATGCGGAGAAGATCTTTCAGTTCGCTTAGGAAACGCTGCTGATTACTGCGGGCAAAATCGACTGCGGACGAAGCCATCGGAAGATCCTTTCTGTGATCTCGGTAGACAATCCTGGCGGAGCATGCAAGATAGCGGATCGAGAGTCCGAGGAAACGAACAAGTATAGCGCGAAGCGGGCAGGGTCGCCTCGGCTGCGAACCGTTAGCCACGAACAGGCGAAGATACACGAAGGAGGTTCGTCAGGCGTAGCCCAGGCTTTGGCGGCGACGAAAGTACGCGGCAATCAGGAGGACTGCCGCCGCTAGCGCATAGGCCCCAGACGAACTCGACGCTGGAGTTGTACCCATGAAGTCAAGCCCAGGTATTTGGTGAGCGGGTCCGATATACCACCACACGGTATAGATTGCCTCGAAGGCCTTGCTGCTACCGCTCCAGATGCCGAGCGCGAGAGCGAGGCTAGGGACGAACAATGCTCCAGCAAACCAGGCGGCAAGAGCGCGCCAGTCGGAGGCGAGCAAAAGGCGGGCGCCGACTCCGCTCCCGGTGAGGAGCGCGACCAGGATGCCTGCGGTCCAGAGGGCCGGAAGTTGCCGGGAAAGGCTGCGCTCGGAGGAAAAGAGCAAGGCGCTGGTGGTATAACGTGCTTCCCGGCAGCCCATCTGGGACCAGAGCAGGATGGGCCAGATCCAGGCGAAAATCAGGAACCAAGCGCGCACGTCGCGTTCCGGGGAGACGAGTTGGCCGACGAGCAACCCGGCGGCGCCGGCGTACCACCACCAGCGCTGGCCCTTGAGCATCAGGCCAAGTTCGGAAATTACTAACTGCGCAAATCGCAAATTCCCTGAACTGTGGAAGTTGCGAACCAGGGGCGTGAGATGAGCGGCCCTGATTGAGACAGGCGCAACGGAGACGGCGCGGTCTTCGGAGGAGGATTCCATGGCGCCGGTTGTGCGTTGAGTCTGGGACTTGCGCTGGGAGCGTGCGGGATCGAAGCGGTGAAAAAAGATGGATGCCAGTAGCGCGAGACCCACAGCGGTGCCGACCCAGAACAGGCGCACCAGGAGCACGTGAAACGTCCAGTCGATCCCATTCCAGAGAAAAGTCCGAGCCGCGCGTTCACCGCCAATGGTCAGGCTAAAATTGAAATTCTCCGGACCGCCAGGATCGAGCGCGTGCAGAGCGTTTCGTGTGCTGCGGTAAATCAGTTGCAGGCCGGCGGGGTCGTCGACGCCGGTTGCGCCCAAGGCGAGGGCGGCCGTCCACAGAAAGAAATACACAACATTGCCAACGCCGCCGCGAAGCGCGGGGAGAGTTTCGAAAAGCACGGCAACGCCGGCCGTCAGAAGCATGGCGGGCATTGCAAGAAAAATGAAGGGTGACCAGAGCTTCCAGAGGGAAAAGGAATGGGCTTCGGCACGGACTAGTTGCATGGCCAAAGCGGCCAGCATGAGAATCACTACCATGCAGGCGAGCACGGCGAAATTGCTGAGGGTTTTCGCGAACGTGTAGAAATCCTTGCGCATGGGGGTGGCCGCGAGGATCTGCCCGACCCGGGTGTCAGTATCGCGCTGCACCGAATTCTTCACGATGTAGAAGCCGACCAACGACAGGAAGGTGGAGCAACACACGGACATGAGAGCGCCGATCCAAGCCGAGTTGTATACGCCGCGGTACCCATGGCCGACCACAATCCAGACTTTCTCGGCGGCGACGGCGTAAGCGAGATAGAGCGCCGCGGCCAGGGTGAGAAGGAAACTGTAGCGGCGAATGCGTTCCAGGAAATCGGCGCGCACCATGTGGTAGAGCACGCGCGAGATGTTCATGCGGCGACTCCGGCGCGGTGCTGGGAGAGGCAGTAGAGATAGGCGTCTTCGAGATTGGGTGGAACCGGCTGCGCGCGGTCGGGAGGGGAGTCGCCGAGCACGCGAGCGTGGACGCCGTCACTACGTCGGGCGGTATTGCTGATCAGATAACGCTGGCGCGCGGTGCTGAGTTCGGCGCTGGGCAGCACCCATTCCCACACGCGGCCTTCGACCCGCTGCAGCAACAATTCCGGCGAGGCGTGCGCTACCAGCGCGCCTTGCGAGATCAGCGCGATGTCGGTGGCCGTCGCCTCTACATCGGAGACAATGTGCGTCGAGAGAATGACGATGCGTTCGCCGGAGAGTTCCGACAACAAGTTGCGGAACCGCACTCGCTCTTCGGGGTCGAGGCCGGCGGTTGGTTCGTCCACGATCAGCAGTTGGGGATCGTTGAGCAAAGCCTGGGCAATGCCGATGCGCTGCTTCATCCCGCCGGAATAGCCGCCCAGCGGGCGCTTGCGGACGTCGGTGAGGTTGACGATGTTCAAAAGTTCATCGATGCGCTTGCGGGAAGCGGCGTCGTCTAGACCTTTGACGGCGGCGAGGTACTGGAGAAATTCGACCGCGTTCAGGTTGGGATAGACGCCGAAATCCTGCGGAAGGTAGCCGAGGGTTGAGCGCAGGGCGTCGGGATGAGTGGCCAGATCCGTGCCATTCCATATCACGCGGCCTTCGGTGGCGCGCGTGATAGTGGCGAGGATGCTCATAAGGGTAGTTTTGCCGGCGCCGTTGGGGCCAAGCAATCCGAGCACGCCGGGGACGAGTTGCAACGTGAAGTTGCGCAGCGCCCAATTTCCGCCGCCGTAGCGTTTACTGACATTTTCGATGTCGAGATTCAAAAGTCCTCCGCCGCGAAGAGCGTATTGCAGGAACGCGTAACAATCAACTGAAGTTCCGGGAAACTTTGCCAAATCCCCACCCTTCGACTGCGCTCAGGGCAGGCTTTCTCGCGCGCAGAACGCGAGAAATGGGGCACCCAGATCTCACCTGAACCTGGCTGGCGAAAATGCGGCGAGATCAAACTCGGGAGCGTGGCCTTCTAGGACTGCGGCAGTGACCAGGGCGGTGATAGGCGCAAGCAGGATGCCATCGCGGAAGTGGCCGGTGGCGACATAGTAGCCGGGAGTAGCCGTCGCGCCGAGAATGGGCAGACCGTCAGGAGTGCCGGGACGAAGGCCGGCCCAGCTTTCCAGAATCTTGCCGTTGCGCAGTTCGGGGACCAGTTCGAGAGCGGCGCGATGGAAGCGCTGGATAGTGGCGAGGTCGGTGCGTTTATCGAATCCGGCTTCTTCTACGGTGGCGCCGACCAGAAGGCGTCCGTCGCTGCGCGGGATGAGATAAGCCTCGGGAGTGCGAATGACGTGTTTGAGTAGCCCGCGGGAGGGCATCAGCAGGCAAAGCATTTGTCCTTTGACTGGGCGGGTAGGAAAAGCGTGAGGCGCGATCTGGCCCGACCAGGCTCCGGCACAATTCACAATCCTGGCAGCGTGGAAAATGGTCTTCGTAGTTTTTACGCCAGCGGCGCGGCCTTCGACCATACTGAGCGCGACGACCTCGTCGCCTGAGGAGAAGTCAACGCCCCGTCGTTTCGCCGCCTTCCAGGCTGCGGAAGATAGCGCGCGCGGATCGACGCTGCGTTCTTTGAGGTAGAAGGCAGGACGTTTGGGCTCGGCGAGGGCGGGCTCCATTTCGTTTAGAGGCTGGGGAAGCAAAGTTTCGAGTGAGAATCCGGGGCGCTCGTGAACATGCTCGGGAGGGGGAAACACAATCGTCCCGTAATCGCGCAAATCGACGTTCATTCCGGATTCGAGTTCGATCTCTTGCGCAAACTCGGGATACATGCGGGCGCTGGCGGTGGCGAGGGGCTGGAGAGCGGCAGCAGTTTCTACGCTGCACTCCACCAGCATGCCGCCGGCGGCGTGGGAAGCCTCGCGGCCCGGCTCTCCGCGCTCGACGACGAGAACGCTGGCGCCGCGCCGGCGCAGGGCCAAGGAGAGCGAGAGCCCTATGATGCCGCCTCCGATGATGATTACGTCCCAAACCTTCACCTCGGCATTGTAAAAGAGCGCAGACTGGATATGGGATGACAGGCGGTGCGCGGCTGCATAAAATGGCTGGCATGAAGAACATTGTTACAGGGGTGATGGTGGTGCTAGCGGCGTTCGGGATGACGGGCGCGGCCCTCGGCCAAAAAGACGCCGATACAGAGCCAACATGTTTTGCGCATTTCCTCGTCGTTAAGGACGACAACGGGAAACCGGTGCGCAATGCCGCGGTCATCCTGCATGCGGTGAATGCCAAGGGGAAGCAGGAGCGCGGCGACATGGAGCTGAAGACCGATCCGGAAGGGAAGACGAGTTTCGACGGAATTCCTTACGGCATGCTGCGCGTGCAGGTGCTGGCCAACGGCTTTCAGACATTCGGTGAAGATTACGACATTCAGAAGCCCAACACGGACATCACGATCAAGCTGAAACGGCCACAAGGACAATTTTCGATATACGACGATCATGCCAAAGATCCGAACGCGCCGAAGCAAGACCCGCCTCCTGACGCGAACAAGAAGCCAAATTAGGAAGTCATACCAGCGAGCGGCGTAAGTCTACAGCGCCGAAATATTTCTAACGATCGAGGACGCCGATGGATTATCTGCTGAAAACCGAACCGTCAACTTACTCATTTGCCGACTTGCAGAGGGAACAAACCACAATTTGGGATGGAGTTTCGAATCCGGTCGCGCTCAAGAATATGCGCGGGATGAAGCCCGGAGACCGGCTGGTGATTTATCACACTGGAGATGAAAAGAGCGCGGTGGGAACGGCGACTGTGGTTTCGGTGGATGTAGCGGACGCAAAGAATCCGCAGGTGAAGATTAAGGCTGGCAAGGCCAATTCCAAACCTGTATCGCTGGCCGAGGCCAAGGCTAACAAGCTGTTTGCGGATTCGCCGCTCGCGCGGCAGGGAAGACTTAGTGTGGTGCCGCTGACTGAGGCGCAGTTCAAATTTCTGACCGGACAGTGAAATCAAAATCCCCACCCTTCGGCTACGCTCTGGGCAAGCTGAGTAGCACAAACCGTGACAAGGGTGGGGCGCCCACTTCAAAAAGTGTTCGAGGCCTATCCAGGTCTTACGACGCCCGGGCGTCGCGCCGAATCAGCGTCGAGTCCAGCAGGTAGCCGAGTCCCAGAGCGAAGGGGATCGCGCCGAAGGCGCCGGCCACCAGGGCATCTGGTTCGACTCTGGCAATGATTGAGAAGGCCAGCATGTAGCCGACCGCTCCGGCGATGAGCAAAATCCCGGCGCGGCGGGAGTGGGCAGCCTCCGTGAGATCGGGCTCCATGGGGACGCTCACGCCCCGCTGCATGGCCGCCAGCCGCTCTTCTGTGCGGAGTTTGCGCACGCGATAAAAGGTGTACATCCCCAACAGTGCGACCGGCATTCCGAAAATCATGATTACTGCTGCAAGGCCAGTGATTCCGTCCATGGTAGTTCTCCTTCCGGTTGAGTTGCTTTCTTTGCCGAGCCTCAATCGCGCTCGATAGAAGATACGCAGGGTAAGGCAGAAAAGTTCCGCCGCCGGCCAACTCAAAGCGAAGGCGGGCGCTTCCAAGCACAGGGATCAGCCTGCTTGGCATTCTCAATCATTTTCTGGAGAGTCGATGAAATCTGGAAACTTGCACATGCGGTGTGCGCTGGCTGCCGTCGGCAGCTTGGCGCTGTTCGTAGCTACTTCCACGCTCTGGGCACAGGAAACCAAGGAAAAAGTGACGGTCGACGACGTAGACCGCAACTTTATGGTCAGGTTGCCCAGGGGCTACGATCCTCAGCAGAAGTATTCCGTCGTGATCCTGTTGCATGGGATGAATCAGGATCCGGAGGACATTGAGCGCCTGACGCGCTTCAATGAACTGGCGGACAAGAACGGCGTGATCGCCGTCTACCCGTATGCGCTGCACGGGCGCTGGAATGTGGGAGTGCGAGCGGAAGAGCGGCGATCGATGCCCATGGGGCCGGGTCGACGGCGCGGCGGGTATGGTGGCGGTGGATATCCGGGCGGAGGTGGCGGTGGGTATCCGGGAGGAGGTGGTGGTGGATATCCAGGCGGTGGTGGCGGCTATCCGCGGGGCGGCGGACAACAGCAGCCGCAAGGAGGCCAGCCCGAGGAGCATAGGGCGGCTCCCGCAGATGACATTGCTTTCTTCAACCAGATGCTGGACCAGTTGCCCATGAAGTTTTCAGTGGACACGTCGCGAATTTACGCCGCGGGTATTTCGGAAGGCGGATTCATGAGCCTGCGCCTGGGATGCGCCCTGGGCGACCGGCTTGCCGCCGTCGCAGCTGTGGGGGCAGCGATGCCGAAGACCATGATCTGCCTGCCTCCCCGGCCGGTGTCGATGCTGATGATCAATGGCACCTCCGACCCCGTGGTTCCTTACGGAGGTGGTACCGAGCATAACCTGAGTCTTTCGGTCGTTTCGGTGGAAGATAGTGCGAAGGCATGGGCCAAGATCGACCGCTGCGAGGAAAAGCCCGAGAAGAGCAAGTTGCCTTCCCACGAAAAAGGCGGCATGGAAACCCACGTCGACACCTACAACGGCTGCCACGACAACGCGCAGGTTGTGCTCTACAGCGTGAAAGGCGCGGGAAATACCTGGCCGGGCGGAGAGCAGTACGAAGTCGAGAAGACGATCGGAAAGACCAGCCCCGATCCGAACGCGAACGAAGTGATCTGGAATTTCTTTGTGAAGCAGAAGTTGCCGGGGGAGAGTGGAGAGAAGAAGAACAGTTCGGCTCAGTGAACTTGAAATCACAAACCCCACCCCCTCACGAAAGACGCGAGCAGGGGTGGGGCACCTAGTCGTTTCAGTGGAAGAGATTCAAAGTATTGCTGGCATCGTCGACGAAGTAGATGCCCGCACCGCGAACGGCGACTAACCCAAACAGCGCGCCGGCGCCGGGTGGATTGCCAGTATTGTCCAAGAGTACGCTGTGGATTTGGCGACCCTCGGGCGTGGTCTCGACCAGAAAACCATCGTTGCCATTGACGGTCAGAATATTGCCATTCGGCGCCATCGCAAGACCCAGAGGGTCGTTGAGAGTGCCGCCTTGCGAGACCGTTCTTCCGGTCCCAGCGGAGGTTTCGCGGAACACCGGGTGCCGAATGGCCGCAATACGATTGTTGAGACTGTCGGCGACGTAAAGCGTATCGGCATCGGCGTCGATGCCCAATCCCGTTGGTCCAATAACCAGCGCTGCTGGATCGGTCCGCTCTGAGAATCCAGAGCCGATCACCGTGATCGAGCGCAAACTGGGCGCAGAGCCGGATCTAATATCAAGCGCCAGCCGAACCACGGTTCCCTGGTGCACAACGTTGCCGCCCGCAGCCACAGTACCGTTCAAGACGTTGGTCACGAACAAATCAGCAAAGCTGCCCGCGTCCCAGACGGTCATATCCCAGGGACCGTTGATGAGGGAACCGAAAAACGTCTCCGCCACATTGCCATGGTCGTCGAGCACCAGCAAGCAGCCAGCTTGTGCGGTTGCTGCCGTTCCATCTGTGGTGGGCAAGCTGCCTACGATGACCCAACCTGTTTGTAGCACGACTAAGGCAGTGGTCAAGCCAACGCCGCCGATGCAGGGTCCAGGCAAATTGCTGGGGTCGATTTGGGCGAACAGGCTGGTGCTGCCCTCCGGCGCGACCTGCACGAGGGTCGTAACAGTTCCCTGCAGATTATTGCTGTTGTTGATATTGCTAATCAGAATATTTCCCTGGACCAGTGAACCAGAGCTTCGCGGAATGCGAAAGGTGCCATACGGATTTACGTCACCATTCGCTGGAACCGTGGAGGCTACGACGGAAACTTGACCCTGGTTGGTGGAATGACCTCTCTGGGCCTGAGCACAGAGCGTGCCGGCGACGGCGAGCAGGGCTGAGCACGCCGCCATCTTCAAGTGTGACAAACTCATGACAATCCTCCTATGGCAATGCCAAGCGAGTTGGAATGATGGTTTCCGCGCCGCCACCCCGCAAACGACTTGTTGGGCTGGACATCTGCGGACGCACGCTCTGGGAGCGAAGCCTTTGTGTGGCGTGCCGGAAATCAGTTTGGGACGGAGGACGCGAGGGATTGTCAGCGGAATGTCAAAAGCGTGTTACTTCTTGGTAAGGCGTTGGTTGGGCGCCGTGCGAGCGGCGGCGGCTTACGCGATGGACTTGCGCAATTCGCGTCGCAGGATTTTGCCCGAGGCAGTCTTGGGAACGGCATCCACGAAGTGCACTTCGCGCGGCTGCTTGTAATGGGTAAGGCGGTCGGCGACGAAAGCGCAGAGCTCTTCTCCCAGCTTGGAGCTTTCCACAAATCCGTCGCGCAAGGCGACGAAGGCGACCGGAATCTCTCCCGCTGCGGCGTCGGCTCGGCCGACTACTCCGCACTCTTTAACCGCGGCGTGCTCCAGCAACACGGCTTCAACTTCGGCCGGCGCAACCGGGAAGCCTTTGTACTTGATCATCTCTTTGCGGCGGTCCACTACGCGGTAGAAACCTTCCCGGTCGCGAGTGACAATGTCGCCGGACCAGTACCAGCCGTCGCGCAGAACCGCGGACGTCGCTTCCGGTTCCTTCCAGTAGCCCTGCATGAATTGCGGGCCGCGCATCACCAGTTCTCCTGGCAAGCCGCAAGGCGCTTCCGTCAAGTCCTCGGGAGTTTCGCCGGAATCGATGTAGTACTGCGACAGGACTCGACAATCGGTGGCAGCGACGGGATGTCCAATGGAGTCGGGACGATAAAGTTCCGGCTCAAGAAAACCGACGTGCGTGACCGGAGACGCCTCAGTCATGCCGTATCCCTGGCACACGGGAATGTTGGTGAGAGCGGTGAAGCGACGAGCCAGATCGGGAGCGAGAGGCGCGGCTCCAGACTTGATCCAGAGAACGTGATGATCGCGGGGAAATTGTCCCGCCTCGGCCGCTTGGCAAAGGGCGTTGATCGCTGGCGGCACCAGCGGCGCCGTCGTAATGGCCTCATCCACAAGAAGCTTCAAAAGCGCCTGCACGTTAAAGCGCGGAACCAGGACAAGCTTCGCGCCCAGTATCAGGGCGGGATTCAGAATCACGTTCAATCCGTAGATGTGGTAGAGCGGAAGGCAGCAGAGAATATTGTCGCGCGAATTGAGCGCCGAACCGTTGGGCCCGATTAACTGGTAGACATTTGCGATGAGATTAAAGTGCGAGAGCATGACTCCTTTGGGCAGGCCGGTGGTGCCGCTGGAGTAGGGAAGCGCGGCGAGGGTCTGTTCAGAAGACTGGTCTGGCTTGGGGTAAGCCCCAATTCCTCCATAAAACAGGTTAGTGAAAGGCTCGGCGCCCGATGCAGGCTGCCGGGTGGTGTAGACGCGCCGGAGACTGGCCAAGCCTGCGAGGCTAATGCCGTCAATGTTTCCGCCATCGGTGATCAACATGACAGCACCGGAGTTTTGTAGTTGGTAGAGGACTTCGCGCTCGCGGTAAGTGGGGTTAAGCAAGGTGGGGATCGCGCCTGCTAGCGTGGCGGCGTGGTAGGCAACGCAGAACTCCCAGGAGTTCAGCAGGAAGATTGCAAGCACGTCACCGGGCTTGATCCCCGCCGCGACCAGACCGCGGGCCACGCTCTCGACAGCGTCCCCGTATTCGGCGAAGGTGAACCGGCGGCCGCACGAGGTGTCGACCAACGCCGTCTTGGGCGCGTTGCGGCGGCAGGAGTCGAGAATAACGTCGTGCAGAAAAAGATTGTGCGGATCGGCGTAGAGCTGGGTGCGCAGCATGCCGGTAGGAATTGTAAACGCACGGAGCGGCGGAACGAAGTGTTCTCCAACGGGACCAGTTAACTGACGAGCTTGCGGAGAAATTCCTGTTCATCCATGCGGTATTTGAAGGCCTTGCGACCATCAATGAAAACGACCGGAACTTCGTCGTTAAACTGACGGCGAAGTTCGGAGTCGGAGTCGACATCGACTTCCTGCCAGGTGAATCCTCCGCGGCGCGAAAGCTTGGACAAGCTCTCTTTCACCACTTCACATAAGTGACATCCTTTGCGGGAATAGACGATGACGGTGCGGGGGTCTGGCATGCGGTCCAGATTCTAGCGCGGAGAACTGCGGTTTTTCCAGCAACAAAAGAATCGGATGAACAATCAGTAGATTCAGGAGGTCCAGTGGTTGGACCTCGCGCCCCCGGAGTGATTCAACTCACAGCGGGTAGGGTGAGGATGTGATATCAACGATAAAAGGGCGAAACTCGGGGCTTTGCAAAAACTCGTGGTGAGAGGACTGGCGATGCCGGTGACGAAACGAGTTGCGAGGTCTGTTCTTTGTATTGGGAATGATCCAGTGCATTTGAATCTGCGTTGCCTGCGTCTGCGGGAGCACGGCTGGACGGTGCTGAGTTCAGGCAGTGGACACGAAGGAATTCTTCGCTTTTCTCGCGAAGGCGCAGATGCGGTCGTCATCGACTTGAATGAAGACGGCTCGGAGTCTGCACTCATCACCGGGGAGTTGAAGCGTCTGCAACCCGAGGTGCCTGTAATAATTGTGGTCACCGATAAAACGGCACTCGTGCCCGGGGCGACACAGCAGGCCAGCGCTATTGTTTTAAAGTCAGAAGAGGCGGTCCAACTCGTCGAGAATTTGAAATCCATTTTCCGGAGCGCAGATAAGTGAAGCTGCGATTCTAATCCCACACACACAGAAGCAAGCTTGCCAACCAAGGGGGAGGCGGTAGAATCCCTGCATGCAGGATCCTCAGGCAAAACCTCTTCGGGGAAAAACCGCGCTTGTTACCGGTGCGGCTCGGCGTTTGGGCCGGGCGTCGGCACTTGCTTTAGCGCGAGCTGGCGCGGACGTCGCCATTACCTTCCGAAACTCCGCCCGGGAAGCGCGAGAAACCGTCGTGGACCTGTCGGGATTGGGAGTGCGCGCGTTCGCCCTGCGCTGTGATGTCACTGATGAGGCCAACGTTCGGGCGATGATGAAAGAGGTCGGCCGTGAGCTGGGGCGCATTGATGTTTTGGTAAACAACGCCGCGAACTATGAAACCGCTGAGTTCGAGAAGTTGACAGTGCGGCAGTGGGATGCGATTTTTGCCTCCAATACGCGTGGCCCTTTTCTGGTCTCGCGCGAGGCCCTGAAGTGGATGCGCAGAAGCCGCGGGAAGGGTCAAAAAATTGAGGCCAAGATCATCCATATGGGATCGCTCGGCGGCCTCAGGCCGTGGCCTACGCATGCCCACTACTGCTCCTCGAAGTCGGCCCTTCACATGTTGACGAAAGTCATGGCCAAGGCACTGGCCCCGGAAATCGCGGTGAATGCGGTCGCTCCGGGGATGATCGATCTGGGAGAGAAGTCTGCGGCTGCGTTCATGCGGCGGATGGCCAAGCAGACTCCCATGGCGCGAAACGGGAGGGACGACGAGATTGCCGCGGCCGTCCTGTTCTTTGCGACAGCGCCGCAGTTCATTACCGGACAGATTCTGGCGGTCGACGGAGGTCTTGGACTTTAGCGCAGATCAGGCTTCGGCCGAGGTGGGATCAATAACTTGCTTGACTTCGGAAACGCGATTGGCAGGGAACCCGCCTTGCCTGGCATGCTCCCGCACCATTTCCTCATTGGGCGCAATGTAGACACAATAGATTCTGTCCTGGGTCACATAACTATGCAGCCACTGGATCTGGGGACCGAGGTTGTTCAAGACGCTGCAGGACTTTTGTGAGATGGCGATGACCTGCTCCGGAGTGACATTACCGATGTTTGGAATGTCGCGTTCAATGACGTACTTGGGCATGCGTGTAACTCTCCGTAATGAACGCGGCCGTTTTCGCCGCGAATTTTTCCGCTGGGCATTTTAGGACATAAGCCTGGAAATAGCCATTGCCTCACACTCGCGGTATATTGAGGCGAATGAACAAATCGACACGCGGAACTCCTCGGGCGGCATCCTCAAATAAACGCAGTTCTTCTCTTTCTCCCTATGGTTCGGGGGATTCGGCGAACCCGCGGCTTGCGGTCGCCATCATGGCGGCGGGCAAGGGGACAAGGCTGAAATCGCAACTTCCTAAAGTGTTACATGAAGTGGGCGGCAAGCCGCTGCTGGAGCACGTGATTGAGGCTGCGAGACACATGATTCCCGCGCACGACGTTTATGCAATCATCGGCCATGAGGCCGAGCGGGTGCGCAAGGCCATGCAGCACACTGGCGTCAATTTTGTGCTGCAGCGGGAGCAGCGCGGCACCGGACACGCCCTCATGGTGGCTCGCGAGGCTCTGGCGGGATACGACCACGTCCTGGTGCTCTCGGGAGACGCTCCCCTGATTACGCCGGAAACAATTGGCCGGCTGCGCAATTTTCATCTGGAAGAACAGGCAGCCATGACGCTGCTGAGCGCACAGTTGGAGAACCCGACAGGCTATGGCCGGGTTTTGCGGAAGTCCGCGCGGAGCGCCGAAGTGCAGGCTGTCGTCGAGGAAAAGGCTGCAAACCCGAAGCAGAAAAAGATTCGCGAGATCAATTCTGGCTTTTACGTTTTCGCGGTCAAGGACCTTTATGCGAACATCGGAAAACTCTCAACGGCCAACGCCCACGGAGAATATTACCTGACCGATATGGCGGAAGTGCTGCGCAAAGCTCGCCAGCGGGTGGTTGCCTTTAAGACAGGTGACGCGAGCGAAGTGCTGGGCGGAAACACGCGCGCGGAACTGGCGGAGATCGACGAAAAGATGCGGCTCGCCAAGTGTCGTCAACTGATGGCGGACGGTGTGACGATTTTTTATCCGGCTACCTGCGTCGTCGACACCGGCGTGGAAATTGCCGCCGACACCGTGATCGAACCGTACGTGCAGCTGCTGGGAAAGACCCGCATCGGAAGCGCTTGCCGCGTACGTTCTTACAGCGTAATTCGCGACGTGGAGATTGACGATGGCGTCACGATTCTTCCCGGATGCATCATGGACGACGCGCAGATCGGCGCAGGAGCGGTGATCGGCCCTTACTCGCGAATCCGGCCGGGGACCGAGATCGGTGAAGGCGCGCACGTGGGGAACTTTGTCGAAACTAAGAAAGTGAAACTCGGCAAAGGATCAAAGGCCAATCACTTGACCTATCTGGGGGACGCCGAGATCGGCGCCGGCGTCAACATCGGCGCCGGAACGATTACCTGCAATTACGACGGAGTTCATAAGCACAAAACAACGATAGAAGACGGAGTATTTGTCGGCAGCGACAGTACGCTGGTCGCGCCGATTCGCCTGGGCAAGGGGGCATACGTCGGGGCAGCATCGTGCCTTACGGAAGACGTCCCGGCGGATTCACTTGCCATAGGCCGCGCCCACCAGATCGTGAAAGAAGGTTGGGCAGCACAGAAGCGCGACACACAGAAGAAGTAGTGAGAGGAAGGCCCCACCTTCTCGCGTTGTAGCGAGAGGATGGGCATTCCGATTTTCGCGCTAGTGAGTGACAGCCGCGAATAGTTCCGAGTGCATCAGGGACTGAAACTGCTGATCGTTGGCCTTAAAGTGCAACTGTACGTTGGGCCCGTCGGAGTCGACCGTGGTATTCTCGACGGCAATTTTTTCCGCCGGCGTAGCACTCAACTTCTTATAGAGCATGTAGCCCTTCAGCAGCGACGAAACGGTTGACGAAGTCGTCGTATCAGAAGTGATCACCGTCATATCGAAGTTGACGCCGCTGGTGAAGCTCAACGTGTACCGCGAGCCGAGCAAGCGTTTCTTGACCGTGTCGTAATCGGCAATTTGCGACGCGTCGCCCATGGCGGAGTGCATAGCGTTCTGCGTGCCCTGCTGGTCGAGAATGCTCCAGACCGGCGCCGAATCGACGCTCGACATCATGTCGGCCATATCGCCATTCGTATCCAAGCCTAGAACCTGGCCGTTGCTGGTATCGAGTGCGACGCGAATGGAGGTTCCGTCGCCGAAAAGAAGCGTACTGTCGTCCAGAAAACTCATCACGAAGCCGCCGTCCATGGGATAGAGGTCTGACGTCCCGTATTTTTTGGGCACAAACTTTTGCAGCTTCATCTTCTTGAGAATGGTCTTTTTGTCGAATGGACCGGCCGCGACACCCACTGTCTTCACGCCCTGCTTTCCGGCATGGAACGACGCGAAGGTGAGGGTATCGACGTCTTTTTCCGGATCCAGGCCAATGGACTTCAGCGCGGCCTCAAACTGCTTGATGTTCTCGGGCAGCAGTTGCTGTTTCAGGGCCATCGCCGTCGGCGAA
>DASSRO010000275.1:0-7341 GCA_035701745.1 Candidatus Sulfotelmatobacter sp. | reverse complement strand
TTCAGCGGATATGTGCTGCTGGAAAACTTTGCCTCGGCGTGGGCGGACGGCCAGTCGTATACCACCACCTCAATGAACTTCCACCACGGCGTGTACGAACCCTCGCGCGCGTGAAACGTCAGGTGGACGGAATTGGCGTCGGCCTGGCAGGTGAAATTCTGGCGGAGAAATTCGCCTTTCTGGTAGCGCAGGGTGTGGCCGTCGTCGAGATAAATCGAACCGCTGCATTGCGGGCCAGGATAGACGCGGAGTTCGAGCGGTCCGCTGGGAGTCTCGTCGGTGTTCTGAATCAAGGGCTGAAGCGGCAAGATACTGCCGTCTCGAACATACACGGGCAAAGTCTCGAGAGGCGGATGAATGGGACGAGGTGCGGCAACTTCGGCGCCCACGTTGAGCGCGGTCACGACTGCCGCAATCGGCGCCGGCTGGGGCGAAAACGGCGCCTTGAGGCCAGTCCAGAAGTCGTACCATTCGTGCTTTCTCGGGAGAGACACAGCATAGTCGTCGATCATCTCGCCAAAGGGCGGCGGCGCGACGAGCAAGCTGGGGCCGAGAAGGAACTCGGTGTCGAGATGGTCGAAGCCGTCGGAGTTGGGCGCGAAAATTTCCGGAAACTCGAGGAAGATGGGGCGCATGAGCGGAAGTCCGGTGCGCGAGGACTCGTCCGCCAAGGCATAAATGTAAGGCAGCAGTCGGTAACGAGTCTCGATGTAGTGGCGGCGAACGGCTTCCTGCTCGGGGCCGCTGTTCCAGATTTCGTGCGGCAAGCTGCCTTTCGTGGCGTGATCGCGGAAGAAGGGCGAGAATGCAGCCTGTTCCACCCAGCGAGTCAGCAGTGCGGGCGGGGGCGAACCGTTGAAGCCGCCGACATCGGCGCCCACAAAAGAAATTCCGCTGACGCCGAGATTGAGCACCATCTGCGTGGCGAGGCGAAGATGATTCCACGTGGCGGAATTGTCTCCCGTCCAGGTGAATCCGTAACGCTGACCTCCGGCGTAAGTGGCGCGGGTCAAAACAAAAGGGCGCTCGTCGGGACGCAATTTGAGCAGGCCCTCGAACGTGGCGCGGGCATTTTCCAGCCCGACGATGTTGTGAATCTCGGCGTGAGTCGCGGCGCGTGTGGCAAATCCTGGCTCCTCGATGCGATGAACCGTATCGAGCGGCATGGTCTTGCCGGGTCCATCGAAGACCGAAGGCTCGTTCATGTCGTTCCAGAAGCCGGAGACGCCGTCTTGCACAAAGTCGCGATATAGGCCGCCCCACCACTCGCGAGTTTGAGCGCGGGTGAAATCCGGAAACACAGCGGGGCCCGGCCACACGATCCCGACAAACTCGGAGCCATCGGGATTCTTCACAAACTGGCTGCCCGCTTCGCCGGAGTCATAGGGCGCATAGCCCTGGTTCGGAACATGCGCAATGTGCAGATCGGTGATGTTGACCAGATGGAAATGCTGCTTGCGCAGGTCGGAAACCAGCCCGGGAAAATTCGGAAAGGCTTTGGGATCGACGGTGAAGGGGCGATTTTTGTACTGGTAGTCGATGTCGAGGTAGACGACGTCAGAGGGAATTCTGTCGGTGCGAAGACGAGTGGCGACCTCTCGAATCTGGGATTCCGGCGCGTAACTGTAACGCGACTGCTGGAAGCCGAGCGACCACAGCGGAGGCAGCGGCGGCGTTCCGGTGAGATAGGCGTAGCCCTCAACGACTTGTTTCGGCGAGGGGCCGTAGAGGAAGTAATAGTCGAGCGGGCCGCCCTCGGAGCCGAAGGAATACACGTCGCGTGTGCGCTTGCCGAAGTCAAACCAGGTGCGCCAGGTGTTGTCGAGAAAAATTCCGTAACTGTGAGTGCCGTTGATCGCGAGGAAAAAGGGAATGCTCTTGTAAAGCGGGTCGGTGGATTCCTGCGGGCCGACGTCGGTGTTCCAGAGAGTGAAGGCCTGCTCGCGGCGATCGAACGATCCAGCCTTGTCGCCGAGGCCGAAATAGTGCTCATCGCGCGGCATTTGGCGGGACACGGAGAAGCCGCCGAGTTGGAACTTCATGGGACGGCCGAGCGCATCGGCGGAGATGATTTTTCCAGCAAGATCGCGGATGACAATGCGGAGCGGATTGCGCTCCACGCGAACCTCGAGCGCGGCGGTGCGGAAACCGACAGCTGAGGAGTCGTCGGTCGGTTTCACGTCCACGGATTTGCTGCGGGACTCGGGAAGAACGGCCCAGGAAGCGTCTTCGGGGAGATTGCTGTCGGGAGAAATGCGCACGCGAACAATGTCGTCGCGCAGCGCGGTGATGCGAAGGGTCGCGGAGGCCGCCTGCAGTTCAATGCCATCGCGCAGCGGATGAGAGGCCGTGACGGCATCGAGGGTCACCACCGGCTGTGAAGGGACTGCGGTCTGCGCTGCCACCTGGAGTGTGGCGATTGTGACGGCGAAGAACGCGAGCAGGGTTCGCGGGTAACGAACTGGCATCCGAGGCCCTTTCCACGAAAAAGTTTTCTTAAGTGCAGTTCCATCATACTAACTCCGAGGGCAAGGGCTGAATGACTCGTTGTGCTTCCGGCCTCGGGCGAAGGCGTAGACTCTACCGCTGGAGGGGGAATCCCGCCTTCCAGCGATTTCGAATCGGAGGACTGATGCAGGCAGCGGCAGTGAATTCGAAGACCATGTTGTGGACGGGGCGCGTGATGAGCGCTTTGCCCGTAATGCTGATTCTGCTGGGGAGCGTCATGAAGTTGATGAGGCTTCCGTCGGTTGTGGAGGGATTCGCCAGGGCTGGAGTTCCCGAGCGGCTCATTATTCCGGTGGGAACGATCGAACTGCTATGCGTAGTGGTTTACCTGATTCCGCGGACTGCCGTGCTGGGCGCGATCCTGATGACTGGGCTTCTGGGCGGCGCGACGATCACGACTCTGCGGGTGGCCGATCCCACATATCCGATGCCGGTGATTCTTGGCATGCTGGCCTGGGGAGGCCTGTACATGCGGGACGCGCGGCTGCGGGCGCTGATTCCGTTCCGCTCGGAGTCGCGATAATCGCAGACGGTTCGCAGATTCGAGACCTAATTGCCGATGAACAGCGACTGCACGCGCAAAAAGCATGTAACTCTGCTGGCGATCCTGGCTCGCAACGGCAATGTCGGCAGCCCCCGCGTAGCCGTGAAGCGGCGCAAGAATGCAGCCCACGGCGAAAGCCGTGGGTCGCCGGGGACCGATAAAACCAGCCCCGCAGGGGCGAAAGAAACTGCACTCACTTTCCGCATTCCCCGCCCCTGCCTTAAAATCATCCAAGTCAGGAGACTCCTCTGCCCACATCCACCCAAACCGCTTTCAATGGACACTCCATGGTCGGCGAGCTCCAACGCGTTCTCGTATGCTCGCCGAAAACCGCGGGATGGAATCTCCCGAAAACTGCCGCCCACTGGCGCGACTTCGGTTACCATCACGCTCCTGATTTCGCGGTCGCCCAATCGCAACACGAAACTCTCTGCCGCGAACTCGCGACCGCCGGCGCGGAAATTATCGAGCTCGACGCCGCGCCAGAACTCTCCCTCGACGCCGTGTATGCCCACGACGCTTCTCTTGCGACCGATTTCGGTTTGATCGCAATGCGTCCCGGCAAATCGAATCGCGTGTTCGAAGGCAGGCATCAAGCTGCGTTCTGTTCGCGGCTGGCAATCCCCACTCTGGCCGAAATCGTGACGCCGGGAACCACCGAGGCCGGCGACATCCTTTGGCTCGATTCCAAAACGCTGCTCATCGGCCACGGTTACCGCACCAACGCCGCGGGCATTGCGCAAATGCGCGCCCTGCTCGCGCCTAAAGGAGTGCAAGTCCTGTCTGCGCCGCTGCCCTACGGGCCCGGACCTTCGGCCTGCCTGCACCTGATGTCGTTGATCAGCCTGCTCGACGAGCGAACTGCTTTGGTCGATCTTCCCTGGTTGGCGGTCGAGACCGTCGACTTGCTGCAGTCGCGCGGTTTCAGATTCGTGCAGATCGACGACTCCGAGCGGGACACGCTTGCCTGCAACGTGCTCGCCCTTGGCAACAAGCGCCTGCTCGCAATCGAAGAGAATGGCAAGACCAACGCCCGCCTGCGCCACGCTGGATTCGAGGTTCGCACTTTTCCCGGCAGCGAACTCTGCATCAACGGCAGCGGCGGACCCACCTGCCTCACCCGTCCTTTGCTAAGAAGTTGAAGTCCCTCGTTGGAAGTCAGCAATGGTTCGCTATGCGGCGCGCCTCACCCTCGCGCCGCTTCGCGGATCGACGGGCGAAAAGTCGCACAGGCCTTCGCCGCGACGAAGATCCCCGCCAGTTTGCGTGTTATTCCGAGACGGAGAACGAAACGTTGGCGTCTTCGGGCGGCATCAGATCGTGCACCGTATTCTTGTGTTTGCTGTGGGCGCTGCGCCTGGCGAGCCAGCGCTTCAGCTGTTTGCGCGCGGCCGGACTCAGCTTGGAGAAGAATAGTCCGGCGCGGCCCTGGTCGCTGGCCCAGATCACGTCAGCGTGACCTTGCAGTGTGAAATCGGTTCCGGGCAGAACGCAGCGGAAAGCCAAGTTCGACGCGACTGGAACTGGCTCCGCACATTGCACCGCGAGACCGTGTTCGCCAATGTCGATACTGATTCCGGGAAGCGTCCCGGTTGGCAGGTCCAGATGGACTACGGTCTTGACCTCGTAACGCGTGGACTTGCGACGATTCGCTGTCCTATTTTTTTTCTCGGCCTGCAAGGCATCTTTCAACTGCGCGGCGTCGAGAGGCCGGTAAAGAATGCGGCTGGCGCCAGACTGAAAAGCCTGGCCGGTTCCGGGCCAGGCCCGGCTGGCGACGGCCAGCAGCACGGGTTTTTGTCCGGGCGGCAACAGCGACGCCATTCGAATCACCTCTTGGGAGCCCGGTAAATCGAAGTCGACAATCAGCGTCGAACCGCGGCCGGTCATGGCCATTTCCAACGCTTCCTGCCCGGAAGGGCATTTCACCAATTCGATTCCCAACTCGTCGAGGGTGGATTGCAAGGTTTGCAGAGACCGTTCGTCGTGACAGAGCACAGCAGCACACTGGCGCATGAGTTACAAACTACGGGCCCAAGCGATGCGGGTAAATATCACAGCAGTAATCGGCGCACGGGTTACCGAAGCACTCTGTAAATGGCAGAAAATGCGGGTTTTGGCGGCGCCGGGCAGGGCCATCGCAAGGCGCTGCTATAATGAAAAATTGCGCTCATGACTACGAAGAGACTGATACGATCGACGACCGTTTTGTCGGTCCGGCGGAACGGAAAAGTCGTTCTCGCCGGCGACGGCCAGGTTACGCTTGGCGAATCGGTGATCAAGCACTCGGCCAAGAAGATCCGGCGGCTGTATAACGACAAGATCGTCGCGGGATTCGCGGGTTCGACCGCAGACGCATTCACTCTATTCAGCCGCTTCGAGGCCAAGCTGGAGCAGTATCACGGAAATCTCGGACGGGCCGCCGTGGAGCTGGCCCGCGACTGGCGTACCGACAAGTTTCTGAGGCACCTGGAAGCGCTGTTGCTTGTTTCGGACAAAGAGCAGACGTATCTGCTCAGCGGGCAAGGCGACGTGATCGAGCCCGACGGGGCGGTGGCAGCCATCGGCAGCGGCGGACCTTACGCGCAGGCCGCCGCGCAGGCTTTGGCTGAACACACACAACTCTCCGCCCATGAAATTGCCCAAGAAGCCATGAAGATTGCCGGCAAAATGTGCATCTATACCAATGACAAGGTAACGATAGAAGAACTTTAGTTCTCAGTTCTCGGTTCTCAGTTCTCAGTAAGAAACTTTGCTGCTGGACTGAGAACTGAGAACTGGGAACTGAGAACCGACTTTATGGCCATTTATCTTCCCTCATCCGCCGAAGAAGAACAGCTTACGCTGGACGAACTGACGCCGCGCGAGATTGTTGTCGAGCTCGACAAACACGTGATTGGCCAGAAGGACGCCAAGCGCGCCGTGGCCATTGCGCTGCGCAACCGCATGCGCCGGCAGAAGCTCACTCCTGAGCTCGCGGAAGAAATCATTCCGAAAAACATCATCATGATCGGGCCCACCGGCGTGGGCAAGACGGAGATTGCGCGGCGGCTGGCGAAACTGGCGAATTCGCCGTTTCTGAAGGTCGAAGCCTCGAAGTTCACCGAAGTCGGGTACGTGGGCCGCGACGTAGAGTCGATGGTGCGCGACCTGGTCGAGATCGCCATCGACAACGTGCGCGAAGAAAAATTGGAAGACGTTGCCGACAAGGCGGAATTGAATGCGGAGGAGCGCTTGCTGGATATTCTTCTGCCGCCTTCGCCGCCGCCGCGGGCGGACGGAACTTCGACGTCCGGCGGCGTGGTGATTGACGGCAGCACTTCGCTGGCGGAATCATCGAGCCGCACTCGCGAAAAGCTGCGGCAGCAGTTGCGCGAAGGCAAACTGGATGACCGCACCGTCGAGATCGACGTGCGCGAACGCAATTTTCCGTCGTTTGAAATTCTCACCAACCAGGGCGTGGAGGAGATGGACGTCAACATTAAGGACATGTTGCCGAACATCTTCGGGCAGCGCACCAAGAAGCGGAAGATGAAGGTCAATGAGGCCTTCGAGTATCTGATTCAAGAAGAAGAACAGCGGCTGATCGACATGGACCAGGTAACGCGCATGGCGATTGACCGCGTGGAGAACTCCGGCATCGTGTTCCTCGACGAAATCGACAAGATCGCCGGCCGTGAAGGCGGCCACGGGCCGGACGTTTCCCGCGAAGGAGTGCAGCGCGACATTCTGCCCATCGTCGAAGGCACAACGGTGAATACGCGTTATGGCATGGTGCGCACCGATCACATTCTTTTTATCGCAGCGGGCGCGTTTCACGTATCGAAGCCGAGCGACCTGATTCCCGAACTGCAGGGCCGCTTCCCGATTCGCGTCGAACTGCAATCGCTGACCATGGAAGATTTCGTGCGGATTCTTACCGAGCCAAAATCGTCGCTGGTGAAACAGTACACGGCGCTGCTGGAAACCGAAGGCGTGAAGCTGGAGTTCACCCCGGAGGCACTGGATGAAATTGCGCACTTCGCCTTTCGCGTGAATGAGAGTACGGAGAACATCGGAGCGCGGCGCCTGCACACGATCATGGAGCGAGTACTGGATGAATTGAGCTTCGATGCGCCCGAGAAAAAGGGCGAGCACGTCATGATCGATGCCGAATATGTCCGCAAGATGCTCACCGACATCGTGAAAGATCAAGACCTGAGCCGGTACATCCTTTAGGCAATGCGGGCTCCGCACATTTCACTTCTCTGCGCGTGTGCTGTGCTCGTGGGTTGCGGCTATATCGGCGA
>DASSRO010000274.1:0-3026 GCA_035701745.1 Candidatus Sulfotelmatobacter sp. | reverse complement strand
TGCGTGGAATATTGTCCGGTGGAAGACTGCATGTTCTGGGTGCCCGACGAAGATCATCCGCCGTTCGGGCGCATCCAGATCGATCCCATTCTTTGCATCGGCTGCAAGAAATGCCTGAGCAAAGGCCCGGATGGCTGCTTCCTGGACGGATGTCCGTGGGACGCGATCGTCATGGTCGATACCGCCGAGGTGGAAAAAGAAGTGGGGCCGATGGCGATCTAGAAATACAGCTCTTAGCCTTTAGCTCTTGGCGTTTAGCTGCAGCAAGTCCCACTTGTTGCCGTAGAGGTCTTCGAATACCGCGACCGTGCCGTACGGTTCTTCGCGCGGAGTCTCGTGGAACCTCACACCGCGCTTTGTCATGTCGCGATAGTCCCGCCAGAAGTCGTCCGTATGTAGAAACAGGAAGACGCGTCCCCCGGTCTGGTTGCCGATGCGGCTGATCTCTTCGGGCGTGGACGCTTTAGCCAGAAGCAGATGAGTGCCGGTAGAGTCCGCCGGAGCCACCAGAACCCAGCGTTTGGAGTGCCCGTCCCGATCAATTGCTGCGCTGTCTTCAACCAGGCGAAAGCTGAGCTTCCCCGTGAAGAACGCAATGGCCTCGTCGTAGTCGCGGACCACGAGAGAGATGTAGCCCAGATTCTGCATTCCCGTCAGCGCTGGCTTCTTTGTTGGATTGCCTTCTCGGTCTCCAGCGCTTGCTGACGCACATCATTGGAAATGTCCGGCAAGTCGCGCTCGTAGGGGCGCACCGCCGCCAGGTCGTCCACCTGCCCCACGAGATACAGCGCACGCAGCGCTTCCCACACCTGATCGGTAGCCGGATCGACCACTGCGATTTCTGCGCCCGCGATGACGTTCGCGCCCGGTTGCGCCACGGAGCGGATGCGTCCCGGAATTGGCGAACGAATCTCGGTGGGCGGAGCGGTCGAGCTTGCAACCAGCTTCGCTAATAGTCCGCCTTGATGGACGGCTGTGCCCGGGCGATCGGCATCGACCACATGACCATTCTCAGGTGCGTTGATTGTGGCCGGCTTGAGCAATGCAACGATTTGCGGACGGCCGGTGGCATCTCCGAAGCGTACCAGCGATAGCGCTGCGTTTCCGCGGACCATTGGGGAGGGATCGGCGAGCATCTTCAGAAGCGCTTCGTGAAAACCCCCGCTGGACGGGTCCTGTCCCATCACCCAAGCATCGGTATTGCGCACCTCTTCTACCGGATAGTTGGCCAGGCGTAGCAGGTCGGGATACCAGCGTTTGACTGAGTGGCGGCTGTCGTTGGTCTGAGCCTGGTTGGGCGCGGCCATGCGCTCGCCCATTTGCACCAGAGCGTGCTGGATGTGCCGCGGCTTTTTGTCGTCGTGGAGATATTCGGTGAGTTGTTGGTCGGTCAGATGACGGCCGAACCAGGTACTCCACCAAAAAAGAAATGGCATGAGGACGATGAGCCAGCCCGTGGTGAAGAAAAGAATTTTCTGGGTGCGCGACATGCTGCGCTTCGGTTTTGCGGGAACGGCTTCCAGATTTTCATTCATGGGCTATTGGCGATTGGGCTCTTGGTTGGCGACGGGAATCCTCACAGGCTCGCGTGATGACAAAGCAGTTTACTCTACATCGGCATCCAGAACGCGCTCCTGTTCCAGGTAGTGGGACATGGCGTATTGGGCCAAAAGCGGTGTTTGGAGGCGGATTTCAGCGCCGATCCATTCGCCTTTGGCGTGCGGAGCGTCGGGCGGATGATTGCAGCGTCCTCCGCTACCGAACTGCGGACCAAAGTCGGCGCTCTGGATTTGGTCAAACTGGTTAATCTCCCGCCACGCGGCATCGCCCACGGTTCCGGAGACATCGATCTTAAGTTTCAAGACGGACATGGATCAATGCGAAACGACGGACCAGCGATCACGCGGCAGGCTTTGTCGTGCGGCGGTTTGCCATCAGCACAGCCAAGCCGAACATCACCAGCGAAAACAGGGCGAGCGTCGCCATAGCTCTGGGCAACGGAAAACTTGTCTCTGCGCCGGGATACAGGAGGCCGCGCAGCGCCTCCACTCCGTAGGTCAGCGGGTTGAGGCGCATAATGAAACGAATCCATCCTGAAGCTCCGGCGAGGGGGAACAGCGCGCCGGACAACAGCCACAGCGGAATCAGAAAAAGATTCACAATTCCGTGAAATGCTTGTGAGGAATCCATCGGCCAGGCGATCGCAAAGCCGAGCGCGGTCAGCGAAAACGAAACCAGGAATACTACTACGGCAACCAGCAAAACGGATGCCAGTTGCAGATGAACCCCGGCAAACGGGGCGAATATCAAGAAGATCATTCCCTGGACGGCCGAGAGAGTCGTGCCACCCAGTACTTTGCCGAGCACAATCGCGGTGCGCGGAACGGGGGCGACCAATACGGACAGCAGGAAACCTTCCTTGCGATCTTCAATCACCGACATCATCGTGAAGATGGAAGTAAAGAGCACGATCATGATCAGCGCGCCGGGATAAAAATAATCCAGGTAATGCTGCTGGCCGGGGCCGCCGCCGGAGCGAAATGAAGTTCCGAAGCCCGAGCCGATGACCAGCCAGAACACCAGAGGCGAGGCCAGCACGCCCACGACGCGCGTGGGTTGCCGGTAGAAGCGCACGATCTCGCGCCACCAGAGTGTGAATGCCGGTAGCATTACGCCCGCTGAAGCCGGGCGGCCTACGGGCCGCGTCAAAGTTGCTGCTTGGGTTGCCATACTTAACTCTCTTCCACTAACTGGCTTTCGCTGCCGGAGCCTTGGCCGGTTCGGCTTTCTTCTTGCCGATCAGCCCGCGATCGCGCATTTCCCAGAACGCATTCAGCAAGAAGCACGCCGACAAGGTCAGCAGGATGAGCGTCATGAATAGTCCGTCAACGGTTGCCGAAAACGGCCAGAGGACGATCATTCCACTCACAAAAATCCAGACAACGCCCACCAACGGCAACAGACCGAGCACGAGAGAAAGCACCAGGATCATGGGACGCAAGCTACCTCCTCTTTTTATTGGGTTC